>CAOKPI010000073.1 GCA_948470605.1 uncultured Clostridium sp. | reverse complement strand
AATATATATTTTATTCGAACATTGAAAATTAAATAAGAAAGAGGTGTATGATTATGAACATTGTAATCATAATCGCCACTATCTTAATCTCATTAGCAATCGGAGTTCCAATCGGAATGATATATCGTAAAAAGATTGCAGAGTCTAAAATTCAAGGAGCAGAAAGTGAAGCAAAAAGACTAGTTGATTTAGCCAAAATAGAAGCAGAAAATTTAAGAAAAGAAGAAATTTTCAAAGCCAAGGAAGAAATTATGAATAGCAGAAAAGAGTTAGATCAAGAGATTAAAGAAAGAAGAGGCGAAGTAAAAAAACAAGAAGCAAGATTAATTCAAAAGGAAGAAAATCTAGAAAAAAGAGAAGGGAATTTTGAGAAAAAAGAGAGAGAATTAGAACGAGAACTACAAGAAATTGAAAAGCAAAAAGAAGAAATTACCCAACTACATAGTGAAGAAATGGTAAAATTGCAACAAATTGCAGCTTTAACAAAAGAACAAGCAAAAACTAGATTGTTGTCTGAAATGGATAAACAATTAACAGCTGAAAAAGCAGCTTTAATTCGTGAAAAGGAACAAAAAGCAAAAGAAACTGCCATAAAAAATGCCAAAGAGATTTTAAGTTATGCTGTGCAAAAATGCGCTGCAGACCATTCACAAGAAACAACAGTATCTATCGTAGCTCTTCCAAATGATGATATGAAGGGAAGAATTATTGGTAGAGAAGGTAGAAACATTAAAGCATTAGAAACTTTAACAGGAATTGACTTAATTATTGATGATACACCGGAAGCAGTTGTTTTATCAGGATTTGACCCATTAAGAAGAGAGGTAGCTAAAATTGCTTTGGAAAAATTGATTGATGATGGAAGAATTCATCCAGCTAAAATAGAAGAAATGGTGGAAAAAGCAAAGGAAGAAGTGGATACAACGATTAAAGAAGAAGGCGAAAGAGCTGTATTAGAAACTGGTGTAATAGGGCTTCATCCAGATATTGTAAAATTGATTGGAAAATTAAAATATAGGACAAGTTATGGACAAAATGTATTAAATCATTCCATTGAGGTTTCTAATTTAGCAAGAATTATGGCAGAGGAATTAGGATTAGACCCAAAGTTAGCAAGAAGAGCAGGTTTATTGCATGATATTGGAAAAGCATTAGACCATGACATGGAGGGAACTCATGTTGAAATAGGAGTAGAAATTCTTAAAAAATACAAAGAAAACGATTTAGTTATCAATGCAGTAGAGGCTCATCATGGCGATGTAGAACCAAAGACACTAGAAGCTGTTTTGATACAAGCAGCAGATGCTGTTTCTGCTTCTAGACCAGGAGCAAGAAGAGAAACCGTTGAAGCCTATATCAAAAGATTACAAAACTTGGAAGAGATTGCAGATTCTTTTGAGGGAGTGGAAAAATCTTTTGCAATACAAGCAGGAAGAGAAGTTAGAATTATTGTAAAACCAGACAGAGTATCAGATGATAAAATGACAATTTTGGCAAGAGATGTGGCTAAAAAGGTAGAAAGCGAAATGGATTATCCAGGACAAATTAAAGTGAATGTAATTAGAGAGACTAGAGTCATTGATTATGCAAAATGAGAAAAAGTTGTGATGTAAAAGTCACAACTTTTTTTCAATGTATACAACCTTGCTTATTTTTAAAAAATATAGTATGATAGAAAAAATCGGAAAGGAAAGTGATTTTTAAATGAAAATCTTAGCAATAGGGGATTTAATTGGAAACAGTGGAATTCAAGAATTAAGAAAGCAATTAGGAAAAATAAGACAAGAAGAACAAATTCATTTTGTCATTGTAAATGGAGAAAACGCAGCAGAAGGAATGGGAATCACGCAGCAAAATTTCCATGACATTTTAGCTCTAGATGTAGACGTTATCACGATGGGAAATCATACATGGGGAAAAAAGGATATTTTTAAATTCATAGACCATCCTAAATTAATTCGACCAGCCAATTATCCTAAAGGAGTAGTAGGAAAAGGGTATAACATCTATACTTGTCAAAACAAAAAGATAGGAGTCATTAATTTAATTGGTCGAGTTGATATTAATGTACTTTCTGAAAATCCATTTATCAGAGCAAAAGAAATAGTAGAAAAATTACAACCAGAAGTAGACATCATTTTGGTTGATTTTCATGCAGAAGCAACCGCTGAAAAAATAGCGATGGGATATTTCTTAGATGGAAAAGTAACAGCTGTGTATGGAACTCATACTCATGTACAAACAGCAGATGAGAGTATTTTGCCAAAGGGAACTGCTTATATAACTGACATTGGTATGACTGGACCAAAACATTCTGTGATAGGAATGGATATTTCAGCTTCTTTAAAAAGATTTGAAACTACTTTGCCAGAAAGATATAAAATAGCAACTGGTGAATGTATTTTAAATGCTGTTGTATTCGACATAGAGGAGGCTGATAATAGGGTAAAAGACATAAAAAGATTGTACTTATAGAGTATTTGAAAAGGAGTGTCGAAATAAGAAAAAGATTGCGATGAAAATTCCTAAAAATTTCCAAAAAATACTTTACAAATATTTCCATATAATGTAAAATAACAATCGTAAAAGTTGCAACAAAAAATAAAATTATAGGAGGCAAAAGAAAAATGGAAGTTTTAAAAATTTCATCAAAATCAAATCCTAATTCAGTAGCAGGAGCAATTGCTGGATTAGTAAAAGAATCAAGTAAAGCAGAAATGCAAGCAATCGGAGCAGGAGCACTAAATCAGGCAGTAAAGGCAGTGGCAATAGCAAGAGGGTTTGTTGCACCATCAGGAGTGGATTTAGTTTGTATACCAGCATTTGCAGAAGTGGAAGTGGAAGGAGAAGACAGAACTGGTATGAAGCTAATTGTAGAAACAAGAACTTAAGAATAAAAATAAATGTGGGGCAATGGGGAAGGTTTCCTATTGCTCCTTTTTATTTATTTAAAATACATCTTCAGAATATATTTTAGCAAATGAAAAGGAGCAAAAGGAAACGTCTCCAATTGCCTAGTTTTAATTTCACAAAAAAATTACAATAATATCTTGAAAAATCCTTTTATTTAAGATATGATAGCAAAAGAATAGAGGTGACTAACTATAAAAAGTCAATAGAAAATTAAAAATTTTTAAAAAA
>CAOKPI010000072.1 GCA_948470605.1 uncultured Clostridium sp. | reverse complement strand
TGTTACTAATTTAAGACAAAAATACAGAAATAAGCTAAGAAATTGCAAAGATGATAATTTGATAAAAGAACACAAAGAAAAGCGAAATGAATGTACTACAATTCTAAATAAGTACAGAAAAAATCTAAAAACAGCAAATTATATTTTAGAAGACACACCAAAGGTTAAGGAAGTTGTGAAAATAGAAAGACAAATGAAAAACGGACAAGAAGATATTATAAAAACAAAGAAAAAAGACAGATATGTAAGATAATAATAGAAATGGTTGTTACTAACAATACAAGGTAACAACCTTTCTATATATAAACAACAAAATAAAAACAAATTTTCGTAAATATATTGAAATTTACTTATAAATGTAATAGAATATAAAATAATGAGAAATGGAGATGATAATAAATGAACGAATTAGAAAAGGATTCAAACTATACTAATCAAACTTTTGAAGATATTAAACATATTGACGAAAAAGGAATTGAATATTGGTATGCTAGAGAACTAATGCCTGTTTTACAATATGCAAAGTGGGAAAATTTTAAAAAGGTAATAGAAAAAGCTATAATAGCTTGTGAAAACAGCGAAATTTCAGCAAAAGATTGCTTTCTTGACATCAGGAAGCCAATAATTTCTGGAAAAGGTAAAGAAGAATTTATTGAAGATTACAAATTAACACGATATGCTTGCTATTTAATAGCACAAAATGGAGATACTAGAAAGAAAGTAATTGCACTTGCACAAACATATTTTGCAATTCAAACTAGAAAACAAGAAATTAGCGAAAAAGAGTATACTTCATTAACAGAAGATGAAAAGAGATTTTATCAAAGAAACTTGACAAAAAAAGGAAATTATTCACTTAATCAAACTGCTAAAAATGCAGGAGTTAAGAATTTTGACAAATTTCATAATGCTGGATATAAAGGTTTATATAATGGAGAAACGGCAGATGATATTGCTAAAAGGAAAGAATTGAGATATAGAGAAGATATTTTAGATAATATGGGAAGTGATGAACTTATAGCAAATTTATTTAGAATATCTCAAACAGAACAAAAATTAAAAAAAGATAATATACAAAATGAAAAAGAAGCAAATGAAACCCATTATAATATTGGTAAGAATATAAGAGAAGTAATTGCTAAAAATGGTGGAACTATGCCAGAAGATTTACCAACACCTAAAAAGAGTTTGAAACAATTGGAAAAGGAAAATAAAAAACAGTTAAAGAAGAAATAATATAAAATAATCAATATATTGAAATATAAAAGAGTAAATATATAACATATATAGAAAAGTATATTTTAATATAAGATAAATAGTTAAAATTAAATTTACATAATTTTATTGACAATTGGAGTATGGTTTGTTATAATATTAATATGAAGAAAAGAGGTAAAATTATGAAATTGAAAATATTTTTAAACAACCAATTACATCATCATCGTAGGAGCTTGTAACTTCGCACTTTAAGATAATGCGTAGGTACAGGCTAAAAATACTGTACCTACGATAGTTTGAAAATATTTTTTTATAGATATGTTAAAAGACTATATGTAGGAAAAATTCTATATATAGTCTTTTTGCATATCTATTTTTTACCTTTTTTCTTTATTTAATTTATAGGAGGAAAAAATATGAACGGTCAAATCAAAGAACTTACAAATTTAGATGATTTTAAAAAAGTATATAAGGTGTTTTCGGGTCCACCTTATAACGAAAAATACACAGAAGAAGAATTAGAAGAGATTTTTAGAGAATATAAAGAAAAAGGATATATTTATGGTGCATATAATAATGAAGAATGTGTTGGAATGCTAGCCTTAGAAAGAGGTGCAAAAACGGATCAACCAGTTGAATTTCAAGAAGAAAATATTATGTATTTAGCAGATGTTGCAGTATTAAATGATTATAGAAGAAAAGGATTAGGAAATCAACTTATGTTATATGGAGTTATGCAGTCTAAGGCATTGGGATATGAAAAATTATATATGAGAACTTTAGAAAGAGGTTCTATGTCTTATAGTATCGCTTTAAAGATAGGATTTAAACAAATTCCTAATGTATTTCAAAGTGTTAAAAAAGAAAGAGTGAATGGACAGGTAGAAACTATGCAAAACATATTTTTAGAGATTGACTTAAATTCTTTAAATAGAGATAATTTAAAACAAGGAATTAAAATGGCAAATCCTAGTACAGACAAAGGAAGAGAAATATAATAAAGGAGATTAAAAGATGTTAAATGTTGAGAATATTTTAGAAAATTTAGTAAAGTGCAATACAATTAAAGATAAAGAAAATAAAAAAATATTAGATTATATAGAAAATACATTAAATCTAATAGGATTTAAAACGGAAAAGAAGGATAAATTTTTGATTATGTCTAATAAAGATGAAACATCAATAGGTTTTTTAGGACACACTGATACAGTTGAATTTACTGAGGGGTGGAAATATGAAAAATTTGCATTAACTAAAGTTAATAATAAAATATATGGTTTAGGTGTTTGTGATATGAAATCTGGAATTGCATCAATAATTTCAGCTATATCTCAAATTGATTTTGATAATTTAAGTAAAGGAATAAAATTATATTTTACTTATGATGAGGAAATTGGATTTGCAGGAGTAAAAGATGTGATAAATTATGAAACAAATTTTCCAGAAACAATGATAATAGGAGAGCCTACATATAATGAGATTATAGTAGGAAGTAAAGGACTAATAGAATATAAAATCTCATTTAAAGGTATAAAAACACACTCAAGTACACCAGAAAAAGGTAAAAGTGCTATTGTGAGTGCAATATCATTTATAAATGAGTTAAACGAATTTTATCAAACTGAAATAAAAAGTAATTTAAATAAAAACTTTGAAATACCTTATACAACTATGAATATAGGAAAAATAAATGGAGGAAGTGCAATTAATTCAGTTCCAGATTCATGTGAATTTTTAGTCGATTTTAGGACTATAGATAAAATAGATGAACAAAAAATTATAAAGAAAATTAAAATACTGGAAGAAAAATATCAAGCAAAAGTTCAAGAATTAAATAAATTATCGCCATTTATAAACAAATCAAAAATTTCTAATAAGACATGTAATTTTATTACTGAGGCAAGTTTTTTAGACACTGATAGGATAATTTTGGGAGCAGGACCAATAACAGCACATGAGATAAATGAGTATATAACTGTTGAAAGTTTATATAAACTTGTTGAACAATATAAAGAATTAATTGAAAAGTATTGCCAAATATAAAAAATTATGTTAAATTAAAAATAACAGTTAAGGCGAAAAATTTCAAAAGTGTGTATACATTTCTTTGAAACTATTGCTATAACTTATTTTGAAACGGATAATAAGGTGATTTTATGCAAGGTATTTTTCGCATACGTCCTTCGCTAAGGCACCAACGACGTATCTGTTCGAACTAAATTGAACAGATAGATACAGAAATCAATCAGAAAATAAAATCTGGTTGATTTTTTTGTTGCTTAAAAACAATATTAAAATCATCCAAATGAAAGGATGGTGCTAAAAATGAAGATAATTAAGCAAAAACTAGAATTTGAGGAATGTTTAAAACAGCGACTTGAATTTATATGTGAGTTTTCAAAAGTTACTCCTACCTTTATCAATGGTAGTATTAGGAAACTAGAGAAAACAAATCTTACATATATTGAGCCACATAGAGTGATTATTAAGAATATTACTTTTTTAG
>CAOKPI010000071.1 GCA_948470605.1 uncultured Clostridium sp. | reverse complement strand
GGTTCTTTAAAACAATTTTTTACAACTCCATAAATAACGTCACGATTGTCTTCTGTCCAAGTGAAAAAGTACCAAAAAAATACTTAAATAAAAAATATTTTCATATTATAGTCTTTGTCAAGGGTTATATAATCAATTATAGATAGCCATATTCTCCTTTTTTCTATTCTACTTAACAATCTATATTTAGAAATAAAATCGTTGCTTAAAAACGATTTTAAGTTGTCTAGGTTACTATTTGGAATATTGGTATCTATTTTTTCTTGTTCTGCATATAAAGTTTCTAATTGAGTTACATATTCTTTGTAGTCTTTTTCGTAATCTTCAATCCTTATCAAGTCCCTTATGTACAAATCTTTTAATTTATTTAATTTATTTTCTAAAGAAGAAATTTCTTTAGAAAAATTCATTTTTTTATAATTTTTTTGCTTGTATTCAAAATCAGATATATGTTTTTTTAGTTGAATATTAAATTCATTTAAAAGTATCTGTTCTATTTTTTGTTCATTAAAATTTGTCTTACAAGAACACTTCAATGCTAGATGATGTCTTTTACAAATATAATAATATCTCGAACTTTCAATATTTTTAGAATAAAATTTTCCTCCTAGTGTATATCCACATTCAGCACATTTTAATAAACCTTGAAATATATAACCATCAGAGTTATTGGCATCTTTTTTTCTAGCATTCTTTTTCAATAATCTTTGTGTATTTTCAAATGTAACTTTATCTATTATAGAAGAGCAGAAATCTTCAATACTTCCGTATTTTGTTTCCTTAATACCAGTATATAATTTATTTGTTAGTATCCTGTATGTTCTCATGTAGTTTAATTGTAATTCAGGATATTTTAAATCAAGTTTTTGAAATGTTTGATAGGCACTTGTGGTTTCTTTATAAAATTGAAATGCATCTAATATCACTTGCTTTTTATCTTCGTCAATAACTAGCTTTTTATCTTTTCTTTTTAGTCCAATTGGAATTTTCCCACTTATTAATTCTTTATTTTCAGTTTTGGTTTTGAATACACTTCTTATTCTTTCAGAAGTTTGGGCAGACTCATTTTCAGCAACAGAAAGCATGATATTTATATGTAATCTTCCATTTGCAGTTGAACTGTCATATTTTTCAAATACTGTTTGCCAATATACTTGATGTTCGTCTAAAGTGTCTAATATTTTGTAATAGTTTCTTACCCCACGAGAAAGTCTATCAAGCTTCGTAATAAGTATTCTGTTTATTTTGTTTTGCTCAACATCTTTTAACAGTCTTTGTAGAGCAGGTCTTTTCAAATTAGTAGCAGAAAAGCCATCATCTTCATATATACCATAAATATGAAGATGATTTGCTAAAGCATATTTAGTAAGTTCTTCTCTTTGAGTCCTTAAACTATCTCCGTTTACCGCTTGTTCTTCTGTGCTGACCCTAACATACAAAGCTACTTCTTCAGTCTTGTTTGCATTTTCCATATTATTACTCCTTTTAAATATTTCCTTGATAAGATATTACTTTTCCTATGATTTTTATAGAAATTTCTTCTGGATTATATATTTGAATATTATGTTCTGGATTTGTTGACATAGGTTGCAATATGACTAGATTGTTTTCTCTTTTAAATTTTTTAACAGTAGCATCATCTCCATTAATAGCTATAACACCAATCTCGTCATTTTCCAAATCGTTTTGCTTCTGCACTAAAACCAAATCACCATCGTTAAACTTTAAATTCATACTGTCTCCCTGCACTTTCAAATAAAAATATTCAAAATTTGATTTTAATTTAGAAGACGGAGCAAAAGCATGCCCTTCTAAATTCTCTAATGCTAACAAAGGAAGTCCAGCACTGATTTTTCCCAAAACAGGCAATTCTACAATTTTGTCTAAAGTAGGGAAAACGTTAGATGTTCTATTTTTAACATATTTTTCGTCACTCCATCCGGCTAAATAGATAGGAGAAACATTTAAAAACTCTGCTAACTTAAAAATATTACTCATCTTTAAATCTTTAATATCTCCATTTATATATCTATATATAGTGCTAATATGTATACCAGTTCCTTTAGAAATTTTTTCTGCGTCTGTATTGTTTTCATATATAATATCATTTAGTCTCTTTTTAAAAAGAGCTATTTCATCATTCATACAAATCACTCCTACTACCAATATTATACATTATTTTTTGCATTAATGCAAATTTTTTTGAAAAAAATAAAATTTTTTTTCAAAAATGCTTGACAAAAAATAAAGGAAAATATATAATCGCATTAACGCGAAAGAAGGTGATGAAAATTGGAATTAGATTTGCAAAAAATAAAAGGTAGGATTGCAGAAAAAAATATAAAACAGGAAGAATTAGCGGAAGAACTAGAAATAACAATACAAGCATTAGGAAATAAATTGGCTGGTAGAAGAGATTTTAAGCATAGTGAACTGACAAAAGTTTTTACTAAGTTAGAATTTTCTAAAGAAGAATTGCCTGTTTTTTTTAAGTTATAATTCGCGTTAAAGCGAAAAGAAACAAAGACAAACCATATGAATAAAGTTAAGGAGAGGTGGTGGATTTGAAAAATGAAAAACAAGCCAAAGTAGACATGTCAGGTTTGACAGAAGAACATGTAAGAATATTTTTACAAACTTTTGCGGATATAGGAGCTGAAAAGTTTGCACCTAATATAGAAGTAATTGCAAAAGTAAAAGACCAACCAAAATAAAGAAGGAGGAGAGAAGATGGAAGTAATTAAAAGAAAATGGAAGAAACCAAGTAAAATACAGGTATTTAATTTAATATTGTCTATTGTTGCTCTTTTAATTGCAACAACAAGCTTAATATTGCGACTATTAAAGCTAAAAGGGTAATAACTGCATTAATAATATTAAACATATTGTCAAAACACCATTTTTTAAAATTTTCTAATTTTCTAGCACGTCTACGACATTTTAAAAATTCCTCATTAATTTTTCGATGTTCTTCAGGTGTTTTAGCATTTTGTTTTAATTCAGAATAATTAAAATTTTTAAAATTAGACATAATAACCTACCTCACTTACGACAGAATTATATCATAAGTGAGAAAACATGACAATTACAAAAAATAAAAACAAAAGAAAGAAGGTGAAACCAATGAAAAAACTAAAGAAAACAATACTAAACGTGTTGTTATACACAATTTGCTGGCGGAATGTGGACAAGCATGTTGGTATTCGGCATTATGACAGCTACTACGTTAAATTAAGGAGAAAAATATGGAAGTTTGGAAAGACATAGAAGAGTTTAAGGGGTTATATCAAGTTAGTAATTTAGGACAGATAAGAAGTATAGACAGAATAACAGAATATAAAACAGGTGCAAAAAGATTAACAAAAGGAGTAGTTTTGTCCATAGGAAAAAACAAATTAGGATACAGTCAAGTTGGATTAAGCAAAAACGACAAATGTTATTCTAGGAGGGTGCATAGATTAGTTGCACAAGCCTTCATTCCAAACCCAAACAGATACAAAGAAATAAATCATATAGATGGAAACAAACAAAATAACAATGTAGACAATTTGGAATGGTGTAACAGAAAGCAAAATATAAGACATGCAATAAATAATGGTTTAAGAAAAAAATACTATGGAAGAAGGAGGGATATACCTGTGGTAAGAAAGTTAGATACATTAGGAAGAGTTACAATTCCAATAGAAGATAGAAGAGAATTGGGCTGGAATGAAAACGATGAGATTGTAATAAGAAGAGAAAATGATACTTTTCATTTAAAAAAATATGAACCTATAATTTGTAAAAAATGTAAAAATAGTCAATCAGTTAATAACAATTACTGCAGTAATTGTGGCGAAAAAATAAAATAATTATTTTACAAAATTTTACAAGGAAAGGAGATGAAGGAAATGGAACAAAATATA
>CAOKPI010000070.1 GCA_948470605.1 uncultured Clostridium sp. | reverse complement strand
CTTCCGACCTGATAGCGCGGGTTCGATTCCCGCCACCCGCTCCATTGAAAATAAAGAGATACAGCAATTTGCTATATCTCTATTTTTATAAAATGACGTAATTTTGACGTAATTTAGTATAAAAATTAAAACAAGTTATCTAGTTTTTCACTTGCTTTTTTGTCTTCTTCTGATACTGCGTGTAAATAATATGCAGAAGCGGTAGCAGGAAGATGTCCTAGCCTTTTTGCTATTGTTACAATATCTACGCCTTTAGAAGCCAAGATACTTCCATTTGTATGTCTTAAATCGTGTAATGTAATGTATTTTAAATTATTTCTTTTTATGAATTTTTGCCACATTTTTGTGTATGTTGCTGGATAATAATCAAATATTAAATCGTCTTTATTTTGATTGTTGTATATCTCTTTTATTTTTGTCATTAGAATTTGTGGAGCAACGAAATTTCTTGAACGTTTATTTTTAGTTTCTTTTATTTTAGTGCCATCAACTTTTCGAATTTTATTTTGAACTATATTTATGATGTTGTTTTCAAAATCTATATCTTTCCACCTTAATGCTAATACTTCGCCACGCCTAGCTCCAGTATAAAATGATATGTATACCATTGTTTTAAATGGTTCTTCTTCGTTTTTTAATGCCTCAAATAATAGTTTTATTTCTTCGTTATTATAAATCTCTTGTTCTTTTTTAGGTTTATTATAATTTTTAGGTATGTTTACATTGTTAGCAATGTTAGTATTTATATATCCCCATTCAATAGCTTTCTCTAGAATCGATGAGATTAAGTTTATATAGTTCTTTATAGTCTTAGACGACAAGTTGTATTCTTCATATAATTTATTGGCGAAATCTTGAATATGAAGCTTTTTAAGTTTACTTAATCTATAAGTACCAATATCATCTAAAATATATTTATTAAGTTGACACTTATAATTTATAACGGTAGTATCTGATAAGTTATTCTTTGCATATTTATCTAAAAACATTTGAGCCATTTCAGTAAATGTAATACTACTTTGATTATTATAATTTCCTTTTTCTACCTCTGCAACAAATAAAGCTAGTTTTCTATCAGCTTCAGAAGGAGAGGTAGCTTTTACTGTTTGAGAATATCTTTCTCCTTCGTACATATATTCTAAGAAATAACTATTTTTACCTCTTTTTCGTTTGGTTCCTGCCATGTTAGTCCTCCTTATAATTAGAAATGTTATTTATAGTTTTTAATAATTGTTTGAGTTTGCTATTTTCCTTTAGTATTATATCGTATTCTTCCCTGGATACACAATTATCTTTGTAAACTTTGATTTTATAATATCCTTTTTTAGTTCTTTCACAAGGTATTCTTCCGATTCTGCATAGTCTTTTTACTTCTTCAACGCCAAGACCGGTTTGTTTTGAATATGTTTCCGCTGAAATATAATAATGATTTATTTCCATTGCACAAATCTCCTATTTATTAATTTCCATTTTTCCTACATACTTACCTAATATTTTAATAGAAGTATTTTTGTCATATACTTGTGTTTCAAAGGTTTCATCGTTTGATTGTGGCTCTAATATAATCAAATCTCCTTGTTTAGTAAATTTCTTTATTGTAGTATCAAAACCATTTACTAATACAACTGCTATTTCTCCATTTTCTACGCTATCTTGTTTATGTATTAAAGCAAAAGCACCATTCTTTACTACTTTATTCATACTTTCTCCATTTACACGCAAGAAAAAATACTCTTCTGGATTTACTATATCCATTAAGTTGGTATCTATTGGTATTCTTCCTTCTATATTTTCTTCTGTCCAATTAGGTTGTTCAGCTGAGATTTGACCGGTATACTGGCGTCATAAAATATCTGTTTTCAGAAACTGTTTTTTCAATATTTAGAGCAATGTCAGAATCACAATTGCTGTTATTTTCTAGTTTTAGATTTAAAATCTGTTTCCTTACCATATTTTTATAATAGAAATATTCAAAATCTTCTTGTAAAACTTTAGAGATATTATTCTTAGATTTATCAGACAAAAATTCAATGTCTTTTACTAATTCATTAGGATTAAAGGTTTTAGGAGTCTGTTTGTATTTATGAACACTTTTTAAAACTTGATTAAAAAGCTCATGAGTAACTTGTTCTTCTCTAAAAGTTAGTTTTTCTTTTCTGTTTTCATACATCTTTTCTATATTATTTAATTTTTCATATAGAGAAATTAACTCATTATTAATACCATTAGAATTATTGTTATCAATATATCCGCATATTGTCATAAGTTCTTCATATGTTATTGTTTGATTAGAATTGTCTGCTAATTTTTTCAGAATCTTAGGCTTTGGTGGTTCATCTAGTTTCATATTCATATATTGAGAAAGATAAGTTCTATTTATTTCTGATTTTTTTGCAAAATCTCTTTGGCTGCTATATGTTTCATTTATATTTTTTAATACTTGTGCAAATTTATTTTTATTAAACATAAAAATCCCTCCTAATATAGTATACATCAATGGTTAAAAAAAGTCAACAAAAATAAGTTAAAAAAAATTTACCAAAAGTATTGACTTCTGATTTTTTATTCTGTATAATGCAAATGGTTAGAAAAAATTTACCAAGAAAAGAGGTGGGGAAAATGGAAGTGAATATGGAAGCACTAAACAAATTACTAGAAGAAAGATTTGATAATAATCAAGCTAAAATGGCTAGGATACTGGGTATTAGCAAATATCAGCTTAATACAGTTATAAGAAATAATGGAAAGAAAGCAGGAAAAAAGTTTATAGGGGCAATTATTAAATTTTGCGATATAAACGAATATGACTTCCATAAATATATTTTTTTAATTTAAAATGTTAAAAAAAGTTAACCAACAATAAAAAGGAGGCGAAAGTAAATGAAAAATATGAAAATATTTCAAGATGGATTAATTAAAGTTTATCAAAACGATAGGCAAGAGCAAATAGTAAATGCAAGAGAATTACATATTGCATTAAACAATAAAAGGCAATTTACAGATTGGATAAAACAACGAATTGAGCAATATGGATTTGTTGAAAATGTTGATTTTACAACTTTTTCACAATTTTGTGAAAAACCTCAAGGAGGAAGACCAACAACTGAATATGCACTTACATTGGATACTGCAAAAGAAATAGCAATGGTAGAGAATAATGAACAAGGGAGGAAGATAAGAAGATATTTTATTGAAGTAGAAAAGAAATCAAGAAGTATGTTTGAAATTCCTAAAACACTACCAGAAGCACTAAGAAAAGCAGCCGAACTAGCGGAACAATTAGAACAGCAAAAACCAAAAGTATTATTTGCAGATAGTGTAGAGACTTCAAAAAATAGTGTTCTTATAAACGAACTGTCAAAAATATTAAAGCAAAACGGATACGATATTGGACAAAATAGACTTTTTGAAAAACTAAGAAATGAAGGATATTTAATAAAACAAAAGGGTCAAAATTGGAATTTACCAACGCAAAAATCAATGGAATTAGGATTGTTTGAGGTTAAAAAAACAGTTGTTAATAAACCGAATGGAGACATTGTGACAAAACCAACTACAAAGGTTACAGGAAAAGGTCAAATATATTTTGTAAATAAATTTCTTAAAGAGGTGGTCTAAAATGCAATGGCTAACAATGGAACAAGTAAAAGATAGATTTCAAATAAAAGATACAAGAACAATAACAGTCAAGTTTGCAAAAATGGGACTTAAATTTATCAAAATAGGAAATAAATATCGATTTGACCTAAAAGATATTGAAGAATTTGAAGAAAAACTAAAAGAAGAACAGCAAGAAAAGTTGGTTGAAATTTATCCAATTAAAAGAAAAAGCAAATCTAAAACAATACAAGTAGATTACGAAAAGATTAGAGCAAACAAAATATTGAATAGAGTAGTTTGAAATGAGGTAGTGGTTTTGGAAAAACAAGATAAAACGATTTTTACATTAGGACACGCACAGATATTCTATCAAACTTTTGCAGAAATAGAAGCAGAAATACATGCACCAAACATAGAAGTAA
>CAOKPI010000069.1 GCA_948470605.1 uncultured Clostridium sp. | reverse complement strand
TCGGCAAAACGATCAAAATGCCTAAAAATGCAGAAAAAACAATAGAGGATATGAAGTTAACAAGATATGCTTGTTACCTAATAGCACAAAATGGAGATAGTAGAAAAAAAGCAATTGCATTAGCACAAACATATTTTGCAGTTCAAACAAGAAAGCAAGAAATAACAAGACAGGAGTACGAAAATTTAAGTGAAGATGAAAAGAGATTATATACAAGGCAAAATGTTAAAGACAAAAATAAATATTTATTTGATACAGCAAAACTTGCAGGTGTTAAAAATTATGGCAAATTTAATAATTACGGATATAGAGGGTTATATAATGGAGAAACAGCTAGAGATATAGCCAATAGAAAAGGTATACCAGAAAAAGAAGATATATTAGATTATATGAGTAGTACAGAACTTGCAGCAAACTTGTTTAGAATAACACAGACAGATGAAGTATTAAAAAATAAAAATATCAACAATGAAAATGATGCTTGTATAACACATCATAAAGTAGGACAAGCAGTTAGACAGACTATAAAAAGAATAGGTGGTACTATGCCAGAAGAGTTACCAACACCAAGAAAAAGCACAAAGCAAATAGAAAAAGAAAAAAGCAAAGGATTAAATTTTAAAGATAATAAAAGATTGAAGTAAAGTTATAGAATATATGGGGGAAAAGAATATGGAAGAAATAATTAAAGATATAATAATTCCTATAGTAACATCATTCGTAGGAGCATTTTTAGGAGGATTTACTTATAATTCTTATAAATATAAAAAAGAATTTAAATCTAATAAAATAAACGGAGATAATTCTAAAATGATAAATGGAGATAATTATGAATACAAAAACGGAAGATAAAGAAATAGTGGAAAAAGTTTTTAAAAGCAATAAAATTGATGGATCCAATGGAAAGATGATAAATGGTGATAATACAGAAACCATTACATATAATACATACAACATTTTTTATCCAGAGGTTACAACAAAAAATGAATATTCGGAATTTTATTATAAATATGTAAATAAATTTGAAGAATTAGAAGGATATTTATTTTCAAATCTGTTTTGGAGTTATCAAAAAGAGAAGTACAATTTTAAGAGTGTTTCATTACAATTTGGGAAAGCTATTATAGATTGGGTGATAGGGAAAAAAGATTTTCCTATTAAATTATTAGAACAATTTCAAAACGAATTAAAAAGAGAATTTGATATTAATGAAGATGAGGTTATTAAAAAAAGATGGATAGCAATGCTTGAATATTTTAGAGGAAATATTGAAAGCAGTATAACGATATATCAAGAATTGTTAATAAAAATAGAAAGTGGAGAGCAAATAGAATCATATTTTAAAGATGATATATTGATAGATGGCAGAAATATAAATATACAATACAATGATAAAAATAATAAATATAAATTAAAAGATGAATTTCAAGAAGAAATCAATAAAAATAGACATATATTAGCAAACCCAATATACGATAGAATAAAAACAAATATTTATGAAGCGGCTCATAAAAATTCTTTTGGATATAAACATAAAAGTAAATACACTATAATATATTCAAATGGTCTAGAAAATATATGTAATGAAATTCAAAAGTTAATATATGTTACAATTTTTTATGGTTCTATAACTCATCTTAAACTTAGTAGAGAACTTTTATCAGATATATTATACCTTTATGCAGATGCTTTAGAAGATGAAGAATTATATTTATCTTCATTAAGAATGTTGCTTTTAAGCAATAATACCAAAAAGTTTGAACAATTATTTAATGCATTAAAATACAAAACTTCTAAGATACATAGTAATGAATTTATAAGTAGTTTGTTAAAGCAAAGAGGTACAGTAATTAAGTTTTATATAGATAATTACAATTGTTTTTTGTATAAATTGTTTGGAAAATATTTGTTAGATGAAGAATATTTAGAACTAGAAAATATAATGTTATCTGAAATAGAAATTAATGATAAAATTAATATTAATAATATCTATAATATTTTAAAAGCCTTAAAAACTAATGTATCAAGGATAACTAATAAAGAAAAATTATTTCAAATATTTTTAAGTTATTTTGAAAATGGTTATTCAAGATTTTATATGGAAATTGCTGAAATTATAAATCTAGTAGAAATTGAATTACTCAATAAAAAGGAACAAGAACTTTTTGAAAAGATATTAGATAAGATGATAGTAGAAAGAAGAACACATAGTTTGAATATAATAGATGCAATAGTAAACTATAAGAAAGTAACAAGAAGTAATAAGTATAATGAAATTGTATTTGAAAATACACATAACATTATAGTAGATAATATAATTGAAGACAAAGATAATTATGATACAGTTGAGAAAATAATAAATATTATGGAAGAAAGAGCAAATCAAAGAGAAAGTAACCCAAGTGTATTTACAGGATATGCTAATGAATATACAATAGGTAGAGATTCTTTCAAAAAAGAGAATTATACAAAAGAGTTAGAAGATTTAATATTAACTCGATATATTCCGCTTGCTAAAACAATATTAACATCAAAAAATCAAACAATATATGAGAAAATAAGACATATCAAAATGTTATCTAATTTGCTAATTGAAAATAATACTGAAAAATATAGAAAGATTATATTAGATATAGTAGATAAAATAAATTTTGAATCAGTATATGATGATGAATTTAGAAATCGTACATTAGAAGACTTAAGTAGTAATAAAAAAATGTTAGAATTTTTACTAGATATAATATCACAAGAAGAAATAATAAATACTTTTTGTAAGGATATTTTTGATAATAAAGATAATATTTTAGAAATATTAAAGTGTTTTAATTGCATAAATGAAAAAATTGAATTAAAGTATGCAAATTTAGAAAACCAATTATATTTTACATTTATATATGTATATAGTAGAGATTTTGATATTGATGTAAAATGTGAATCATATGCTATATTAAAGATATTGTTGAAAACTAAATATAAGACTAGTATGATTGAACAAATGAAAAATAATGCTAATATGTGTACATTTGAAGAAGCAAGAGAAATGATTAAAGTATTATTATATGAAAATATTGAAAATCAATATATAAAAGATATAAAAGAAAAATTATTGGAAAACAACAATTATAATATAAGAAAAATCACCAATAGATATTTAACTAAATAGTTATATGAATATAAAAGGAAGGATACAATTAAGTTCTGTACCTTCTATTTTTATGCGAAAAATCAAATTAAAGAAAGCGAGAGTGATATTTATGAAAAGAGAAGAAATTATAGAATCAATTAAGAAAATTGAAAAAATAAGTAATGAATTAATACAAACAAAAGAAAAAATAAAAAATGAGGAATTAGAAAAATACTTTTGTAAACTAGAAAAAGTAAGAATGGATATGTATGATGCAGTAATGCAAGAAAATCTATGGAGAGAATTTATGGAAGATGAAGTAACAGATTTCATTGACTATGACTATAAAGTAAAATTAGAAGATGACATATTAAAGATACATATTCCAGAAAAAATTCCACCAATCAAAAAGGGTGCAAATTATACTCGGAAAACGAATTACAAATAATATAGCTAGAATAACAAGAAAATATGAAGGACTATTTTATGATAAATTTACAATAACAATTATAAAAATATATGATAATGGAAAGATATGGGATGCAGATAATAGAAATGTAAAACCAATTCAAGATGGGTTAATACATGGCAAAGTAATCAAAGATGATAATATTTATTGTTCATGCTATATGGTACAAGGATATTATTCTGACAGACCATATGCTGAAGTTTATGTGTTATCAGCAGATGAAATAACAAAAATAATTAACAAAAGAATAAGATAAACATATATACAAATATGGAAAAATTTTAGCAAAAAAATTGAAATAAATTTTGCTATGTTTATTTTTATAAGAAACTTAGTAATAGCAAGAGTTTTAATAGAAAACAACTAAAAGAAATTGTCTAGAGTAGAGGGGACATATACAATATGTGCCCTCTACAAGTGTACCATTTAAGGGAGATACAGTTAGAAAATGATAGTGTAAAGTAATCTATGAAAAAATGAAATATGGGAATAATTTCCATAAA
>CAOKPI010000068.1 GCA_948470605.1 uncultured Clostridium sp. | reverse complement strand
GCACGGTTTAGTTATTTAGAGAAATTTTATGCACTTATGTGGGCGATTTCTGGAGGTGGAGCAAAGTTCAAAAATTGATATTCATTTCTCCAGTATGCAGCATCTATAAGAGATAACATTTCATCTAAATTAAATAATGATTCTAACTTGTCAATTTCAGTTTGCAATTCTTCTACAGTTTTATGGACATATACATTATCAATTAATACTCTAGGCGAGTGGCCCATAATTAATTGAGTACAAAGCTTATTAGCTTCGATTTTATCCATCATACTTGCAAAAGTGTGTCGACCATCATGAGGTCGATGTTCAAGTTCTAATCGTTCCATAATCTTATGGAATTTATCACGATTATAATTACTATATTTCATTTGTTGTCCTTCAGTATTTTGAATCAACCACTTGGATCCAGAAGCAATTGCCTCGTTATAATATTTTTCAAAGAATGGTCTTACAAAGCTACTGATAGGAACTTTTCTATTTTTACTACTACTATTCTTAATACCACAAATAAAGTAGTTTTCATCTAAATGTACATTTTCAGTTTCAACCAACAGTAATTCACTAGGTCTAACACCAGAGAATATCATCATTAAAATAGTGTCAGTATAACGATACACATGTAATGATTTATATAAGGTTTTGATTTCATCTTCTGTAAAAGGAATTCTGATAATAGACTTATCAGGCTTATCGCCTAAATCAATTTCACATTTACAATAATTTTTCTTGATAATATCACTTTCCATAGCATAGTCAGACATCTGACTAATAAGCATTTTCATACGTTCCTTACCACTAAAAGTCTTATCACTATTAGTAATAACTGTTTGGATTTGATGCTTTTTAATTGTTATAAAAGGTAAATCGTGAATCTCCTTACAAGCTTTAAAAGCGTTTTTATAACTAAGCATCATTGAATTGCTTATTTTAGGAAATTTATTATTTGACCACTTATCATATAGTTCAGCAAAAGTAATTCTACTTGCATCAATATCATAAGGGTCAGCATTGTAATCTGTAAGAGCAGCCATAGCTTCTTTATAAGTAACATAGCTACCAATATTTTTAAATTGTTGCCTACCAGTCTCATCATTCCAACCTATCGTTATTCGAGCAATATAAGGCTTTCGTCTGTTGCCAGGAGCCTTATATACACATCCAAAACCATTAGGATTTCGCATAATCTCCTCCTTTATTAGGAACGAGAAAATACTAAAGTAATTCCATAATTTGCAAAAGTTGACATAATGTGTTATAATTATAAAGAAGTAATAAAACTAGCAATAGTACCCATTTATATGTTGTAATAAACGAAGTAGTATTTGTAGTCAAATTACTAAAAAAGGGGTAAACAAAATGTCGAATTTTGACAAACTATGCAAGTTATTGCAAGAAAACGATATCGAGTTAAGAGCAGTATTAATATTTATAAAGGAATACTTAAAGGGTAATTCCAATAAATAATACTACTTCGGAAACTTTTGGAGCAAATCTTTAAATTGTGAGATAAACTCAAGAAAAGAGGCAAGTTCTTCATCTGTAAGGTCTTGTCTTTTTTCATTTCCGTTTCCTTTGTAAAATTCCTCAATCATTCCTGCGACCTTTTTTAAAGTGTCATCATATTTTTGCTCGTTCCTTATACTAGAACGACATCTCAAATAATCTAGTGAACAACCAAAAAAGTCACATATTTTATTTTCAAAATCCATACTAACTTTTTGATTCTTTCCACTTTCATAATGGCTAATAATTTGTTGCGAATAATCAATTTGTT
This sequence comes from uncultured Clostridium sp., assembly GCA_948470605.1. GTDB lineage: Bacteria > Bacillota > Clostridia > TANB77 > CAG-508 > CAG-269. The sequence goes on along the minus strand of CAOKPI010000068.1, from coordinate 3,096 downwards.
TAGCCAATTCTTCTTGAGATAAATTGCGTTCAGTTCTTAAATCAAATAACCTATTTTTCATAAGTAAATCAACTCCTTTAAAACTATTATACAAAAATAATTTGTACAAGTCAAGTGGTTTTACAAAAGAAATTTGTTAAAAAGTATTGACATACAAAAGAAATGACTATATAATACTGTTTGTACAAAAGAAATGTGTACAAATGGAAGGGTGGGAAATATGTATAATAATATTCAGAATATACGAAAGAAAAAGAATATAAGCCAAAAAGAATTAGCCAAAAGACTAAAAGTAACACAACAAGCAGTTTCGTATATGGAAAATAAGGATATAGATGTTCCAACCAATAAGAAAAGAAAGATAGCAAAAATACTTGAAGAAAAGGTCGAGAATATCTTCCCAGAAATGAAACTGTTGGATAGATAGGCTTATTTTTTTACAATTAAATACAAAAGAAATAAGTAAAACATCAACTCTTTACAAAAGAAATACAAGAAAGGAGGAAATAATGGATGCAGATGAAAAGAAAGTAACAATAAAAAAAGCAGCTAATCTAATGGGAACATCAGAGCAATTTGTAAGAATAGGCTTAAGAAACAATAGATTTCCATTTGGATCCGCAGTAAAGTTAAGTTCAAAATGGACTTATTACATATCACCAAAACTGTTCTATCAATATATAGACAATAAAAAAGAACAAAGCAGAACAATAAATTGTATATCAGGAACATAAATTGTTTTACTTTGCACTTAATTAAATAATTAATTGTACACATTATAACACAAATCAAAGCCATTTGTAAAGGCTCAATTTTTGCAAAAGGAGGAAAACTAGATGGAATTTGAAAATCCAAATTTCGGAACATGTGAGCTAATGAATTGCGATGTAAAGCTTGGAAAAACAATAATTTTTATAAAAAATAACTCAATGAATCCATATGTAGTAACAACAAAATTGCTAAAAGATAAAACTTGGATAAAAGGAGAATACTTTGCTACATATCAAGAAGCTAAAGAATACTATGAAAATTTATACAAGGAATAGTATAGATGATAGCATCATTTGAAGATGGACAAATAGTATTAACGGACAGCTACCAATATAAAGATTTTATAAAAAGCAAATTGTTTGATCCAAAGTGGAAAAAAGAAAGAAAAGCTTGGATAGTTCCATGTACTAAAGATAATATTACTAGACTAGAGAAAATTGGATGTGTAGTAGGAAAAGAAATAATTGACTATGGGAATAAACAATACGAACACATTATGGAAGCAACAAAAGAAAAAATGGCAAGTGAATCTGTAGAAATAGAGCCAATGCCAATAAAAGTAAAACCATACCAACACCAGATAAAAGGCTATAATATAGCTTGTAAGTTAATGAATTTATTTAAAAAGGAGTAAAAAGTATATGGAAAAAATAATGAATTTAAGGGGTAATAGAGAAATCAAAAGTATAAAAGCACAGGAACACATAGGAATTAAACCAGAGGTTACATTTGAAATTGAATTTGATAACAAAGAAAAATTGATAATAGACTTAACTGTATTAGGAAATGTAACACAAAGAGTAGCCAAAGAATTAGATGAAATGGAAAGAAAATTAAACGAAAAATTATCTTTAGGACTTATGGCATCATTTATGGCAATGGGTATAGATAAGAAAGACTTAAAAGATATATTTAAGGAAATAAAATAGGAGGCCACTTATGTCAGGAGCAGTATTATTAATGGATATGGGTACTGGGAAAACATTAACAACTATAGCAGTAATGGGTAGAGCTTACTTAAACGAAAAAATAAAGAAAGTTCTTGTTGTTTGCCCAGCATCGGTAGTACCTGTATGGGAAAAAGAAATAGAGCAATACGCAGATTTTGAAAATACTGTTGTAACACTAGAAGGAACAATGAACAAAAGAAAGCAAAAACTAAAAGAAATTGTATTTGGAAAAGGATTAAAAGTAGCAGTTATCAACTATGAATCAACTTGGAGAATGTTTGATGACCTAAAAGAATGGAATCCAGATATGATTATATGTGATGAATCACAAAGAATAAAGAATCATACTGCAGCACAGAGTAAAGCAATGCACAAACTTGGAGATATAGCAAAATATAAAATGCTACTTACAGGAACACCAATACAAAATAATCCGTTAGATGTATTTAGTCAATACAGATTTGTAGACAAAACAATATATGGTACAAGCTTTTATATTTTCAGAAATAGGTATGTGCGAATGGGTGGCTATGGAGGCCATCAAGTAATTGGATACATCAACCAAGATGAACTAATAGAAAAAATGCATAGCATTGCATATAGAGTAACAAAAGAAGAAGCACTAGACTTGCCAGAAGAAATAAAAACAATGAGATACTGTGAGTTAGAGCCAAGTAGTAGGAAAATATATGACCAGATAAAAAAGGAATGCTATATGGAATTAGAGCAAGGGGAAATCACAGTAACCAATGTACTTACCAAAACATTAAGATTAAGGCAAATAACAGGTGGATTTATCAATAATGATGATAAAGAAACACAGTTTGTTAGTAATGCAAAACTAGATGCACTTGAGGAAATCATAAACGATGTAGTAATAGATTCAAATAAAAAACTAGTAATATTTGCAGTTTTCTTGGATGAAATTTCTGCAATAAAAAAGCTAGTAGAAAGTAAAGGAATAAAATACAGTTGGATCACAGGTCAAGTAAAAATGGATGAGCGTGGACAAATGGTGGATGACTTTCAAAACAGGGATGATGTGAAAGTATTTATATGTCAGACACACACAGCAGGACTAGGAATCACATTAACTGCAGCAGACACATCTGTATTTTACAGCGTAGATTTTAACTATGTCGATTATACCCAGGCAATGGCAAGATTACATAGAATAGGACAAAAAAACAATGTTAACCATATACACTTAATTGCTAAAAATACAATAGATACAAGGCTAATGAAGGTATTGGATAACAAAGGAGATATATCAACAACCATAGTAGATGAATGGAGAAAATATTTTGAATAGGAAGGAAAGAAAGAAAATGAAAAAATATGAAATTGGAAATATTGTAAAAACAAAAGAAGGAAG
>CAOKPI010000067.1 GCA_948470605.1 uncultured Clostridium sp. | reverse complement strand
ATCGTTCCATTTTTCTTACTTCTTGTTTCATTTCTGGAGATAGTGGCTGATAGTTCTCTCGTTTTGGTAGTAATCCTAATAAATGAAATAGTAATAAAAATAGTGCATCAATTCCACTCATTTTACTAATGTCTTTGAATTTACCTTTATATTTATAGACTTTATATTTTTGTTTTTTCTTTTTAGGGTGTATAAATTCCATATATTTATTTTGATAATAATATGGATTGTGTTCAATTTTGTTTGCTATATTCTTTGGCAAATATTGTTCGCCTAAATGATACATCCTTACTGCTTTTTTATCGTTTATTGAACGAATTGTTGGATATTTTCTGTTATAATTATCATTGATTATATAGCCTTTTTTTAGCATTATCTTTTTAAATTGTCCATAGTTTATACACATTTCTATTGCTTCATCAATAGCTTGTCTTATTACATTATACTTTGTTGGCTCTCCTCGTTTTTCTGCAAAGTATATGCTTCTTGGTGTTTTTCCCTTTGGATTTTCTATAACTATTAGATTATTTTCTCTACATAGTCTATCTGAAATTTCTCTAAATTTATAATATGCACCTTTATTACAATTAAATTTCTTCCCTGTAAACATATTAACTGAATTTACTACAAAATGATTATGATAAGTTCCTGTATTAAAATGTGTGGCAACTACTACTTGATATTCACTCCACATCTTTTCTGCTAGTTCTACTCCAATTTTGTGTGCAAGTTCTGGTGATACTTCTCCTGTTTTAAAACTTTGGTATGCATGATATGCTATATTTCCTGTGCATTTATCGAATCTATTTTGTACTGCCCTCATTTCTTCATAAGCTGTTTCTGCTTTACAATTTACACCTGTTACATACATAGTTTTTTCGTTTTTATCAATAGTTTTCTCATCATTTTCTGCATATTTTAGCACTTGTTTTAAATCAGCAAACATTGTCTTTTCAGGATTTTTTGCATAGCTTATTACTCGTGATATACTATCTTTAATTGCCCATATTTTCGTTGTTGCCACCCACATCACCATCTTTTTTATAATTGTAAATATCTAAAAAATCACTTTGCATTTTTGTTATTTTATCTTTTATTTCTTCATCACTCATATAAGGAAATTCATTTTTTAGTTCAACAATTCCATTATAAACTTTACGAAGTTCTTCATCTGGTATTGAACAAATCTCCTTTTGTAATCCAGATTTTCTCAAATAAGATGACAAATTTAAGTTGCTCTTTTTAGCATTCCTTTGTAGTTTTTTCTTTTCACTTTCACTCACTCTAACATTAATTCCTATTGTTCTATTTCTCATAATTTTTCACTTCCTTTTTGATAAATCTTCGTTCTACTTTTTACAAAATTTTTCTTAAAATCTTTTAATTCCTTATACAATTTTCAATCTATTTTTTTAACTTTTTATTTTATAAGGTAGGGGTTATAGGGGAAGATTTTTCCCCTTTCAGCGTAAGCTGTCGGTTTTGTGGCAATACAAAACCTATGCTCGCTACATTTATAGACATCAAATTTGGCAATACATTTGTCTGTTTGTTCCTACCAGTAATTTATTATACATATATTAGTTCATTTAATACAATTTCTTCTGCTGTACTTTTAAAATTATTCATCATTCCTACCCAATAAAGTTGGTCTGTATTTTTTATTTCTTCTGTTAGATTATTTTGCTGTTTTAGTTGTTTGATTATAATATCAATTCTCTTTTCTGCTGTTTCTTGAATCTCTTTTAAATGTTTATTAAGTGTTCCATTCACAAACATGATTGTATATTCGGCTTTCTTATTTTCTTTTAAAAATTTTAATCTCATTTTTCCATATTTGTTTAATACAATTTTTTCTTTTTCTAATACTAAATTTGGCATATAATAATCGCCTTGTTTTGTATATTCAATTCCATATTTATTTTCTTTTACTTCTTTATTTTCCATTTTCAATTCCTCCATTTATAAAATTTTTTAACTAACTTTTTCTCTTTCTTTAATTCTAATTTTCCCTAAAATTCTATTTTCTTCTTTTTGTGGAAATTGTTTATCATCACTTATTAGTTCCACTAATTTAAAAAGTTGTTCTCCATTTCTATTTACTTCTTCTATTGTAAGATACTTTTTCTGGTAACCTTTTTTAGGCTTGTCCAACTGATTTAATTCATAATAAGAAACTTCGTAATATTCATTTAATCTATCCATATATTCTTTTAATTCTTTTTTGTCCATTAGCACAGTAGTATTTACTATTCTTTCTTTTTTGTCTTGTTCAAATGGTAATGCTATATCAAACATTCCTAAATCCATCAATTTAGAAATTTGTTCTATATAACTACTTCTAAACTTTATATTGATTAGGTTATAATGGCCTTTTTTATCTTTCTCAATTACAATATTCTCTATAAATTTAGAAATAAATTCTTGCTTTTCTTCCTTTGTTTTACTTTTCCATTCTGCCATAAGCATATCTTGAAACTTATTAGAACGAATTAATTTTTCCTTTTCTACATCTCTATCTGCCATTATAGATTGTGGACTAAATGATTGTTTATTTATATCAATAGCTTGTATTCTTTTTTCTTCTAGCATATTTAATTTTTCTTCAATTACTCTATAATCTTCTGAAAAATCTTCTACCTCTACAATTCCTTTTAGATATGCTTCTTTAATTCTGTTCTTTTGATTTTGCAAACTAGATATCTCTTTATCTAGTTTAACTGTATTTCTCTCTTTTTTATCTGCTAAAACAGGATAGAAGTATTTTTTTACTGTCATATCATATTCTATTAAATCCATTATCATTGGCATAACTTGTTCTTCTATTAAATCTTCACGAAGATAGAGCTTACATTCTGCACAATGGTAATACATATACTTTTTCTTTTTACCACCTGTTCCTTTACTACCCATTATCTTGCCACATTTAGGGCATTTCATTTTTTGCATAAAGATATATACTCTATCTCTACAATATGCTCTTTGATTTTTCTCTTTCTGCAACTGTATATCTTCAAACATTGCTCTTGTTATAATTGGTTCTACAACATTAGGATATATTACAGGCTCTTTTCCTTGTTCTTTTGCTACTCTTTTAAATCTTTCATAATCTCCTACATAGATTTTGTTATTGAGTATTTTTTCTATGGTAGAATCATCCCATTTTTTAGGCTCTAAAACTTTTTCTTCATTCAATATATTTGCTATTGTCTGATAACTTTTACCTTGTAAATATAAATTAAATATTCTAATAACAACATCTTTTGTAGTTTCATCAATTACCATTTTCTTTGTTGTATCTCTTTTGTAACCTAGTGGGCAAGTACCTGGTATATGACCTGACTTTATTGCTCCTGTTAAACCGAATTTTGTTCTTTCTGATACTATCTCAATTTCTAACTGAGATAGAACTGTTAGCATTCTTACAAAGAATCTACCATTAGCACTGCTTGTATTTACATCATCTCTATCGCATACCAAATAACAATGATGTTCTTCTAGTTCTGATATTAGAACTTCTAAATCTCTTACAGACCTTGTAACTCTATCTAATTTATAGGCTACAATATAATTGATTTTACCTGCTCTCATATCTTCTAGCATTTGCTGAAATGCAGGTCTACCAGACATATTTTTTGCACTAATTCCTGCATCTTTGTAAACTTTATAGATTTTATAATCTTTATATTTACAAAGTTGTTTTAACTTTTCCTCCTGTTCTCCTAAACTAAATCCCTCTCTAACTTGATCTTCTGTACTAACACGAATATAAATTCCTGCTACTTTCCTTTCTTCATTCATTTTTACATATCCTCCTTCCAAATTTTATGAATAGAAAGGCAACAAAAAAGTGCCACATAGCATAGTTTTAGCTATTAGCACTTTTAGAGTTTTTATATTTATTATTACTATCTCTTTATAATTTCTTTTTAATAACACAAATAAACCAATATAGTATAATTTTTTAAAAACTCTAAAATGCTTCGCCGTTCTATGTTATGTATTTCCGCTGATATGTTCTTGTAATTTGGATAACGGATACTTTGTACTTAAATCATTTACATAGAAATAATCGTGTTCATTAAAGAATAGGTACAAGCTATCTTTAATAATTACTCTATGGGGCTCTACATACGCTAAATTGGTATGCTCAATAATTCTTAGACAACCATTAATTATCTGTGGCTGTTCCTTTCCTTTAAATTTTAAACGGCACGCCCATTCGATTTTAGAGAGTAATTCTTTACTCATATTGATTTCTTGTTTAATTATATGTAACATAATACCACAAAAACCTCCTTTTTTCAATATTTTTGGTCAAAAAAAGACCGTTTCTTTTGAAACGGTTTAAGTTTTTGTGTCCATCAAACTTTTTTTATAGTCTTGAAATTAAGTTGTATCAAGCTTTTTAAAAAGTTCGACGAAACTTCTTTTTGGCTCCTCGTGTTGGACTCGAACCAACGACCTATCGGTTACTGCACCACACTAATTTTCATTAGCATTATGATAAAATCATAATTTGTAGTCTGGACTTTATCTTTACCATATCTTTCGACTTAGGTAGGTGGTGTAAAGTCTCTACACATAGCTTTCGCCTTGCTCGGTATTGTCTTCAGCATTACCTGCTAAGAGTTCCACCGAATTAGCCACCTTTTTCATCTATAAGTTTCCTTATAGAGCTGCTAACTTCTTGGTCTTGCGACCTGCTCGACAGCCGAGCGCTCTACCAACTGAGCTAACGAGGAATATATATAAATCTGGCAACAACCTATCTTTCCAGCAGGGTAACCCGCAAGTATTTTCGGCACACTTAGGCTTGACTTCTGTGTTCGGGATGGGAACAGGTATTACCCTAAATGTCATCATCACCAGAAAATTGATAACTAATTTTTACTTTAAAATTATATACTATTATATATAATTTTTCAAGTATTTTTTTATTTTTTCCAAATTTTCTGTTTTTATTCAATTGTTTAAATGTACAACAGCACACTCAAAAATACATAGATGAATTTTAGGTTCTATTTTAGGTTCTCGA
>CAOKPI010000066.1 GCA_948470605.1 uncultured Clostridium sp. | reverse complement strand
AATTCTGTGATATTGGTTCGTGCTAGGTATAAATCTCCTCCTACTGTTAAATTGTATGGTAATTCTGTGATATTGGTTCGTGCTAGGTTTAAATATCCTTCTACTGTTAAATTGTTTGGTAATTCTGTGATATTGGTTCCTTCTAGGTTTAAACCTCCTCCTACTGTTATTTTTTTATCTTCTTCTATAATTTCATTGTTACAATTTTCTCTAAGAATTTTCTTTATTTCTTCTAAACTATTCATTTTTATTTTCACTCCTCAATTTTTTCTTGTATGCCTAAAATTTTCTTTATTTCCTTTATCGGCTCGTCTGCATACTCACATTCGTTTGTTCCATTGAAATATAGCTTTTTTAATCTTATACAACCACCGACAATTTTTACATTTTCCGTGATAGCGGTTTGTAGTTATGTTTCATAAGCTATTCCTCTTTATGATTTCCGCAATAATATTTTTCTGCAAAAACTCTTTTTCTTTTTTGGCATAAGCCATATATTGTTGCTACATAGTTACTATCTTCTCGTGTATGTAATCTTTTAAAATATTTACAATTGTTACATCTGTTATATTTATCTATCATAACTTCCTCCTATATTTGCGGAATATGGTTCATATTATCTGCTATCATATCCGCTAAATAAAATCTTTTAAAATCTACTCTTTCTCCATATCTATTTTTGCTACTTTCCCATTCGGTTTTAAACTCGTAGCCTTCGTCTTTTAATTCTTTTATCCTAGTAGCAAATTGCATGATTCCTAAATCTCTACAAGCATCTAAACTCGTTATGCTTCCATGCTTTCGTATGTAATTTATTATTTTTTGTCTTTGTGTTATTTTCATTTGTTATCACACTCCTTAAATATTTAATTTTAAATCTTGTAAAAACTTTCTAGCATTATTAATCTGTTTCATTAATTCTTGTATACTGTTTTCTTCTTCACTGCTTATATATTCTCTTGTTGTCACCTTCAATATCCCTTTTAAGCAACTTTCAATCGTTACATAATATCCTAAATCTTTAAATATTTCTTTTCCATAATTCTCACTTTTTTCATCTTTTACGGTTGTTTTTTCTTGTAATACATAACAATGTGTAGTTGCATTTATATAAAATCTATTCGTTACTTTAATCATTGTTTTTACTCTCCTTTTATAATTTCGCACCATTCCAAATTTTTATATAAATAGGCGTATTCATCTATGTAGTAATCGTTTGGATTTACTGCTATTCTTGCTCTTACATCTGCTACATTTGGGATAAAAATCAGTTCCTTTATTGTTTTGTCAACAGCTTTCCTAAACTCTTTTATATCTACATTCATAAATTCTTTAAACCATAATCTTCCTTCTTCTTGTTTAAATTTTTTGTTGTATGCTACTTGTATTTTTGCTATTTCTTTTTTAAATTCTTCTTTGTTCATCTTTTAAAAATCCTCCACTATTGAAAAATCTTTGATATTGGGAATATCTTTCTTTACTTTATCTACAACCCAATTTAAAATGGCTCTATAATCACTTTTATATTTCTTTCCATTTGCTCCGTTTATAGTTATCCAATGTTGTAATACATACATTCACAAATTCGTCTCCATAAGTGCTTACTAGCTTTTTGTGTTCAGCATTGGTCATAAAAACAAATTCTGCATACTGTATTTTTTCTTCTTCCCTTTTCCCCTTAGAACCCCTTTTTCTATTATTTTTAATTATATTTTCATGGGTATTTATATTTATATTTTCATTTTCCATATGTTTTTCATATGAATTACATATGTTTTTCATATCTTCTTCATATGTTTCTTTTTTCTTCCTATTGTTTCTCCTACTTTCAGAATAAGCCTTTCTTTTATTTGCTTCATATTCTAATCTTTCATTATAGTAATTTCCTTCTTCATCTTTTTTAAATTTGGAGAAAATTTCTTCATTGTACGTTTTACATATGTTTAACATATCTTTTTCTTTTAAATGTCCTTTTTGATGTTGCAAACATAGCAATTTAATATATTGTCCTATTTCTTCATCTGACATAAGCATTGTTCCAGACAAGAAATCACTACTATAAAATAAAAATGCTGGGTCTTTCATATTTTCTCCTTTCGTATAATTTAGGGCAGTTTGTTGTTTGCCCTGGTTGTTTAATCTTCTTCTTCAAATCCTAATAGCCAAAGTATTAACAGCCATAATGGATTTGCATTATGAAATAAAAAGCATAATGTACCTATAAATATAAACCAAACAATTGTCCATAAAATTAATGCTGTATTTCTGTTCATCTTTTTTACCTCCTAATATTTTTTATAACTGCGGTTGTTGTACGGCACAACCGTTAAAGCCATCGTGTTGTGTTTATGTATTATCACAACTGCAATAGAATAAAGGTAATTAATACCAACAGCTATACTGTTTCTATCACGCTACTAGTTATGTATTTCTAGCAACCACTCCATAGACTATTTTCTAAGGACGAAAGAGGAGCTACCTCGTTAATAGGTACTTGGCACTGCAATTGTGTCTACGTTCCAAGTTTTGCTACTTGCAACCTAATATTTTTTATAAATAATTTTTTCCGAAGATTTGCACAAAGTTTTCTGATTTATAGTAGTTTTTGAACTCTTTTTGAGCAACTTTACGCCATTCTCTCTTTAAAGTTTCATCTTTTTCTATCATTTCATGACATTTTCGACAAAGTGGTATTACTAATCCATATCTCATACTTGTTTGTCTATTTCTGCCTCCTATTAACTCATGCAAATCTTCTTTTTTTACATTACATATGTAACAATGTTCTAAATCTTTTGTTAATATGCTAAATCTGTTTCTTTCTTTTTTAACTAATTTATTACTTTTTTGTTTTATCTTTGTTGCTGATTTCTTCTTTTCTATTTTTACTTTTGGATAAGGATTAAAACTATTACTTAAATCTTTTACTATATTCATTTCTTATCCCACTCCTTTAACAAAGAATCTATCTCTGCTTGTGGTTTTGTCTCAATTCCTAACTGCTTACATTCTTGTACTATTAATTCAATCAATCTTGACATTTCAGCTGTAGTGTAACAACTCGAGCCATAATATGTGATTACGTTTGTAAAACCGTTCAAATTTGCTTTTCATAGTTTCTGTTATCCAACCAATTCCGTTTCTGCTCCAACTCTCTCTAAACCTCTCTACAGCCTCATTTTTGATTGGTACTATCTCATAACTCCCTATATTTCTAATTAAGTCTCTATAAATATCTTCTTTTTTAATATGTAATTCATCTTGTAATCTGCCTAACAATTCCCATGCATAAGCATTACTATCTAAAGACCTTTTCTTAAAAAATCGTTTTAATGTTACTGTTAATTTTTTTAGTTTAGATAGCTTTTCTATATGTTCCATATCTGCCATATCTAGTAGTAATGTCACAATTGCTTTTCCTGTTTTCCAGTCTTTGTTAAAATTTGTTATTATTCCTGTTACTTGCATTCGGAAAAACTCCTTTCTCTAAGCATTCACTTAGTATTTTCAATTTTGGCAAATATTCTTCTTGTATAAATTGTTCATCATAATCTATCTTAATTTTTTCTATTCTACTATTATCTATTTTGTTAAAATAATTACTATAATCGCTTTCTTGTAAGGCATAAGCAACTATATATAAATTATGTATTTTGCTTGCATACATTTCTACTTGTGCTTGTCTCCAATATTGCTTTGACACTTTAAATTCTTTCTCTTTTTTATGTGTTTTCACTTCATAGATACAAGTATTTGTGTTTCCATCTAAATTAACTCTTAATCTATCCATAATTATCTGCTTGTCCATCTCTAAGCCTTCTATTTTTAAACTTTCTAGTATTTTATGCTCGTAATTATTTCCTGCTTTCATTGCTTCTGTAGATAAATTACTTTTATTAAGTCCTAATTTCTCTAACCACCATTTCTCAAACGTTTTGGTTCTCCAATTGCCTACTACTATACTTGTATCTGATGCTCCTATGTAATAACTTCTATCTTGACTTTGTATCAATGTTTGCTAAATCTCTTTCAAAATTACTTAAAATATCAAAGTAACTAAATAATGCTTTTACCTCATCTTCTGTTTTGTGAAGTTTTTCTGCTATTTCTTTTGTAGTTAATCCTTGTTTCATTTTTTCTGTATATATTTGCTGACATCTTTCTTTAATTTTAAAAATATCGTGTTTTGCTAAATCATCTTCCCAATTGTCTTTTTCGTTTTTTAATTCATCTTTAAGCCATAAGTCGAACCCTAGTCCTGTTCTAATTGCAACACCTTTTACAAATAACCTAGTTTGACAATTCCACAATCTTTGCTGTGTCATACTATTATCTTTGACTGGATTGCTCCCATTTGTAACAGGTCCTCTTTGAATAAATTCCAAATCATCAATTATGATTTTTACTGCTGTTTCATAAACTCTGTTTGTATTTCCGTTTTTATCTGTAAAAACTTGTTCTGTCATATATAAACTACTTCCCGTCAACTCATTTACAACTGGTTCAAAATATACTTTTTCTGCACCATTTTCATGCAATAAGTCAACTACTTTTGCCCAATTCAAATAATCTGCATTATCTCTTTTTTCTGTCCATTGACTAACATCTATTTCTCTTAGTTTTTGATAATCTTTAATCATCTCTTTCCTCCTCTTTTATCCAATTTCCACTAAAAAACCAATCTACCGTTTGTTGTATATTTTCTAATTGTTCTAATGTCATTTCTCCATATTTGCCGCATTGGTTCTATAGTTATTCCTAATCTTCTTAATACATATTCTTCTGCCATAAAATCTTCTACAATTTCATTTGTTGTTATATCTCTATATTGATATTTCTTTTCTTTTAACATTCTTCTCTCTCCATTTCTCTAGCTAATAAAGCTAAAAATGCAGAATTGTCTATATCATAACTTACATTAAAATATCTTTGAATTGTTTCTTCTTTGTCTTCTATAGCATGTCTTAACGCTCTTTCAACTCTACTTCCTGTTGTGTTATATTTTTTAGCTATTTCTCTGCATAATTTCATCATTTTTATTGTTTTATTTTCTAAGTATAGTTCTACTGCTGTAATCCAGTATTTGTATCCAAGCAAACTTACTTTTATTTGTAATTCATCTAATATATCTTCTAATTTTCTTTTATTCATTTTTCTCTCCTTTTCTTGCATATCTGCTTATTTTGTGTTAAAATAAAAACAGATATGAATTTATATAAATTTATTTTTGTT
>CAOKPI010000065.1 GCA_948470605.1 uncultured Clostridium sp. | reverse complement strand
GTAAAATCAAAGTAGAAGCCATAGCACCAAATGGAGAAACAGCCTACTTAGAAATTGATATAAAAACAGGACCAACCATAAATATGGATTTAACTGAAATAACGGCAACAACCAATAGTATTACAATAAAAGCGAATGCAACAGATTTAGAAAATGGAATAGCCAAATATTACTTTAGTAACAATGATGGAGTAAATTGGTACCCAAAAGATGGACAAGTAAAAAATAGTTATACATTTAACAATTTGACACAAAATGAAACCTACCGTTTAAAAATAAAAGTAACAGATACAGTTGGAAATGAAACAATATCAGATTCCATACCAACTAAAACGGAAAGTGTACCTAATTTGGTTAATAAAGAAGATGATACGGTGAAAGGTAATATGATATTTACCTATACACCAAATATAGCGACTAATACAAATGTAATTGTAACCATTGCAACAGATGTACAAGGATACAGCATACAATACACTACAAAAGACCCAACGGTTGAAAGCAATTGGGAACTATACACTGCAGGTGCCACAGAAATCGTATTTGAAAACAACGGACTTATTTATGCTAGGTTATGGGACGGAACTAATGCAGGAGGATATGCTACAGGAAATGTAATCAATATCGATACATTACCACCAAATGCTTTCACACCAACAGCTGCCAGTACACACAATAGTATCACGGTAACAGCAAGTGCAACAGACCAAGCAGCTGACTCAGAAAATGCATGTAGTGGAATTGATAAATATAAATTCAAACTAGGAGATGGAGATTGGACAGATTATCAATCAAGTGGAGAATACACATTTGATAGCAATCTAAGTGCAGATACGAATTATACGATAACAGTGGAAGCAAAAGATGCAGCAGAAAATACAACAACAGGGACAGTGACGATAAAAACAAAAGCGACCTATACAGTAACGTATGATGCGAATGGAGGAGAAGGTGCTCCAACTCCTGATACTAAAATAGAAGACATGAATTTAACATTAAATACTACAACAGTACCTAAAAAAGAAGGACATAAGTTTAAAGGATGGGGAACCACACCAACATCTACGGAAGTAACAACAATCTTTTCTGAGAATAAGAATATTACTTTCTATGCTATTTATGAAGAGATTACTATATTTTTCTCTAAAACTGCGTTTGAGATTGATGGCGGTTCTGATTCTACAAAGTATACTGATAAATTAAGTGCAATTGTTCCATCTGGTTCGGTCATTTATATATCTACGGGAAGTATAACCCATGGTACAACAGACATTAAGGCAACTCTGAATGGTGAGCTATTGACTGCCAATGTTTGGGACAATATTTATCCTAATGCTCCGCCTAGAGGATGGTATTTTGAAATTGTCGATGGTGGATTGTTCGAATTTGAGGGTAGCATAAAAGAGGAAGCCCAAGGTCATGTAGGGGTTGAAAAATTTTCTGTTGACTCTGTAAAATCTAGTACGACGGAATATTCGTATAAATTTGGAAAAATTGCATTTACTAAAACTACATTAAATATTGACGGCAATGATTCTACAAAGTATACTGATAAATTAAGTGCAATTGTTCCATCTGGTTCAGTCATTTATATAGCTGGAGAGGATATGTTCTATGGTTTTATAGACGTTAAGGCAACTCTGAATGGTGAGCTATTGACTGATAATGATTGGGGTGATTATTCTCCTGATAGTCCTCCTAGAGGGAAATATTTTGAAATTGTCGATGGTGGATTGTTCGAATTTGAGGGTAGCATAAAAGAGGAAGCCCAAGGTCATGTGGGGGCTCATGAAATTTCTGTTGATTCTGTAAAATCGAAAGAATATAATTTTTTATACGAATTTGAATAGTTATGAATATTTGTACAAGAAAAAATTGATATACTTATATAAAATTTAAGTATATCAATTTTTTAATACACTAAAAGAAGAATAGCATGTTAATATACAAAGAAGCATTTTAAAATAAATAGAAGAAAGCAAGAAAAAGATGAAACAGTAGAATTTTCAAATATAAAAACATTGCAACAAAAAAGAAAAAATGATAAAATAAGCACATAGAAAGGAATGAGATTAAATATGAAAGTAGCAATTGGGCAAGACAGTCATAGAATTGACTATCAAAATAAAGAAAAAAAACTATTGCTAGGAGGCATAGAATTTCAAGAAGACTATTCCTTATCAGGCAATAGTGATGCAGATGTTGTATTACATGCCATTACCAATGCGATTTCAGGCATTACTTGCAAAAACATATTAGGAAAAGCAGCAGATGATATGTGTAAAAATGGAATTATAGATAGTGAAGAATATGTAAAGGAAGCACTTAAATATTTAGAAGAAGAAATCGTACATATTTCTATCTCCATTGAATGCCAAACACCTAAAATAACACCTAAGATAGAAGAAATGAGAAATAATATAGCACGTATTTTGCAAATAAAAGAGAATTGTGTGGGAATAACAGCAACGACAGGAGAGGGATTGACGGAGTTTGGAAAGGGGAATGGAGTTAGTGTGTTTGTTTGCTTGACAGTAGAATAAGTTTGAAAATAATAGCCATCTTGCGTTGTTAAAATTGGTTCGAAACGCGGTTACATACAACGCGTATGCGCCCTTACCTTTCGAACCAATTTTGCCTAGCAATATAACTATTCTTTTTCAAACTAAGATTGAGTTGTAGGAAAGGGATAAAAAATGGAATCAATCTATATAAAAGCCAGAGCAAAAATCAATTTGAATTTAGAAATAGTAGGAAAACGAGAAGATAACTATCATAATCTAAGCTCTGTTTTCCAAAAAATTAATTTATATGATGAACTATATATACAAAAAACCGAAACCGATGACATAGAAATTCAAAGTAATATCCTAACATTAAACAACAAAGAAAATATCATCTATCAAGCCTATGTAGCATTAAAACAAAAATATAAAAACATAACTGGTGTGAAAGTAATATTAAATAAAAAAATTCCAATGCAAGCTGGCTTGGCTGGGGGGAGTACAGATTGTGCGAGTTTTCTGATAGGAATGAATCGTTTATTTGATTTAAAATTATCAAAACAAGAGATAGAAAATATTGGCAAAAATTTAGGAGCAGACGTAGTTCCTTGTTTTTATCAGGGAGCCATAAAAGCAGAAGGAATAGGAGAAATCATAACCCCAATTTGTACCAATTTAAAATATTATTTAGTCATTATTAAACCAGAAATATCTTGCAATACCAAGGAAATGTATCAAAAAATAGATGAAAACAAAGCTATCAAACAACCCAATAATAGTCATAAAATTAAGCAAGCATATGAGAAAAATCAATTAGAGCAAATAGCTGATAATTTATATAATGTATTTGAAAATGTCATAGAAGAAAATAGCACCATCCAAAAATTGAAGGAAGAGCTAACGGAGCAAGGAGCTCTTCGGTAGCTTAATGACTGGTTCTGGTTCCTGTGTGTATGGCATATTTCAAGATAAAAAGACAGCGAAATCAGCCTATTATGCCTTAAAAGATAAATATCAAGTTTATCTATGTAGTTCCTATCAATCATCAAGAGAGTCAAGGGTTGAAAAATAATTACAATTTTGGCAAAGAAGGTAATTAAGAATAGAAGGGAGAAATCATGGTAGAAGAAAAGACAGTAACAGCTGTAATATTGGTAGCAGGTAATAGTACGAGATATGGTCAAAATAGAAATAAAAATTTTGAAATCATACAGGGAAAGCCAGTTATGTTATATAGTTTAGAAGAATTCCATAAAAATAGGTATATTGACAATATCATAATAGGAGCAAAAGAAGAGGAAATTCCAATCATCAAAAATATTCTTCAAAAAGAGCAATTTACCAAACCAATCGACATTATAGTAGGGGGAAATAGCAGACAACAGACGGTATATCATTGTATTCAACAAACAGAGGCAGATATTGTCGTGATTCATGATGGAGCAAGACCAGCCATTAAACAAGAATATATCAATCAATGTATAGAAAGTATGAAGGAATTCGAAGGAGCAACCGTAGGAGTGCCATCAAAAGATACCATAAAAATAACAGATGAAAACAATGTTGTGGTACAAAGTACACAAAGAAGTAATACATGGATTGTTCAAACGCCTCAATGCTTTGAAAGGAAGATTCTATTGGACATGCATGAAAAATACAAACAGGAGGAAATGACAGATGATTGCATGTTATTAGAAAAAAATAAGAATAAAGTGAAGATTTTAGAGGGAGATTACACCAATATTAAGATTACGACTTATGAAGATTTAGAAATTATGAAAAAGATTATAAGAAAGCTTGCCAAATAAGAGAAAATGTGATAGAATAGCTGTGCTTTAGAAAAGCATAGCTTTTTCAATAAAACAATATTTTGGAGGCTTTTTTGAAGAAAAATTTAACAATCTCTACTTACCAAAAAGAAATTAGGTAGGTTATCAATCCAAAGGGAGGTGAAAATAATGAACCAATACGAAAGTATTATCATTGTTAATCCTAATTTAGATGAAGCTGGTTTAAAAGCTTTAGAAGAAAAATTTACAGGATTAATCAATGAAAACGGAAAAGTTGAATCAGTTGAAAATATGGGTAAAAAGAAATTAGCCTATGAAATTAAGAAATGCAAAGAAGGTACATACTTATTATTCAACTTTGAGGCAAAACCAGATTCTATCAAAGAACTTGAGAGAGTTTATAGAATTACAGATGAAATCATGAAATTTATCGTGGTAAAAAAAGAAGCTTAATCAATAAGCCAAAATAATGAAAAATTAAATAAAGAGAGGGGCCTTTATTTAAAGTAAAGAAAGGTGATAGAAATGAACAAAGTAATATTAATGGGAAGATTAACAAGAGACCCAGAAGTAAGATACACACAAACGAACAATACTCTAGTAGCTTCTTTCAGTTTAGCAGTTAATAGAAGATTTGTTAGACAAGGAGAAGAAAGACAAGCAGATTTTATTAATATAGTAGCCTGGAGCAAGCTAGGAGAATTTTGTAGCAAATACTTTAAGAAAGGTCAACAAGTAGGAGTAATTGGAAGAATACAAACCAGAACTTGGGACGATGATCAAGGAACCAAACACTATGTAACAGAGGTAGTAGCTGAGGAAGCCTACTTTGCAGATAGTAAAAGAGAAGGAGATACAGGTACAGGCTCATTTGAAAATACATTTGGAAATACAGCACCAGGCAACATGGGTTCCGATTTTGAAGTGTCTTCTAGTGATGACCTACCATTCTAAATAGCCAAAGGGGGAAATAATAAGATGGCAGACAAAAAACAAAATAAAAGAAATAACAAAAATTATGATGAGGATTATAATCCAAGATTCAGAAAACAAAGAAAAAAAGTATGTGT
>CAOKPI010000064.1 GCA_948470605.1 uncultured Clostridium sp. | reverse complement strand
GAGGAAGCTTTACAAGTAACCCAGAAACATTAACGTTAAAAACCACAACAGAAGGAACCTATTACCTTCATATACTAACAGTAGATAAAGTGGGACTTAAGAAAGAAACCATATCAGAAGCTATAACAGTAGAAAAACAAACAGATGGAAGTTATTGGACAGACGAAGTAAACAGCCCTAATTTGATGGAAAATATGACAGCGGTATATTGGGATTCTTCTAACACAGAAAGAACTTTAACAGATGAAAGTACAACAGAAGAATGGGATAATTGGTACCAATATATAGCAGGAGACAATCAAACTGATACAAAAACAAGTAAATGGGCTAATGCGAAAACAAGTGATGGAAGTTACTGGGTATGGATACCAAGATATGAATACAAAATAGTAAGTGGAGAAGGAACCAGTACAGCAGGAAAAATCGAGGTAAAATTCATACCAACCAGCCAAACAATAGCAGATGAAGGATACAAAATCCACCCAGCCTTCCAAGATGGAACCAGTAATAATTTTAAGCGTGGAGAATGGGATAAAGAATTAGCAGGAATCTGGGTAGGAAAATATGAAAGTAGCAATAGTAATGGTACTGTAAAAGTAGTGCCAGGAGTGTCAAGTTGGAGAAACATAAGTATTGGAGATATGTATACCAAATCCTACAATTATGATAGAAGCAAAGAAAGTCATTTAATGAAAAATAGTGAATGGGGAGCAGTAGCTTACTTAACCCATAGTCAGTATGGAAGAAATGGACATGAAATTGATATAAATAACAGTAGTACCTATATAACAGGGAATGGAGGAGGAAGCACAAATGCTTCAGCAGCTTCTGGAGTAACCAATGCTTATAATACAACAAAAGGAGCACAAGCAAGTACAACAGGAAATATTTATGGAATTTATGATTTAAGTGGTGGAGCATGGGAATATGTAGCAGGTTATATTTCAAATGGGAATTCAAATTTAAGTACTGGTTCATCATTTGCCTATACAACAAAAGACCCAGAGGGATACAAAACCAAAAGTACAAAATATGCAACTGTTTATCCATATAATTCTGTAAGCGATTCAGAAGGTAATAATTACACAGCTTATAAAAATGCAGGATATGGATACGGAGACTCCATATTAGAGACATCTGTTGACGGTAGTGGTTCTACGAGCTGGTTCAGAGATTCCTCTTACTTTCCGAACACGAGCCGTCCGTTTTTCGTACGTGGGGGCAGTTACACTTATGGTTCTAATGCAGGTGCCTTCTCTTTCCACAGAGACTACGGTGGTGCTGACAGCTACAATTCGTTCCGTGTGGTCTTGGCTCGGTGTCTAGCACTTCGATACACAAAGATTTATCAAGGAATCTATCTCAGAAGGGCAATATTCAAGGATATTGTCGAGGGGTAAGACTAAGTCCTACTTGAATACTGTAAAATGAGAAAAGTGTTTAAGAGGAAAATGAAAAAAAGCAACTAGATTTGTATCAAAGAAGTTTAATTCCTTTGGCTTAAACTTGATTTTATGTCATAAACACATAAACAGTAGTTTTGTTTGAGTAGAATTAGAAAAAATAATCCATATTTATTTTAAATAAATAGAAAAACGAAAATCCAAAACTATGGAACATGAATAAAATACACAAAAGCGTGGAAATATCAATCCATGCTTTTGTAGTTTATCATATCAGAAATTAAATTTTCTTCAATTTTTTTATCGGTATAAGAAGAAACAAGAAAATCACAACGATTTAATATTTTTTGTTGCAATTGAAAAGAATTACAATGAGAAGAATGTCCTAGCCAAGAATTAATGCTCTGCATGGTGTAATCCAAATCTAAAGTGTGATTAGCATATTGCTGATTCCACTTTTTGACATTTTTTTTAACTTTCTTTTTGCTAGCGGTTCTAAGTAATCTATGAGTCGTAAAAATGCGATAGCCACAAAAATTAACCCCCATTTTATAGGGATAATATCTAGATTTATCATTTAGTTCTAATTTTAGCTTTTGTGCTAAAAATTCTTCTATTTTCTTTTTCATATAAATACAATCTGATTTTGTTTTTAAAATAAGTACAAAATCATCCATATATCTAGTATAATATTTTAGTTTTAATTCACGTTTGATATATTGGTCTAATTCGTTTAAATAGATATTGGCAAAAAATTGACTGGTATAATTTCCAATGGGAATGCCTAATTGTTGTTTGTTTATGGGTCCATTAAAAATTAGAATTTGCGTAAGATATAATAATTTTGGATCTTCTATATATCTCTTCATAATGTTAAATAAGATACAGGGATTAATACTATAAAAAAATTTTTTGATGTCACATTTTAAAATCCAAAAATCTCCAAAGTTTCTTTTATAGATACGCATTTGCTTTTGAACTTCTTCTGTTGCTTTATGAGTTCCCTTACCAGTTAAACAAGCAAAAGTAGTATGTACGAATTTAGGTACAATATAAGGTTTTATAAATTCTTCTACATACCATTGATGTACAATTCTATCTTTATAAGGTAAAGCTTGTATATATCTTTCTTTTGGTTCAAATATTTTAAAAGTAAAATATTTACCTAAATGATAAGTGCCATCTTTTAAATTGTTTACTAAATTTGTGATATTATTTTCTAGATTTAACTCATATTGAATTACCTCTGTTTTATATGTTTTATGCTGTTTTGCTCTATAATGAGCTTGTAACATTTTTTCAAAGGTTAGTTTTTCTAAAAATAAATTTTTTATCTTTTTAGGCATGAATTAATCCAACCTCCTAGCATATTGCAAATATCAGTAATTAAATTACTCCAAGTCTGGTAATTTTGCATTGTAATGTATTTGTATTTATAAGATAGTCTAACTTGAATTTTTAGTAAATTTAAATTAATATCAAATTCATTTAGATATTTTAATTTATCTTGTTTATGATAATTTTTAATAGCATACATTAAATTTCTTAAACCTACATATAAAGAATTTTTAATTTCATTTACTAAAGAGAAATTTTCGCTTTTAGGATATTTTTTAACAATATCATTGGAGTAATAGATAAGCTCTAAATATTTTTGATAAATTTTTAGAGTGCTTTCGTTATTACCTCTGGTAAAGGTAGCTGTTTTCAAAATTTCATCTCCCATCTTTTTATAAATTTTTTTGCTTGATGGCTAATGTTTTCGGTGAAGGAATAAGCTTGACTAATTGATAAAGTATTAGAATCAATTTCTGATAGTTTCTGTATGAAATTTTTAATATCGGAGTTTAAGATGTATTCACTGCTAGAATGTGTTTGTTCTGTGACTAAATCTACAATATGGACTTCATAACCAAAATCTTCAATGAATTGGGAATATTTTGATAAATTATTAATAGGAAATCCACATTTTAATACAGTATTGTTTAAATTGGTCAATTTTAGGTTTAGAAGTGAAGACATTTTTTTAGCATCCTCTGCAAGAAATATATAGAAAAATCCACTTTTAAACAGGTATAAAATAGAAGGGTTTTGCCTTTTTAATAATAAATATTTTTCGTATAATTTACTCATAATATTAAAATCCTTTCTGACAACTTTTAAGATATTATAAACTAAAAAGAGTAAAAAAACAACCCCTAAAGATTAAAAAACCAAAACAAAAAGGTTGTTAAAACTGAAAACTAGTTGTTATATAATGAAAGAAAATGATTTAGGAGATGTTGTTATGGAATGGTATAAACGATTTTATAAAAAAGAGAAATGGGTAAAAAAGTCAGTGGAAATTGAAGGAAAGTTATATGATAGATTAAAAGAAATAGCAGAGAACCAATTAGATGCTTCTGTTAATAAAATTATAGATGCATGTGTTGATGATTTGAATTTAGAAGATAAAGTAATAATTTATCGCAAGGAAAAAGATGAAATTAATGTGGCAAGGTCAATTATTGTAAGAGAATCAATTTATAAAAAGTTAGAAGATTTAAGGGAAAAGTATGGAATTTCTATTTCTAAGATTATTAATGTTGCAATTAGAACGGGGTTAGAGAGTTACGATAAAAGATAAAAATATAAATTGGATAATAGATATAATATGCAATTTGCAAATATTACAAATTTGTAAAAAGGTATTGACATACGGAAACAAGGGTTGTATAATAGATAAGCATGAATTAATAAGCGTTGAAGCCAAATGTGGCTACATTCTTACGGAAATGTGGAATGGAGGGAACTTTGGTGGAGTATGTTATGGCAAAGACCAGGCGGTAAGAAATGTACTTATCCCAGAATCATCATGCAAATTTTGGGTTTTTATATAGGTGATATTCGAAACACCAGAGTGCGTTTTAACTTGCCAAGGTAATTAAGTTAGCTGTGCGAAGCGAAGCGAGCTACAGATAACTTACGCAATCGAATGAAATGAGATTGTGAACAGTAGTAGCTGTGCGAAGCGAAGCGAGCTACAGATAACTTACGCAATCGAATGAAATGAGATTGTGAACATTAAAAGAAGGAGGGAAAATTACAATGGCAAACACAGTAGCAACAAGTGAGAAAATTAGAATAAGATTGAAAGCGTATGACCATGTAGTTTTAGATCAGTCTGCTGAAAAGATAGTAGATACTGCTAAAAAGACAGGAGCAAAGGTTTCAGGTCCTATTCCATTACCAACACAAAAAGAAATCGTAACAATTTTACGTTCTCCACACAAATACAAAGATTCAAGAGAACAATTTGAAATGAGAACACATAAAAGAGTAATCGATATACTTTATCCAACACAAAAAACAGTTGACAGTCTAATGAAATTAGAGTTACCAGCTGGTGTTGACATAGAAATAAAATTGTAAGACATTTATTTATTAGGAATACAAATGCTTAACGCATTTGCATACTGATGCTGTAACAAACAAGTTTTAACAGCCTCAGCAAAACCACGCTGACATAAGTCAGCCAATAGTTAGGAGGAAAGAAAGAATGAAAGGAATTATCGGAAAAAAAATCGGTATGACACAAATCTTCGATGAAAAAGGAAATGTCATTCCAGTCACTGTTATTGAAACAGCGGGAAATATTGTAGCACAAGTAAAAACAGTAGAAACAGATGGATATGATGCTATCCAATTAGGATACGGAGAAGTTAAAGATAAACATATAAACAAACCAGAGGCAGGACATTTTGCAAAAGCAAAACTTGCTAACAAAAAACATCTAAGAGAATTCAGAGTAGAAGATGTAGCGAACTACAAAGTAGGAGATGAAATTAAAGCAGACATTTTTGAAGCAGGAGAAAAAGTAGATGTGCAAGGAACATCAAAAGGAAAAGGGTTCCAAGGTGTTATCAAAAGACATGGACAACATAGAGGACCAATGGGACATGGTTCTATGTATCATAGAAGACCAGGTTCAATGGGTT
>CAOKPI010000063.1 GCA_948470605.1 uncultured Clostridium sp. | reverse complement strand
CCACTATCTCCAGAAATGAAACAAGAAGTAAGAAAAATGGAACGATATTCTAATGAAATTAGACTTATTGTAAGCGAAAAATTAAAAACAACAGAAGATGTAAAAGATTATATTTCACGAACTGAAAAAGATATTGAACATGTTACTAATTTAAGGCAAAAATACAGAAATAAGCTAAGAAATTGCACAGATAATAAATTATACAAGTATACAAAGAAAAGCGAAATGAATGCACTATAATACTAAATAAGTATAGGAAAAATATAAAAACAGCAAATTATATTATAGAAGATACACTAAAGGTTAAAGAAGTAATAAAAATTGAAATGCGAATGAAAAATGGGCAAGAAGATGTTGCCAAAGCAAAGAAAAAAGATAGATATTTAGGAAGATAAAATTATAAAAGGTTGTTATGTGTGAAAGTAACAGCCTTTTGCTGATTTTTAAAAATGAATCTTTTGGAAACAATTGTATTTATACTAATTTTATGGTATAAATAAGTAAAATATGAAATTTGCAACACAACATTGCAATTTTAAAAAATATCAATTTTGCAGCATAATGTTGCAAAATTAAAAATGGAGGAAGTTTAGTGGAAAATAATCTAATTAATGAAGATTATAGGGATTTTATAGGAGAAATCAAGAATAAAATTAGAAATAGCCAATATGAAGCAATGAGAGCAGTTAATAAGACTTTAATTAATTTATATTGGGGTATTGGACAAGAAATATATAATCAGCAACAAGAAAAGGGTTGGGGAAAATCGATTGTTGAGCTATTAGCAAAAGAGTTAAAAAAAGAATTTCCAGATGTTCAAGGTTTTTCTGCAAGAAATCTATGGAGAATGCGAAATTTATATGTTGAATATAAAGATAATGAAATTCTGCCACCATTAGTGGCAGAAATAAGTTGGAGCAAAAATGTAACAATAATGGAAAAATGCAAAGAGCCACTTGAAAGAGAATTTTATATAAAAATGACAAAAAAGTATGGTTGGACTAAAGATGTTTTAATAAACAATATAGAGAATAGGACTTATGAAAAATATTTATTAAATCAAACTAATTTTGATGAAACACTACCTGCAAAATATATAAATCAAGCAAAGCTTGCAGTCAAAGATGAGTATATTTTTGATTTTATGGAATTGTCTGAACAACATTCAGAAAGAGAGTTAGAAGAAAGTTTAGTAAATAATATGAGAGCATTTCTAGAAGAAATGGGTGGAAATTTTGCTTTTATGGGAAGTCAATATCATTTAAATGTAGGAGGAGACGATTTTTATATAGATTTACTACTATATCATAGAAGTTTAAAAAGTTTAATTGCAATAGAATTAAAGATAGGAGAATTTAAACCTGAATTTGTTGGACAACTTCAATTTTACTTAACTGCACTAGACAAACAAGTAAAAATGGAACATGAAAATCCATCAATAGGAATTATAATATGCAAAAGCAAAAATAGAACAGTAGTAGAATATGCATTAAGTGATAGTGATAAGCCAATAGGAGTTTCTACATATCAAATAAGAGATACTTTACCAGAACAAATGAAGAATTTATTACCTTCACCAGAAGAGATAAAGAAGAGATTGGAAGGATTGGAATAACGATATTAATAGGAGAGAAATATGCTAATAAGTAGTTTAAGAATTAAAAATTACAGAGGATTAGATATTAATGTAGATACAATTGAAAAAGTTTCAATTATTATAGGGCAAAATGACAGTGGCAAAACTAATATATGTTCTGCAATAATGAAAGTACTGGATTATAGTAAAAGGAAAATCCCTTTTATATTAACGGATTCTACTAATTCAAATAAAGAAGACATAGAAATAGAGATAAAATTGACAGCAGATGATTTAACAAATGAACAATTAGCATTAGTTGGCAATTACATACACATTGATGATAATAAAAAATATATTATTGTAAAATTGACATCAAAATATAATGAAGATACATTGGAATATGAAGATACGTTATTTTATGGAAATCCTAAAATGGATTTTGAGGAAATTAGAGCAAATATACAAACACAGTTGGATAAGGTTTTAGCAATAGTGTATATTAATCCAGTATATGATATAGAAATATCTAAAAAAGAATTTTTTAAGTTTAAAGAAAGCGATAATAAAGAAAAAGGACTGTTTTTTAGTGATAACATAACGACTGAAATATCGAATTTAAATAGTAGTATACAAAATGAACAGATAATTAATGACATACAAAGAGAAATAAATGAAAAGGGTGAATTTTCAGAGTTATTTGAAGATTTGAAATTTAAAGTAATGCCAAACATAAAAGAGGAGAACATTTATAAATCACTTAATGTTAATGCTTACGATACTGAAGATAATGAATTTGATAATATTGGAGATGGAAAGAATAAGATATTCTCAATGATTTTAAAATCTAAAATTTATAATGATAATAAGAAAAAAATATTCATAATTGAAGAACCTGAAAATCACTTATATGTTTATTACAAAAAGTGTATATTAGTGCCTTGTTAAAAATGAATCCTAGCCAGTTAATCATAACAACACACTCTCCATATACAATTGACTTTGAAAAAACTAATCAAATTATAAAAGTATCGTATGATCCAATTAATAAAGAAAGAAAAATATTTAACTTTAATAAAATAAACAATGAGGACTTCAAGAAGTTTGGATATTTGATAAATGTTGAAGTTGCAGAAATGTTATATTATAATAACGTTCTTCTTATAGAAGGAGATTCTGAAAAATATTTCTATAGTTTATTAATGGCAAAAGATAATAATTTCTGTAAAATGGTTAATGAGAAAAGATTTGGAATATATGCAGTTAATGGTATAGCATTTAAAACTATAAAAGAACTTTTAGAAAAGTTAGGAATTACTGTCTATATAAAAACAGATAACGATATATTTAAAGTACCTAAGGTAGAAGAGTATAGATATGCAGGATTAGAGAGATGTATGCAATTTTTAAGTGATGATATAAAAGAAGAATTAAAAAAATTATTAAATGTTGAAAAGTTAGAATTTAGATTTACAGATATAGATTCTAAACCACAAGTAATAGAGAGCAAAATTTCAGATATTTGCAACTTATTGAGAAAGAACAATATTATTTTTTCTCAACATAATGAAGGTTTTGAAAGAGATTTTATAGAATATATAAAATTAGATGAAAAAAATGAAGTAACAGAAGAGGCTATAAAATTCTTAAAACAAGCAAAATTGAAAAATTTACATTATTTTATTGATGAATATAATATAGATATAACTGTAAATGATAATAATAAAAATTCAGTATTGGTAGGATTTTTATATGATTAACTTGAGCAAAGAAGTAAAAAGAATATTAGATGATGAACAAAATAGTATTATATCTTCAAAGAAAAGGTATATTTATGTCTCTGCTTGCCTACGGTTCTGGAAAAACATATACAGTTGTAAAAAGAATTGAAAATGAATTACAGGAAATAGAGGATTATAAAGGAATTGTTGCATGTTCCTTTACAAAAGAAGCATCAGAAGAATTAAAAAATAGAATAAATAAGAAAATAAACTTAGAAAATTGTTTTGTTGGAACAATAGATTCTTTTGTTAAAAATATAATATGCGTGTTTGTTAATAGAGCCTTAAAAGAATGTGATAAATTCAATAAACAAGTTATGATA
Source organism: uncultured Clostridium sp. (assembly GCA_948470605.1). Lineage (GTDB taxonomy): Bacteria > Bacillota > Clostridia > TANB77 > CAG-508 > CAG-269. The sequence goes on along the minus strand of CAOKPI010000063.1, from coordinate 1,911 downwards.
AAAAACAATATTAATTTTCCAGAAGATAATGTAAAGATAAATGGAAAGTATCTATGTAAAAACAATCGGACGTTATTTAACAGTAAACGAATTAGTAAGATTTTATGATATATATCAGAATTATCAGAAGGTGGGTAATCAATATTATAATGAATGGCTAGAAAAGTTAAAAAATAATGAATATGAAATTTCATTTCCATCATATTTTTTTGCAAGTTATATTGTTAAAATGGAAATATTCAAAAATTGGTTTAATAATAAATATAATACTATTTATATTGATGAAGCACAAGATTTGAATTATTTCCAACACTATTTTTTTGATATATTAAAAAAGTATACTAATGTAAATATAGTTATGGTAGGAGATGCAAATCAATCAATATACCAATTTAGAGGAGCTAGACCAGAGTTATTTAGAAAACTAATTGAAAAAGGGTACTTTGAATATAAAATAGATGTTAGTGTAAGATGTCATCCAAGTATAATATACTATGCAAATAGAATATTTGATAAATCTATAACGAAAAAATTTAATACCGATTCAAAAGTACAAATGATAGATTATATTGATAAAGAATTTTTAAATAGTTTACCTAATAATACTTTCATATTAACAGAAAGTAATAAAAAAGCACAAGAAATATACGAATTATATAAACAAGATTTTGATATTATTTATACTAAAAAACTTGATTTAGATAATAAAAGATATAATGATTATTATCTTAATAGTGATATTTTAGATGAATTATTAAAATATTATTTGAATTATGATAATGTTTTAGATAAATATAAATACCCATTTGAAAAAATAGAACCATTATTGCACAATTGTAACACAAAGATTAAACAAAAGGAATTTCAAATTGATAAAAATACTAATTTAGTAGAGTTTTTATCAAATAGTTGTAACGTTTTAGGAATACAAATAAGTTTAGAAACACTAAAAGAAATACAAAGTAAAATAGAAGATGAAAAATATAAATATAATTACTATATTGTAGAAAAGCAAAATAGAATTATGACTATACATTCTTCTAAAGGGTTAGAAAATGATAATGTTATTATAATACTTGACAATAAATATAATACAATAAATGATGAATTTAAAAATAAATTATTTGTTGCTATAACAAGAGCAAAGAATAATGTATATATCTTGTGTGAAAATAACAATGAAATATCTGAATTTATAAATAATCTATTAAAATAAGAATAGAATTTTAACTGTTAAGGTTAGAAGAATTAAATTGTAAATATATGAAAGAGGGATAAAATTTATGGATGAAAAATTTATAGATATAGCAATTGAAATTAGTAGAAAAGCTAAATATCCTTATGGTGCTATTGTAGTAAAAGATGGCGAAATAATTGGTAGAAGTGATGATAAGACTATTAATGGAAAAAGCATGTATTCTCATGCAGAACTAGAGGCAATAGAAAGTGCATCTAAAAACAAAAATTTATATGGAGATTTGAAAGGTGCAACATTATATGTATCATGTGAGCCTTGTATGATGTGTATGGGGGCTATATTATATGAAGAATTTTCAAAAATTGTTTATGCTGCAACATTACAAGATAGCAATGATAACTATTGCCCAGAAATGATTACAGATATAGATATATTAGCAAAATATGCTAAAAATAAAATTGAAATAGTGAAAGAATTACATAGGGATAAAGCAGTAGAGATTTTAAAACAGAGAGGAGAATAAATAACATGAATAAAAAAATAGTAATTATAACAGGTGGAGCAAGTGGACTAGGATTTGAACTTGTTAAACAATTTATAGAGAAGAATTATTTTGTATGCAACCTAGATAGAAATTTTGAAAAAATGAAGATATTAACTAATACATATAAAGATAACTACAAAGGTTTTATAGGAGATATTTCTGATAGTAA
>CAOKPI010000062.1 GCA_948470605.1 uncultured Clostridium sp. | reverse complement strand
AAGGAGAAATAATCCAATCATCTATATAATATTTTTATAATTGGATTATACGTGGTATTATGTATGCAATTTACGCAAGACAATCCATAGAAAAAAAAGATAGTGTAAGCATAGAAACTCAAATTGAAAAATGTAAAACTTATTGTGATGGACAGAATTTTAAAATTTATAAAGATTTAGGATATTCTGGAAAGAACATAAATAGACCTCAATTTTCTAGGCTTTTAAAAGATATAAAAAATGGAACAATAAAAAAGGTTATTGCTTATAGATTAGACCGTATTAGTAGAAGTATTGCAGACTTTTCACAATTACTAATAATGTTCGATGAATATAATGTAGATTTTATTTCTGCTACAGAAAACTTTGACACTAACTCTCCTATGGGAAGGGCTATGATAAATATAGTTATGACTTTTGCACAATTAGAAAGAGAAACTATTGTAGAACGTGTTACAGATAATTATTATTTCAGAGCAAATAATGGGTATTGGGCTGGTGGATATGCTCCATATGGGTATAAAATAAAACATATTGCAGGAAATGATGGCAAAAGACATTCTATTTTAGAAGAAAACAAAGAGCAATCTGAAATTGTAAAAAGAATATATGATATGTATGTAAATAAAAAAATAAGTATGAGAAAAATATCTCAGCAATTAAACTTAGAAAAAATACCAACTTTAAAAAAGAAAGGCCTTTGGGGCATTAATGCAATTTCAGCTATTCTATCCAGACCAATTTATACTCCATCAACTGCAAAAGTATACGACTATTACCATAACCTAGGTACTAATATCACTAATAATATCGACACTTTTGATGGTAGTATGACTGCTAATTTATATGGAAAGGCTAAAAAAAATGTTAAAGTAAAAGCTAGGAGGAATTATGATGAAATGTACCTATCATTAATAAATTGTACCCCTATTATTTCAAATGAAGATTGGTTTAAGGCTCAAAAAATTAAAGGAACAAGAAAGTGCTTACCACCACGAACAAACACATCTAAAATTTCATTTTTGTGTGGATTAGTTAAATGTGGAAAGTGTGGTAGTAATCTAGTAACACAAGGTTGTAAAAATAAGCAGGGTATTCAATATTATTATTTGATATGTAGTACTAAAAGAAATTTAGGAGCTTCCTCTTGCAATAATAAAATGATAGATGTATCAAAATTAGAAGATTTGGTTATCACGGACATGAAAAACTATTTTAACTCTAAAGATATAACTAAAAAAATAAATACTTACGTTAAAAATAATAAAAGTAAAGATGTAGAAGCATTAAATAAAAAAGAACAGTTAGAGAACGATATTGTAAAATTAGATATACAAATAGACAATCTTATTAATTCTATTGCCGAATCCAACGAATTTACTTTAAAATATATCAATAAAAAAGTAGAAGAGATAGAAAAAGAAAAACAAAATAAACTACAAGAGATTTCTGCTCTGAATTTTTCTAACAATGAAAATAATGATATATTAGAATATATCAAAAATATAAATGAAAAATTAAATTCTAACGACTTTAACGGACTAAAAATCTTATGCAAAACAGTAATAGAAAAGATAGTTGTAACCGATGAAAATATAGACATACACTATAAAATATAAGTGTATGTCTTTTTGAACTTAATGTATCATTATTAAAAACTAATATTTTTGCCACAAGCATTGTCCTCCTCTATTTTTTGCTTTCTATATTATATGAAGATTATATATTTTTGGTGTAAATTTTTTGATCAAGAACAACAGTGGCATGATTAAAATTTTTTAACCTTTTAGATTAGTTTTCATGCCACGCCCGTTGTTTGCTTAGCTCAAAATTGCAGAGCAATTTTCTGTGAAATGCTTTATATTATAGCAAATTCGGAGAAATTTGTACCATATAAGTATAGATAATCATTTATTGATTTCTATACTTTTTTCTTTCCTATAATATAAAAAAACAGTTATAAAATTCCATTCCTAACTGTTTTTCTATTTTATTTCCCTGGCTTTTACAACAACTCTATATTTACTATCATCTGTACAGGTAATCAATGTTATTTCTTTTTTTCCATTTGTTAATTGTGTCGTGCAACTAACATCTGTTGGATCCACTTGGTATTTATTATACACTTTATACGAAATCGTTTTACCTGATAAATCCGTTATTTGTATCATATCTCCAGCTTGTAAAGTAGGCACCTTGCTAAAAAATCTATTATTTCTATAATTATGACCTACGATGCAAAAGTTACCAACTTCATTTGGATTTGCTCCCCAAAATTTAGTAGGAGAAATTTTTAATAACTCTGCTGTCTCTTGTTCCGTATCTGTTGTTCCATCAATAATTGGATATGTAAGATTTATTTTAGGTATATTAATACTTGCAATCGTCGCATATTGATAGCCACTCTCTGTAACTTGCATTTTTTGATTTAATTGTTTATTTGTTTCAGGCTCCTCTTGTAGAATATCATCTAGTACAACCACTAAAACATTATTCTTAGCAACAGTAGTATCCTCCTTTGGAATTTCTAAATTAGCTAAAATTTCTTGTGACACTTGTTCACTTTTATTTCTATCATATTCAGCATAAATATAAGCAGAAATTAAAGCAAACACTAAAAAAATAGACAAAAAGAATTCAATTTTATAAATTTTCTTTTTTCTCTTTAATTCAGGTGTAATATACAATTTTTTTGTAATCAAAATCTGATTCATCTAATTCCCCTTATTTTATACTTCCTTTTTATTATAACATACAAATCATAAATTGAGAATAGTTTATGATATTTTTATGAAAAATTATAATCAAAAGTTTATATACGATTCATATAATTGGTAATATTGGCATAATCTTCCAATGCCAGGTTTTCTGGTCTTATATTAGTATCCATTCCTAATTCTTCTAAAATTTTACTTCCTTCATCCTTATTCTTAAACACCTTTGTATTCACTAACGCATTCAGTAATGTTTTTCTTCTTTGCATAAAAGCATACTTTATGATTTTAAACATAAGCTCTTTATTTTCAATCTTGATAATTGGCTCCTTTCTAATGTTTAACCTAATAATCTTTGATGTTACCTCTGGTTCTGGTATAAAGGAATCCTTTGGAACCTCTATCATTCCTTGTGCTTCTGCATAATAATATACACGATAAGTAATAGCCCCTGTTTCTTTATCTCCTGGTAAAGCAATTAATCTATCTGCTACTTCTTTTTGTATCATTACAGTTATACTTTCTAATGGCAATTCTTCCTCTAACAATTTCATAATAATTGGAGTCGTTATATAATATGGTAAATTGGCTACTATTTTTACATGTTTAATATTCGTATTTTTCTTTTCCTGTTCTATTAATTTCCTCAAATCTACTTTTAATACATCCTCATTAATTAGTGCAAAATTTTCATAAAGTGAAAATCTATCTTCCAAAATATTTATCATCTTTTTATCCAATTCTATGCCAATCACTTTTCCTGCTTTTTCTAACAAATATTTAGTTAATGTACCAAGTCCAGGACCAATTTCAATTACTAAATCTTCCTTTTCAATTTGACTACTTGCTACAATGGATTCCACAATTTCTTCACGAATCAAAAAATTCTGGCCAAAAGACTTATTTGCCTTTACATGATATTGTTTCATAATAAATTTAGTTTCTTCCAAAATTGTACTCATTTACTTTTACCTCTTTTTATTTTCTTAAAGAAATTTATTATATTTTTATAAAGTGACATTTCGGGAGAACCTACAAGGTTATCAACTGTTACTTTAGTTACAGTTGGTCTGCAGCCTAAGAGTTACTTTAGAAAAAATACTAATAAATTTCTTTAAGCCATAAATTGTAGCAACATTATATTATATCTTATATATTTTTTCAACTTTTATTGATTTTTAACTATTTTTAAGATACAATAATTGAAACAACTCTAATGAAAAAAGGAATGAGGAATATGGCAAACAAAAAAAAGAAAAAAGCAAAAAACGTTAACAATAAAGTAGTAAAATTAAAAACAGGATTAGAATCAAAAAATCTAATTCATGCTAATAAATTAAGAGTCTTATTAATTCTTACCATTTTAACCTTTATTTTCTTAGTTGGCAGAATTGGTTTTATACAGTTTGTACAAGGTAACTCTTTAAAAGAAGGAGCCTATCAGCAACAAACCATTAATCAAATTATAAGTCCAAAACGTGGTAATATCTATGATTCAACTGGAAAAGCTCTTGCCATTGGAGCACAAGTAGACACCATAACGATTAATCCTACAAAAATTGTAAAAAGTAATGATGTTGACACCAAAGATTATAAAGAAAAAGTTGCCAAAGGATTATCCGAAATTTTTGATTTGAATTATGACGAAATTTTAGAAAAAGTAAGCAGTGATTCACAAGTAGAAACCATTATAAAGAAAGTTGAACAAGAAAAAGTTGAACAATTAAAACAATGGATGGAAGAAAATAAAATTACCATTGGTATTAATATTGATGAAGATAGTAAAAGATATTATCCTTATAGTACTGTTGCCTCCCATGTAATTGGTTTTTGTGGAAACGATAATCAAGGCTTAAGTGGTATTGAAGCAAAATGGGAATCTGTATTAACAGGTACGCCTGGTAAAATTGTAAGCTCAAAAGGTAGTGACCAGCAAGAAATTCCAAATGCAGAAGAAACTTATATTTCTGCTGAAAATGGTAGCGATTTAACACTTACCATTGATTTACATATCCAATCCATTGTAGAAAAATATTTAAAACAAGCCGTAGAAGATAATAAATGCTCTAGAGGTGGAAATGTTATTGCTATCAAGCCAAAAACAGGTGATATTATTGCTATGTCTTCTTATCCAGACTATGACCTAAACTCACCTTACACACCAAACTCTACTTTAGCTCAGACTTATGATTCTCTTACACCAGAAGAAAAAAGTGAAGCCTTATATAAAATGTGGGCAAACAAATCTGTTGCTGAAACCTATGAACCTGGCTCCACCTTTAAAGTAATAACTGCATCGGTAGCACTCGAAGAAAATATTACCATCTCTGATAAGTCTGGTGACTTTTATTGTAAAGGTTATGAAGAATTTGAAGACATTACTGGTTCTTCCATAAAAATTAAATGTTGGCGTAAAGAGCCTCATGGTATTCAAAGTTTAAGACAAGCACTATGTAATTCTTGTAACCCTGCCTTCATGCAATTAGGAAAAAGAATTGGTCCTGAAACATTATATAAATATTATGAAGCTTTTGGTTTATTTCACTCCACTAATTCTGGTTTATATGGTGAACAAAACAGTATCTTTCAAAATTTAGATAATGTAGGACCTGTCGAACTTGCTACCATGTCATTTGGTCAAAGATTAAACGTTACTCCTCTTCAAATGGCTACTGCTATTTCTTGTGTTGCAAATGATGGTATATTAATGAAGCCTCGTATTGTAAAAGAAATAACCAATACCGATACTGGTACTACAACAGAAATGCCTACTACACAAATTAGACAAGTAATTTCAAAACAAACATCAGAAAATGTTAAATCTATGATGGAATCTGTTGTAACAAATGGCTCTGGTAGACATGCTGCTGTAGCTGGCTACTCTATTGGGGGAAAAACTGGTACTTCTGAACCAACAGAAGCAAATGCTGAAGAAGGCTATGTAGCTTCCTATGTAGCTATTTCTCCAATCGAAGACACACAAATTGTATTACTACTTACCTTGTACAATCCACAAGGAGACAATGGACATCAAGGTGGGCAAGTGGCTGGTCCAGTGGTATCTCAAATGTTATCTGAAATTTTGCCTTATTTAGGAGTTCCTTCTGACGAAAGTTCTTCTAATAGTTCTAATTCTAATCATAATATTACAGTTCCTGATGTTAGAAATAAAACAGTTGCAGAAGCTGAAAAAATATTAAAAGCAGCTGGATTTGCTACTAAGGTCTATGTCGAAGGTGATGCTAACACTCTTCTTGTACAAGAACAAACTCCAAAACCAGGAAATACACTTGCTAAAAATTCTATGATTGTTCTTTATGGACAAGGAAGTAGTATTTCTACCTCAGTTAAGGTTCCAGATTTAAAAGGTATGAATGCTTCAGAAGCTTCGAATGCTTTGAAATCTCAAAATTTGAATATTAATATAGAAGGTTCTGGTCTTGTTATTTCACAAGATTATTTAAAAGATGAGCAGGTACAAGAGGGTACTATTATAAAAGTTACTTTAAAACAAACTTTGACAGATGCACACTAATTAGATTAGTTTTCATGCCACGCCCGTTGTTCGCTTAGCTCAAAATTGCAAAGCAATTTTCTGTGAAATGCTTTATATTAAAGGGCAACCTAAAAGTTGCTCTTTTTATATTATTTATTAACTGTTTTTATCTTTCTTTATAGAAAGTATATAAACTAAAAAGCTGACAAAACTAAATTGTAAAAACTAGTAACAATTTCAAAAAAAATTTTAAAAAAAAGGCTTGACAAGTTATAGTTTTCAAGTTTCGATTTTTTGAAAAAATAAATTTAATATTTTGTACAAACTGGTAAA
>CAOKPI010000061.1 GCA_948470605.1 uncultured Clostridium sp. | reverse complement strand
CAATACAATAATGGATTTCCATCTATTCCAACTACGTCCCATAAATAATCAGATAAGATTGTTTGCATTTTCTTAGAATAATCTGATTTAATTTCCTCTGGTGTAGCATAACTTTCTGACCAGCCTTCTACATTTTGTGATTTTAAATTTCCAATTTCACTTAGTTTTGTTTCTTGTTCGTTTAATAAGTCAATAATTAAGCAAGCAACATATTTCACTTTCTCTGGAATATTGTTTTCATCAATCCTTCCATAAGTTTCATGATTAATATAGTTACTCGCTTCTATTACTAATTTATCAAAGTTATTAGGCACGTTTTCTGTACCTAATAACTCTTTATATTCTTCGTCTTTTATGTACTTCAACATGCCTTGTCACTCCCTATTTACTCGCAACTGTCTTACTTGCCACTGTTGCAGTTTCTTCCTTTTTAAATTTAGCTAACACTAATTTAGAGTCATTAGAAACGGAAACTGCATAAATTTCATCTGCTGATACTTCTGTTGTTCTCTTTCTTGACTTTCTTTCTTTTTCAACATTAACATCTCTTTTTAAGTAAATTGTTAATGCTGGTGTTTCTTCTTCTGTCTCTTGTTCTGTTTCTAGTTTTATGATTGGATTTAAGTAAGCCTTTCCTGTAGTATCTGTTTTTACTTTTCTACTTGGAACAATTCTTGTATTTGCTATCATTCCTATTTCGCCTTTTAATACCACGTTTTGGTTGTATTTATCTGCTGAAATGAAGTTTGCATCTTTTCTTAATGTTGTACTTTGTTTTGGGTGTATAAACATTGCTTTTTCTCCGTTTACTTCTTCTTCAAATACATCTAAGGCATCTACAATTCCTTCATATCCTATTTTAGCTTGTGAGCCATCATACTTTAATCTTCCTTCTGCTTCTTCATCTGATAAGGCATTTATACAATCATTATCAACTTTAGATGCTAATGATAGCGCTAATTGATTATTAGCTTCTCCCACAGCATCTCCATGTGCTGATAAAACAGCTTCGTCTGTTAATCCTACTGCTTTCATAGCCTTTTTTACTGTTACTTTCTCAGTTGAAGCTTGTAATGTTGTTAAACCACATTCTACTCCTTCTGCTACATCTTCGGCATCTCCAATGTATGCATATTTGGGAACTGTCACCGTATCTCCTTCTGCACCTTCTAAGGTTCTATCTACTTTCGCAAAAGGTGCTACTCTTATTTTGTTTGGTAATTTTGCTGAAATCATATCTGTCATTACCTCTGGGTCAATCAAATTTTCTAATTTTGTTGTGTTATCTGACATAACTTTTTCCTCCTATTCATTTTTTAAATTTTCATAAACTTCTGGTTTTTCATTTTTCAATGCTACTCTTTCTTTGTAAGTCATTTTTTTAAAAGCTTCTTTTGTTAGCTCTTTGTTAGTCGTCCCTTGTGTTGTATCTGCAAATTGTGGATTCTTAGTATCTGTTTCAAATAAATAAGGACTAGTCTTTACAATCTCTGGGAATTGTTCAACTAATCCTGAAACTTCATTGTTTTCATATTTAATTTTTTCATTATCAATGTAACCTTGAAGTCCCTTCCTATCCTTAACTTTATACTTTTTCCCATCAATTTCAAACTCTTTGCTATATTCTTTGTCTATAGCATTTTGCCTTTTAAATTCTTCGATTTCTTTAGAACCTTCCATTCTTCCAAGCTCGAATTGTTCTTTTTTTATTGCTTCGACATCGACCTTTTCCAATTCTGCAATTTTGGTGTTTTTAGTTTCGATAATTCCTTCTTTTACCGAAATATCTTCTTTTAAATTTGCATTTTCAGTCTTTAATGACTTAATGTCCTTGCCATTTTCAGCCATTATTTTGACAATAACATCTTCTTCTAGTCCTAAATCCTCTAAAAAATTTCTCTTCATATTGCCTTCCTTTCTCCTACTACGAACTTTTACGTGTTTTTCGTTCACGGTGTAGTCTTGTACTTATTTACGACCTACAAGTAGTCGAATTTTATATATAAAAAAAAGAGTTCCTATTTTAGGACGCCCTCTTAATTAACTAAATTTTCAGCCTTGAATAATCTTTTTTAAAGCTTGTTTGCTCTAAAAAGTCATTAAATGCTGTATTATGCAATTTCATTGTTAATTTTGCTTGTTGTAGGTTTTGTTTTACTTTTTTTATATCTAAATCTTTATTATTACTTAGTAAACTTCCCTCTAATCCTGCTATATCTTTTTTATCTTGTCTGATCTGTCTTTCCATTTTACGTTGAATTTGTGTTGCCTCATAATATGGTATTTCTTTTCCGTTGTATGTAACTGTTTTGCCTGCCACTTCTTTTAATTCTTTGTCTGTATATGTCTTTGTACTTCCTTCATAATATGGTCGCCAATCATGCCTACAGTTTATACCTTTAAATCCTGTTGCTTCGCCATATCCTATATCGCTTAAGCTCAAATATCCTTCTTTCCCGCTTCTACTTACTATTTGTCCTTGCCATTTTGTATGACTTGGTCTGGCTCCTGCATGTGCTGTAAGTTCCATTAAATCCCAATTTAGTTCTTCTGCTCTCATAAGCTGTAGTTTTCCACAAGTTTGATTTACAGACGTTACTATATTCATCCTTACTGCACTTTCGACACTAATCTGTCTGCCACTTGGGTAAGTTATATATGCTCCTTCCTTACTCACTTGTTTTATTGCATCTATTATTGACTGTGTGTAACTTTTTACTCCTGTTGATACTTCCATATATGCTTTATTCATCGCATCGTAAAACTGTGTTTGGCTTGTATTTGCTGTTGTCATTACTAAATTGCTAAGATCATTGTTTGTTTTTAGTGCTGTAGCTTCTAATAGTTGCCACATGCCTTTACTTTGTTTCAACGACGTAGGATTTAATCCTGATAGTTTATAGATATTGTCATCATACTCTAAAGATTTTACCCCAGCAGTTTCAAATATATCTTGTATTTGACTTACTGAGGTATTATTGTGTTTAGCAACTAATTCTACAACATCTTGATATATTAATCCCATTTCTTGAGCTATAAGAATATCATTTAAGACTACTGTGTTTGCATATCCCACACTAGTTATTCTTTCTGCTATTTCTTCTATTATTTCTAATTCTAATTTGTTGTATATTTGTTCTGCTTGCTTACCTATTTGGCTCCATTGTTCAGGAGTTAGCATTTACATCACTCCTCTTTTGGTGTAAATCCAAACATTTCTGCATTAGATTGTTTTTCTTGGTTAATTAATTCTAATTCTTGTTGAGCTTGTTCTTCTGTCAAGCCATATCGAAACATTATATATTTTATTTTACTTCTTAATCCAGCAGTTACTTCTTGCATTTGTAAAGTTTGCTCTCTTTCTGTGTCTACTACCAAACTATCGTCCCAATTAAAAGACACCTCATAGTTTCCTTGAGGTGCTAAATTGTACAATGTCGTTAATACGTCTATTGAATATATTAAATTTTCTAATGCTTTTTGTAGGTTTTCTTGCATTTTAGATACAGTTGCATAACTTCTTTGTTTGCTTGCTTTGATTTCAGTTGCTGTCTTATCTATTGTATTAGGTTCAGATAATGTACCATATGCTAAACCAACGTTAAACTCAATTCTTTGTAATGTCTTGTTTAACCCTCTCCATAAAGCCTCGTCTCTTATTTCTGGAGAATAGTCTTTGAAGAAATCCGATTCTGATTTTCCAGTATTCAATGCCTTATATAGTCTACCTTTTAATTTATTGACTGCGAACGATTTCTTTTTACTTTGAGAAGGTTTGGTTGCTAATTCATCAACGTATACTGCTTTTTCAGATGCTTCATATTCCCAAACTATTCTGCCCCATTGTCTATCCGCTTCTTTAATTAAATTAATTGCTCTAGCATAAACCGATACTCCGATTGGACTTTCTGGATCTATATTATTGGCAGTTGGTGGTTTGTAATAGCTAAACAATGGCTTTTCGACATACTGAATAGCTGTTTCTTCTTGTATATTTTCCCATTCTGGTATTTTTATTAAATCTATTTTTGTTCCCAGAATAGAATTATTGCTACTTTTATATGCAACATTCTTTATTATATAACTTATGTTGTTTCTTAAAGGCTTTTCATAAAATTTATGATATTCTAATCTTGTATAAATATCTTCTCCTTTTGTTATTTGGCTTGTAAATATCCCTGCTATAATATCTCCTGAACTACTAAACTCTGTTGGATAAAAGCAACTTCCTTTTATTAAATCTATGTATAATTGTCCATCTTTTACATATGGCTTAAAAATTAACCCACCAATGGCATTTCCAATTTCAAGATTTTGACTTAACTTTTCTTTTATTCTGTCATACTGTTTATTTAAAAAATCTGCTCTTTCACTTCCTGTTATTTCTGACTTCATTTCTAATGTTGTTAATCTTGTAAATTCATTCGCAATTGAAGAACCTAATTCTAAACTTTCGACTTCATCTTTTTTTAACCAAGAAGCCTCATTCATGTATACTTTTTCAAATAATGTGATTGCATTTGCCATCTCGCTTGATATCGCAACATTTACGTCAAAAGCATTTCCAATTGTATTGTTACTAAACATTTTTATTACTCCTTTAATCCAATTTAAAAACTTTGTAAACATTATTCTCCTCTCCTGCTCCATACTCTTTCTAGTGCATATCTTACCGCATCTATATGGTGATTATTTTTATCAGGATATCCTGTTATTACATTTCCGTCTTTATCTTTTTCAAATTCATACTCTTCAAATTCTCTTGCCGTATTTGGGCATCTTGTCCTATCTATTATTATTTTCTTTAAACTTGATAACCATTTCATACTATATTCTACACTTCCTGGACCTTTTACTGCTCCCCTTATGTTGGAACCATAATCCCTATAATCTCCTATTGATTTGTTTTCTGATGAGTCAGCTGTTATTAAATCTTCTTCTGTTACACCTTTTTCTTTTAGCATTTCCCATGTTTCTATGTTTGATTTTTTATTGCAATCTAATTCATCAAATATATATAATGTTCTTTGTTGACTATCATAATACATATTGTTGTAGGCAAATGGGTCAGGATACCAACCCCAGTCAATTCCTTTGTATATCCAATCAAAAGTGCTTATTTCTTTATCTGTTATTTCTCTAAATTCTAAATTTTCAAAGACATTTCCTCCATCGCCAGTTTCTAATCCTAGATATTCATTTTCGTATGCTTTTGGATTTACTTCTTTTATATATTCTGCTTCATCAATAAAAGCCTGCCCTAGCCATTCTTTTGGGGCAGACCTGTAATCTGTTAAATATACTAATCTATTTTTCTTTGGTATCTTTTTCTCTTTGTTCACAAAATGTTGTTTACTTGGTGGTGTATTGTATACATATAATTGAACAAAATCATCTCCACCTCTTATAATTGATTGATTTATCTTTCTAACTGTGTTCATTCCTTGTATTTGGTCAAATTCTTCATATATGATTACCCCTATATACATGTCTTTAGGCGGTTTTATGGATTTTATTTTTCCAGCGTCGTCTGTTCCTCTGTAATATATTTTTTGTCCTGTACTTGTTTTAGTTACTTCCATAGGACTTACTTTAAATTCATAATCATCTTGTAGCCCTGTATATGTTTCTGAAAACTGAGATATTGTCCACTCTGTTTGTGCATACACGGAATCTCTTAATGTATTTGTATATCTTCTTATGATAATTATGCACATTTTAGGATTATTCTCTAATAATTCTATTGCCATTTCGTTTGCAAAAGTAGATTTAATACTTCCTCTACCGCCTTCAAGCCAGTATTCTGAATATTCTCTATTTCTTATACTTCTATAAATATTTATAAATGCTGGAGGCATATCCTTGGCTGGTATACATACTTTATATTTTTCAGTTTCTTCTTTTTCTTCCTCAGCTCCTATATATTCTCCTGACGTATCTCTGCAAAACTTTGCACTATCTAAGTCGCCTTTTAATGCCCTCTGAACCTGATTTGTCAGTATGGCTGTTTGCATATTTAAGTCATTGTCTTCTATTCCCATTTCTTTTAGTTTTTCTTTTCCTTCTGATTCGGGTAATTCTAAATTTAGAAGCATTTTCATAGTATCTTTCATTGCTTTGCGTTGTCTTCTAACTTCTCCAGATTTATGACCACCTTTTCTTCCATTTTTCTCGGCTTCCTCACGGCTTTGATTACTTGTAAATGGTATCAAATTTTTTTCATTTGCCAATCACCTCACCTACTTTGTTTCGCTATTCCTTTCATAATCGGCTTTCCTTGATTTGCTATTCTTCCTTTAAATTGCTTGTAACCTTCGTGTTGCTTGTCTTTCTCGTAATAAATACATCTTAACGTTCCTCTTATGTCTCTTCTTATATTGCATAAATCTGCATTTCTGTTTTTACAATTACTACATATTTGTCTTATATATGTTTCGTAGATTGTTTCCATATTAGCACCTTCTAACTATGTAAAAGTGGTTCGTATTCTATTCTGTTATAATCTAATAATCTATTAAATTCTTTTTCTGATAATATTCTTTTTAGATGTTTAGATAATTCTTTTCTTAACTCATCAACTGTATAAAATTTCTCATTTATAAGTTTAGATAATCCTGCTGAAACAGTTTTGTATTTTCCTGCCGCTTTTATCGCTTCTTCTGTAAAACAATATTTATTTATAAAATCTAATATTTCATCTAACATACTTACCTCTTGACATTTCTTCTAATTTTTTATATGTTTCTAAATCTTTGTTTTTTATTATTTCTCCTATTGTATTCATGTTTTCCTCTATTCCTTATAAACACTATGTAAGATATAAAGGATTTCCTAGGACGCTATCCTATTCTTCTTACAACAAAACCGAAGAAGTAATGTGCTTTTTTATTGTTGCCTTCTTGTTACACATTCGAACCTATTTCTCCGCCTTCTCTTTTTATATATCCTACATACTACTTATATAAAAGAACTCACTAGGAAAGTTCTGTTGGTCTAGTCTTCCCATTTTCTTCTATTTCCGTGAAAGGAGGTTTATAATAAACAAACTATATATATCAACACTGCCTAGTATTGTGTTAATAACTAATTAAATTGGTAGGACGGCGTACCCTACATCTCTTTTAAGACCATCTCTGGCGTGATAGCTGCCACTTTCTATCCTCAATTTTTTTAAAACTAGCTATAAAATAAATCTATAACTAGTTTTGGGGGATTATATAATCTCGTTAGTCA
>CAOKPI010000060.1 GCA_948470605.1 uncultured Clostridium sp. | reverse complement strand
TTAACTGTCTCGATATCAGCAAAAATCAATTCCAAATTAATCGTTTCAATATCTCGAATTGGGTCAACACTTCCATCTACATGAACCACATTCGAATCATCAAAACATCGAACCACTTCACAGATACTATCTGTCTCACGAATATGAGATAAGAATTTATTTCCCAATCCTTCTCCCTTACTTGCACCTTTCACAAGTCCTGCAATATCAACAAATTCAATTACGGCATGCGTCGTTTTTTGTGGCTGATACATTTTCGTCAATTCCTCTAATCTTTCGTCTGGCACAGGAACTACGCCTACATTTGGCTCTATGGTACAAAATGGATAGTTTGCACATTCTGCTCCTGCTTTTGTAATACTATTAAACATCGTACTCTTGCCTACATTTGGTAAGCCTACAATACCTATTTTCATAAATAATCTTCTCCTTTTTTGGTGTGTTCTGGGACAGACCCCACTATACCCTTTTTGGCTACTTTTGGGACAGGTCTATCCTATTTCGTTTTGTTTTCAATTTCCTTTACTATTTTCTCTGTAAATTCTTCCACTGTCATAGTTCCCACGTCTCCCTCTTCTCTCGAACGAACGGCAACTGTGTTTTCTTCTATTTCTTTCGCTCCTACTACTAACATATAAGGAACTCTTTCTAGTTGAGCTTCTCTAATTTTATAGCCTGTTTTTTCATTTCTATCGTCTACTATTACACGGATTCCTTCTTGCACAAACTTTTCTTTTAATTGATAAGCATATTCACGTTGATTATCGGTAATTGGCAGTATTTTAACTTGAGTTGGTGCCAACCACGTTGGAAGAAATCCTTTTGTTTCTTCTAATAAGAAAGAGATAAAACGGTCTGAACTTCCTAAGATAGCTCTATGGATTACGACTGGTCTATGTTTTTCTCCGTCTTCCCCAATATATTCTAATTCAAATCTTTCTGGCAAGGCAAAATCTAACTGACAAGTTGGTATGGTTATATCATGATTTAAGGCTGTTTTTATTTGGATGTCAATTTTAGGTCCATAGAAAGCTGCTTCTCCTTCTGCTTCGTAGAATGGAATTTCTAATTCTGTTAAAATTTCCCTTAACTGACTTTCTGCTATTTCCCACATTTGGTCATTGTCAATGTATTTTTCTTGATTGTTTTTGTCTCGTAAAGACAATCTATATTGGAAGGCTTCTGCTGGAAAGCCGAAATCTTTTTGATAGACCTCTACGATTAATTTTAAAACTTTTCCTACTTCTTCTTTGATTTGGTCTGGTCTAACAAATAGATGAGCATCGTTTTGGCACATTTGACGCACTCTTTCTAAGCCACAAACACTACCACTGGATTCATAACGAAAATCATGAGCAAGTTCACCAATTCGAATTGGTAGGTCTCGATAAGAATGTAGTTTATTTTTATAAACCAACATATGATGAGGACAGTTCATTGGTCTTAAAACCATTTCTTCATTTTCCATTTTCATAACAGGAAACATATCTTCTTTGTAGTGTTCCCAATGCCCTGATGTTTTATATAAATCTACATTAGCAAGTGATGGTGTATAAACATGGTCATAACCTAATGCTATTTCTTTGTCTTGAATGTATCTTTCTAACAATCTTCTAATGGTTGCACCATTTGGTAAATACATAGGAAGACCTGCCCCCACTAATGGATGTGTCATGAATATTTCTAAGTCTTTTCCTATTTTTCTGTGGTCTCTTTGTTTGGCTTCTTCTAAGAAATCTAAGTGTTCTTGTAACATGCTTGCTTTTGGGAAAGAAATGGCATAAATTCTTTGTAACATTTTATTTTTTTCGCTCCCTCTCCAATAAGCACCTGATGAAGATAAGATTTTAACGGTTTTTACTTTTCCTGTACTTTCTAAGTGAGGACCTGCACATAAATCGGTAAAATCCCCTTGTTGGTAAAAACTAATTTCTTCTCCTTCTGGTAAGTCTTGAATTAATTCTACTTTATATGGTTCGTCTTTCATAAGTTCTAATGCTTCTTTTCTTGGTAAAGAAAATCTTTGGATTGGTATATCTTCTTTTATGATTTTTTTCATTTCCTCTTCTATTTTGGCTTTATCTTCATCTGTAAAAGGCTTTTCTACATCAAAATCATAATAGAATCCTTCGTCAATGGCTGGTCCTATCGCAATTTTAGCTTGTGGAAATAGTCTTTTTACGGCTTGTGCTAAAATATGGGAAGTGGTGTGCCAATATGCCTTTTTTCCGTTTATGTCATCACTTTGAAAGGTATGAATGACTAAATTACAATCTTGTTTTATTTCATATCTTAAATCTTTTATCTCTCCGTCTATTTCTCCACAAGTGGCATTTCTGGCTAGTCCTTCACTAATCGTTTTGGCTATTTCTAATATAGAATTTCCTTCTTTGATTTCTAATATTGAGCCATCTTTTAACGTAACTTTTATCATAAAAATTCCTCCTTTTTTGACGATGATTTTGGGGACGGAGGAAAAAATCATGGTTTGATATCAATACTTTCCTAGAAATTTGATTTTACTTTTTTGATGATTTTTTCCTCCGTCCCCAAAATCATCAAAAAACACTCCAATAGATATTTTACTATCCAAAGGAGTGCTTTATTTACACGGTTCCATCCTATTTTTTACTTAATTCTAAGAAGATAACGGTTCTTTTCCGTCTAGCTTGTTCACTAGAAGCTCATGAAGAGTTAGTTTTTCAGATAGGTTTTCTTGAATTAGCTTCCAGCCAATTGGCTAATTCTCTCTTTAAGCAACCTCTACCTTACTTTTCTCTTACTCGCTTTTGCTTATGAAATAATTTTAATATGTTTTTTGAAAAAAGTCAATAGAAATTATTTACTTTTTCAATTTCTTGTTGTATAATAATTAATGTTCGACTTAGACAAATTTTAATTATAAAGTTTATTGTATTTTTTATGCAGTAACAATTCGTGGGGACCAACAATCTTACAGTCTGTTATGCAATTACAGACTGTGCGATGTTGGGAGTTACAAAGAAAAAATACAATAAACTTTTACGAAAAAGTAGCAAATGAAACATATTATAAAAATGATACATGCTTCCATAGCTCAGTTGGTAGAGTGCTACCTTGGTAAGGTAGAGGTCACGGGTTCAATTCCCGTTGGAAGCCCCATAATTTCATTATGAATTATTAAAAAAGTTGTTAGATTTTTAATTTCTAACAACTCTTTTTTGTTTCTTTTAATCTTCTTCATTAAACATATTTTTTACTGCTTTTTTGCGAATTCTTTGAATGGCATTATCCACTGATTTAACAGGAGAATCTAGTTTTTGTGCAATTGTCATATAGCTTTCTCCTTTCATAAATCTGTCTAAAACTTGTTTTTCAAATTTACTTAATGATTTATTAACTGCATTTTCAATTTCTTTATAATATTCTTTTTTCATGACCGTTTCTAATGGGTCTTCTATCGTTTTACTGTCAAAGGTATCAATTAATTCCACACTGTCTTCTTCGTTATTGTCATAAGCTGCTGTATTTAAGGATAAGTAAGAATTAAGTGGCATATGTTTCTGACGATTAGAACTTTTTATAGCGGTTATTAATTGTCTTTCAATACAAATATTGGCAAAGGATTTAAAAGTATTTTGCTTTTCTTCATTAAAATTTTTAATCGCTTTAAATAAGCCTATCATTCCCTCTTGCATGATGTCTTCTCTCTCCGCTCCTATGATGAAATATTTCCCTACTTTTAGATTGACCAAGTTTTTATATTTTTCCAATAAATAAGATAAGGCTTTTTCATCTTCCTGCTTGATTAAAGATACTATCTGCTCGTCTGTTAAATTAAAATATTGATTTGTTGTATAAAATACATTTTCATTTTGCATATGCGTTTTGTATACCTCCAAAATGTGCTTTTTTAGTATTATATACGTCAAATTCCGCAATGTCAAGCAGTTTTTGAGGTTTTTTTGCTTTTTTTGTTAGAGTTTAGCCCTATTCTATCTAATTTTAAAAGTTTATTATATTTTTTATGAAGTAACAATTCGTGGGGACCAATGAGCTTACAGTCTGTTATATGATTACAGACTGTGCGATGTTGGGAGTTACAAATAAAAAATATAATAAACTTAAATAGTGATATTTTAATTTAGTTCTTCCTTTATCATTCCCCAAACATCATCTGTTTCCATTCCCTTTTGCCAAGAACCAATACCTGCTAAATTATTTTCTGTAATTAATGATATTTTGGCTTTTAAAGAATCTAAATCTTCTATCCAAATTTGTTTTTTATTGCCATCTTCTGTATATTCTACGTAATTTTGTTTTAAATCATCATCCCATTTTTTCTCTACATCTTCTGGTAAAATATCGTTTAGACTTTTCATACTAGCAGTTTTGCTCGTTGTTTTTCCATTGCTATCGGTTGTCCATACTCTGGTATAAAAGGGAACTGCTAATATAATTCTGTCTGCTTCAATTTCTTCCGTCTGTAAAAATTTCGTTAAACTTAGTTTTACCCAATCATATCCTGCTGTTGTTCCTGGTTTTGTGCTAGAAACGCCATATTCATCATATGCCATAAATACAATATAATCTGCTACCTTTCCTATAACATGTCTGTCAAAACACATAGACCATGTTTCTCCTCCATCTGGTGCTGTTACATCAACAGAGGTAACTAATCCTATTTCCTTTAGTCTAGGAGTTAATTCTATAATAAATCTGGAATATACATCTTTGTCTTCTTGTTTCATGTTTTCAAAATCCACATTGATACCATCTAATTTATATTTTACACAGGCATCTACGATGTTTTCTATTAGTTTTTGTCTTTTTTCATAGCTGTTCATAATATTGGAGGTAATGGATAAACTTTTTTTCGCTGCTTCTGCGTTTGAAACCATTGGCCACACTTTGTAACCATTCTTGTGAGCCCATTCGATGTAAGCTTTTCCTTTGTTTCCAATATTTTCTTTTAGATTGCCTTTTTCATCTAAATAGAAAAACGCAGGTGATACAACATTAACCCCTTCTATGCTTGTCCCATTTCTATCTGGTGCAGAACCATAAACAGAATAATAATCCCAAATTAGATTGATTTTTCCCTCTACTTGCTTTTCCTCTGTCATGGCTTCTCGAACCACATATTCATTTTCTAATTTATCTGATTTAACATATCCAACCTTTCCATTTTCGGTTCGAATTTTGGTATATCCTTTATCAGATGATACAACAAGAACACTGTCTCCCTTTTTAACTCTGTCTGTTGTTTTAGCAATGATATTTGTAGTGGCTTTAACTGGCAAGTCGGAAGATACAATTGCTCTTTTTTGCTCTCTGTCTAATGAATCCATGGTTATGACATGTGTCTTTTCTATGTTTTGAATCTCAATATCATATACATCCTTCATTTCTGAAATTGGCAAATATTCCACGTCATCTTTTTTAATAGCATGAGCATAAATTTTCTTTTCTGAACCGTTTATAGTGATTCTATTTTCTTCAAAACCAATGGCTGCTATTTTTTTGTCATAGGTGGTTACAATTTGATTACTTTCTTCCTCATCATAGATATAGGGGTCAAAAAAATTGGCTATGTCTGGCTTCGAAAGATAAATAATGTTGTCCTCTATTAAAATATCATTTTTTAAGTTTGCTGTAATGTTGTTGTTGTTAATGACTAAGTTTGTCTTTTTATTGTCTAATATAATATAATCATTTACAATAAGTGCTACAAATATAACCACTAGGATAGCTATCATAACAAAAAAAGTTCTTGTTATTATTTTTTTCTTTTTTTGGGTTTCTTCTTTTGACATCCTTTTTTTTGGCTTTTGTGTTTTTTCAGCCTTTTTTCTTTGTTCTTCCATTGTTTCTCTCCTTATTTTTTTGTGTGTTCTTACTATATCATAAAAATCTATTTTAGAAAATAGTTTTTTGTATTTTTTCTATTTTTCTTTTATGTTGTTGTTTTCGTAGTAGTTACTTATACTAATTTAATTTTAAAATCCCTAATTGATTTTTCTAAAATATTGTGTTATATTTAAGGATATGTACAAAATTGTACATAGAAAAATATCAGGAGGTGCAAAAAATTGTCACAATCACAATCACAATTAGAATTAGATTTACATTTAGAAGATGTTTATTCATTCATTGCTGATTACACTTTGGATTTTGCTGCGGAGAAATTTGCTGTGCCAAAAGTCACAATGCGACTGATTCTATTATCTATTTATGAGCAATTAGGTGCCTTAAATTTAGATAATCAGGAAAAAAATTGTGGGAAACAAAAATTTCCAAAAATATTGTTTGATACAGTGTTTTTACGTCTCTGTCTAATAGATAGTTTGAGATGGAAATTATTGAAAAAAGCAGACGGAGGATTTTCGCTTACTCCTAAATGTTTAGAAATATTTCTTCTAGCAGCTGAGAAACAGCGAAATTTGAATTTAAAAGTGACAAATAACACGCCTTAGAACGTTCTTTCTATAGGAACGTAACTCCCCACTCCTGTTTTTATGAGTGGGGTTGCGGTTTTATTAGTTTAATCTTTTTATTCTTCTTAATATTTCTTTTTTTTCGTCTGCTATTCGATACGATTCTATTGCTTTTTGCAATGCCTTATGATAAGTAAAATTATCTAATTTAGCAGTTTCCAAATATTTTATCGTTTTATCATAAAATTTAATCAAGCATATTGATATTGCCCAAGCAACTGCCATTTGTACATAATAAGCTTGACTGATAATAGCATCAAAGATTTTAAAATCTTTTTCCAAATAATCTTCTTCGATATAATAATCTAAAATCATAACTACCCCAAATCGAATTTCAAATTCTTGGTCAGATAGCAAATATTTTTGGATAAAACTCCACATTTCTTCTTTTTTCTTTTTTGTTGCTTTTAAACCAGCACAAAAAACGTCACAAACTGCCCAATTATCAATCTTAGGTACAAATTCTTCTATCTGTTTTTGCATCGTCTCAAAATCTTGATTAGCCAATCCTATTAGCATTCCTTGTAACATGATTTCTTCATAATATTGGTTATCAATTTGTTTTAGTAATTCGCTGATTTCATATTCTTTGCGTAATTCTTTGGCATAGCTTCTTAAAACAGGAACTCTTACTCCTATTATGTTGTCCGTTCCTGGACATAATCCACTATGAAATTCTTTGTACTTTGGGTCTGCTAGTTCCAATAATTTTTCTTTTATTTTTTGTTTCATTTTTCACACCACTTTTTGTAATTTTTTTCTATATTATACTACACATTTTTATCTTTAAAAATCTAAGATTTATGCTATTATATAATGTCATATCTCTTTTTACAACAAATTTTTACGAATTCAAGTTTCGATTTTTTGAAAAAATAAATTTAATATTTTGTACAAACTGGTA
>CAOKPI010000059.1 GCA_948470605.1 uncultured Clostridium sp. | reverse complement strand
TTCTATTTTGTGGATAACTTTTTTCATTTTTTAGAAAAAAACCGAAACTTAAATATTAAAAGTATTGATTTTGCAAATAAAATAACGTATAATGAATATAATAGTAGTGGATATTTAATATCTACTATAATTAAAAATGTGAGTCGCAACCCTATTTGCGAATATAAATGGATAGGTGAGAAAATGTGAACCGCAACCCTGCTTGCGAGATATAAATGTGCAGGTGGTAAAATGTTAATTATAGTAAAATGTGGGGTCTATAAGTTACTTAGATCTCACATTTTCATAAAAGGAGAAATGTAATAACAATGGTAATAGAAGATGGAAAATTTTATTTTATAAAAGATAAGTTTTTTGATGTATTTAAAGACTATAAACTTATGTTAAATAAAGAGAATGGAACTAAAAGACCATGCTATTTTTGTTTTAGAGATAGACAAGACAAAGATATAATATGGTTTGTACCAATATCAACTAAATATGATAAGTATAAAAAATTTATGAAAGTAAGAAAATAAAAAGTGGAAATAGACCTGTATATAATTTTGTATTTGGAAAAATATTAGGTAAAGATGCAACATTTCTAATACAAAACATATTTCCTACAACAGAAAAATATATAGAAAAGAAATATACAAATTCAAATAAAGATGTAGAAATTCCAGAAATAGTAAAAGAAGAAGTTATAACTAATGCGTTAAGAGTTATAAGACTTGCTAAAAGCGGAATTAATATTCCATTTTATGACATAATTGAAATGAAAGATATTTTGTTAAAAGATAAAAATAATTGAACATGTAAACAATTCTTACTAGTTCAATTACTTTTTGAACCTGTGCAATTTTTGCACAAGTTGGAAATTTCACAGCCAATAGCACTAAATTTTTTTGATTGACAACATCATGGAACAGAAGAATTAGCACATCTTGAAATGGTAGGAACCATCGTACACCAATTAACAGATGGAGCATCTATCGAAGAAATCGAAAAAGCAGGATTAGCACCATATTATACAGACCATGGTGTTGATGTATACCCATCTTCTGCAGCAGGTGTACCTTTCACAGCATCCTATATTGCATGTAAAGGTGATCCAATTGCAAATTTACAAGAAGACTTAGCAGCAGAGCAAAAAGCAAGAGCAACTTACGAAAAACTAATTGACCTTTGTCGTGATAATCCAGATGTATTGGATCCATTAAGATACTTAAGACAAAGAGAAGTTGTTCACTTCCAAAGATTTGGAGAAGCACTTAGAGGTGTCCAAGACAAATTAGCCGAGAAAAAGTTTTATATGAATGATATGAAACCATATAATAATGATAATAATTGTGGTTGTAACTAGTCAAAAGTCCTCCATGAGGAGAACTTTTCTACAATATAAAAAAGAGGCATTATAAAATGTCTCTTTATATCTTTAATCTAAATAATTATCTATATTTTTAATAAAAATAGCACTTTCTAAAATATCCAAAATTCCATAAGTTACAATGATTCCCCCTACTATTTGTAACATAGCACCATTATTAATTAAAATATAAATTCCAGCAATAATCATTGTAATAGCAAATAATAATGTTAACAGCCATAATTTTGATTGATAATCCTTCCATACAATAGTTGTTTGTAAATTCATAATTCCACTATAAATAATCCAAATGGCAATTAATATTCTAAAAACAGAAAGTATAATATTTGCACAAAACATAATGATAATCCCTGTTATAATTGCCACAATAGCAATCCCTAATAAATAATTATCGTTTTTACCAGATGCAAAATAGTCAATTCCCTTCAATATTCCCATTGTTACGCAAATAGCACCCAATAAAATAGAAATAATTGACATGATTGACTCTGGTCTTGCGATTAGCATAATGCCAAATAAAACAAATAATATAGACACAATCATATCTGTCCAGCTTGATTTTTTCAAAAATTTCTCCATATAAATTCCTTCTTTTCCTTATTTATTATCCTTTATACTATAACACAATCTTTTTAAATTGTACACAATTTTAAGAATATTTTAACATTCTTTTGTTAACTTTCTTACCATATAAAAATAACGCTATTATCCAATGATATAAGCGTTATTAGATTTTCATTATACATTTTCAGTTTCTTTATTTGCGACGGCCTCTTTTCCATTATAATACCCACAATTTTTACAAACTCTATGTGGCATTACTGGTTCATGACAATGTAAACAAGTTGATAATGTTGGATTTTCTTTTTTCCATGTTGATCTTTTTTTATGTGTTCTTGCTTTTGACCATCTTCTTTTTGGTTGTGCCATTCTAAATCCCTCCTTGCTTTTAGATATAGGTATATATCTTTTTCTATTTTTTTCCTTATTTTTTAGTGACTATAAAATTATACAAGTAATTTCCTATTTTGTCAATAGCTGTTTTTTAGGATTCGCAATATTTTTTGTACAATTGTTTCATATTTGCCTTTGTCAATGTTTGAGCAATTCCCTGCTCCGCAATTTTTGTTAAAACAGCTGTTGTAAAATCTCTTATCTTAGGATTCATTTCCAATTGATTTTTCTCCTTCTCCTCCCAATAAGATAATTCAAATTCTTTTGTCCAGTTCTTACCTTCATACACCATACCAGCTGCTATTTTATCACAAATCATTTCTACCGCATAAGGATAAGGAATTATAGGATGTACTTGTGGTGCATTATAATCTGTCCAATATTGTACATGATGCCTATTTCTTCCTTTATGATGTAACCATGCTTCTGAATATCCTTTGTCTCTCTTTGCTTCTGTTATGGGAGAATGATTGCCTACATAATAGTTTGCACTTTCCCAAAATTCTGTTGGCGAATATTTGGATAAGTCGTGCACAAGCCCTCTCCATGGCTCCCCTACTTTACAACATAGTTTGAAAACAATCCATTTATGGTGTGTGATTAGTTTGAAATGTTTGATTATATTTTTTATTTTCATTCTCTTTTCCTCCTATATTAGTCTACTATAACTTTTTGGGAAAATCAATAAATTTTATTGTGTTTTTTGCATACAATATAAAGATATATTGCATTTTTACAAAGTTTATTCTATTTTACTCATGACTCCCAACTTTGTACAGTCTGTAATTGCATAACAGACTGTGACTCGTTGGTCCCCCCGAATTGTCACTCATAAAATAGAATAAACTTTGCAATATTAAAATATAAAAAATAAATGGAGGTTATTATGTGTGGATTTGTTGGATTTTCCAATCAAAAAGAAAAAGTTACACAAGATAGAAATATTATAGAAAAGATGAATCAAGTACTCACGAAAAGAGGTCCTGATGAAAATGGTTATTACATAGAAGACCATATTGCTATGGGGCACAAAAGATTAATTGTGATTGACCCAAAAGGTGGCAAACAACCAATGATTGAAAAATCTTCTTATGGTGATTTTGTTATTTGTTATAATGGTCAAATCTATAATACAAAAGAGCTTAGAAAAACATTAGAAGAAAATGGATTTACTTTTCAAGGGCATTGTGATACTGAAATTTTATTAAAAAGCTATATTCATTATGGTAATGACGTGGTTCATCATTTGAATGGCATTTTTGCTTTTGCTATTTGGAATGCAAAAAAACAAGAGTTATTTTTAGCTCGTGACCATTTTGGTGTAAAACCTCTATTTTATACTATAAAAGATAATACTCTAATTTTTGCATCTGAACTAAAAGCCATTTTTGAATATCCTAGTGTTACTAGAGAACTAGATGAACAAGGAATTTCCGAAATGTTTGGCATTGGCCCTGCCCATACGCCAGGAACTACTGTTTTTAAAGATATTTTTGAAATCAAACCTGCTCATTTTGCAATCTTTAATTCTTCTGGTTTACATCTAGAAAGATACTGGAAATTGAAATCAAAAGAACATACTGATACTTTTGCTCAAACTTGCGAAAAAGTAAAAATTCTATTAAACGATTCCATTACGAGTCAACTTGTTTCTGATGTGCCTTTATGTACTTTTCTATCTGGTGGATTAGATTCTAGTATTATCACAAAATTTGCTGCTGATTATTGTCAAAAAAAAGGATTACCACCTTTAGATACCTATTCGATTGATTACGTAGATAATGATAAAAATTTTGTTAAAAGTGATTTTCAGCCAAATTCTGATAACTATTATATTGATTTAATGAACCAAAATTTACACACCAATCATCATAAAATTGTAATTGATACACCAGAACTTGCTTCTCATCTAGAAGATGCTATGATAGCTAGAGATATGCCAGGCATGGCAGATATTGACTCTTCCCTATTATTATTTTGCAAAAATGTAAAAGATGAAATGACAGTTTCCTTAACTGGTGAATGTGCAGATGAAATTTTTGGTGGCTATCCTTGGTTCTTCCGTGAAGATGCCTTAAGCAGTAATACTTTTCCTTGGTCTATCGCTCTTACCGAAAGACAAGATTTATTACATCCTGAAATCAGTAAAAAAATCAATTTAAAAGAATACGTTGATTATCGCTATCAAGAAAGTTTAGCAGAAGTAGAAATTTTAGATACTGATTCCAAAGAAACGGCTGAAAAGAGAAAAATTTCACATTTAACTTTAAATTGGTTCATGCAAACCTTGTTAGACAGAAGTGATAGAATGGCTATGTATAATGGTTTTGAAATTCGTGTTCCTTTTTGCGATTATCGATTAGCGGAATATGTATGGAACATTCCTTGGGAAGTGAAGGCTTTGAATGGTAGAGAAAAAGGCTTGCTTCGCTATATCTCACGAGATTTTCTACCAAGTGAAATTGTGGATAGAAAAAAATCACCTTATCCTAAAACTCATAATCCAAATTATTTGGCTAAGGCTAAGTCTATGTTGACTGATATTATGAAAGATAAAAATGCACCAATTAACAATTTGTTGAATCGTGAATTTATTTTGAATATTTTGAATACAGATGGCAAGGCTTTTACTCGTCCTTGGTTTGGTCAGTTAATGACCCGGTCCACAATTAATGGCATATCTTTGTCAAGTAAATATGTGGCTTGAGAAGTATCAGCCAAAGATTGAGTTGTAATTATAAACTTGAGGTGACAAATTGGAACCTCAAGTTTTTTAATTATCTATTATACTTTTTTATTTTGTAATATTTCTATTACCTCTATTAATGAATTTAATTTTGCATATAGTATATTTTTCACTTCTTCTGTTGGCTGTTCCAAATCTGGTATCATGATAGGTTTTAATCCAGCTCGATAAACAGATAATATACCACTATTGCTATCTTCTATACCAATACACTGTTCTTTTGGAACATTTAATAATTCAACAGCCTTTAAATAAATTTCTGGATTTGGTTTTCCGTTCTCTATCATATCTCCTGCAACGATAACATCAAAAAAATCTAATATTTTAATTTTTTCTAAATATCTTATAATAGTTTCTTTCTCTGAAGAACTGGCTACTGCTATTTTGTAATGATTACTTTTTAGGAAATCAAGTATTTCCATTAGTCCTTTCTTTACCTTTATTCCATTAATATTTAAATATCTTTCGATAAATTCATTTCTATCGTTATATAACTTTTCAAAATTTATATTTTTAAATTTTTCCTTTATAAATTCTTTGCAATATTCTTTATTCGTTCCTCTAATTTTAGATAATATATTATCATTTATTGCAATATTTTGGCAATCTCCTGCATATTTCCAGCCATTTTCCTTTATTTTTTCTGTATCTATCATCGTTCCATCCATATCAAATATTACAGCACTAATTCTTTGATTATTTTTAGGTAACTTGTTACTATTTGCTATTTTTTTATTTTCTGATTTTACTCTTCTTTCTAACTTTTTCAAATCCTCTGCTGGTTTTAAATTTTCTGGCTTTATTCCCCTTTTATTCAACATTTTCCTTACACTCAAATTATTATCTATATGTTCATCTGCTATACTTTTTTCTCCATACATATCTTTTTCAGTTACATTATAATTTGTCATTTCAGTTGCTAAATTTTTTGCTGCTATTGTAAGTGTTGGTAAAAAATCTGCAAGTGGTCTATTTTCTTTTACTCCGTATTTTGTTTTCATCTGCATTGTATTTAAGCCTCCAAATAAAGCTGAATCTCCTTTTGAGCAAATTCTTGCAAATCCTAAATCATCAACTCCTCTTTCATAAATATTTTTTGATAATTGCTTTTCTGATTCTTTTAGTTTTTCTCTTGCTTCTAATCGATTCATTAGTTTTATTCTATCTTCTATTATTTCTTGTTTTCTAGCTTGAACTGCAAAATATGTTTGCGCAAATGCTATTTCTTCTTTTTTAGAATCACCATTTTGGGCAATTAAATAACAAGCATATCTTGTTAACATATAGTCTTCTAGTTGTCTTTTAGCTCCTTTAGCTAAACTTATCATTTTCGTAACCTCACGAAAATGATTTTCCTTTGGTATTTCGGCATTTTCACATGATTGAATTGCCTTTTTTATTACTTCAATAAAATTTTCCCATCTTTTATAACCAAGTTGGGTCTGAAAATCTCTAGCATACAAAATTCTACATTTTCTTTTTCTTCTGTATTAATGATAGAATCAAATTTTTCTTTTAATTCTATTAACTTTGTTTTTTCAAATTCCATAAACACACTTCCATTTAGAATATTTATAATAACATATTTAAGATTATCTTTTATTTCATTTATTAGTATATCTATTTTTTAATTTATATTATACTATCGTAGTATTATTTTAAAACATTTGTTTTGTAATGTCAAGTGTATTTTAACTTTTATCTAAATTATTGTTACAGTTCAGTAAGAGATTTATTTAACACTAAAAGTTTATATGTTTTTTATAAAGTAACATTTTGGGGAATTAGTAAGAAATTGTTCCATTGCCTTTTGAAAAATTAATCATCATTATTAAATTTTCTTATTACTGTATATTCATTCTTTTGTTTAAATTCTTCTTCCTTGTTGTTTTGCAACTCATCAAATACTATATCAAATTTTTCATCATATTCTAATAATTTACTTTTCATAGTATTTATTTCTTGAAATACTTGTCCATTGTAAAATAGAAAATTTCTCATTTCAATAAATGCTTTCATAATTTGAATACTTACATTAACTGCAATATCACTTTTTAACAATGCTGAAAGCATTGCTATTCCTTGTTCTGTAAATACATATGGCATATATCGTCTACCACCATAGTTTTGAAATTCCTTTTGCTCTAATTGAAAAGAAAATTCTTCTGGAAATCTTTCAATATTTCTTTTTACTACACGATTTACATACTTTGTTTCACAATTATATAGCTTTGCAACATCACTATCTAACATTACTTGCTTTCCTCTTATTGTATAAATTAAGTTTTAACGATTTTACCTATACTCCAAATTGATTAATAGGTATTGTTAGTAGTAAAAAGATTTTGCAAAATAAAAATT
>CAOKPI010000058.1 GCA_948470605.1 uncultured Clostridium sp. | reverse complement strand
TTTTTTATTCCTATTCCATTATCTTTAATATACAGTATCACATTTTCTTTTCCTTGTTTTGCATATATTTCAATCTCTAAATTTTTATCTTGTTTTTTATACTTTATACTATTTTGAATTATTTGATTTAATATGAATATGATCCACTTATTGTCTGTATTTACTTCTAAATCTAAATCATGAATATTAACAGATATTTTTTCATGTATTAAAACATTTTTATTCTTCTTTATACTCTCATTTACAATGTCTTTTAAATTAGCTTTTTTTACATAGTAATCTTTTTCTACAGTATTACTTCTTGCATAATATAAAGCCTATTCTATGTAATTTTCGATTTTTTGTAATTCTTCATCTATACTTTTAGTTGTCTGATTTTTGTTATTTTCTATTATCAATTTACTTGATGCTATTGGTATTTTTATTTCGTGAATCCATAATTCTATATACTCCTTATAATCTTCTTGCTTATATTTATATTTGTTTACATTTTCAACCATTGATTTATTGATTTGTTCTAATAAGTCTTTTAGTATTTTACCTTCTATAAAACTTGGTACTTTTATAAGCTCACTAATTAAGTATTTGTCATCTAAGTTATTTAAAGTATCTTCTAAATCTTTATAAAATCTTTGCTTCATAAAATATTCTATAGAAAGTCCTATTATATATATAAATATTATAGCAACTGGAATATATATTTTTATATAATTTCCAAATGGATACGGAATTAAAAATATTTCTATAGTAGTAATTCCAAATAATAATAAGAAGCATAAAAGTATTTTATCTTTTATAAAACTTTTAAAATTCATATCATTTTTCTCCCTTTAACATATATCCTTGTCCTCTTTTTGTTTCAATAATATCTTTTAGTCCTAATTCTTCTAATTTACTTCTTAATCTAGTAATATTAACACTTAAAGTATTATCATCAACAAAGCAATCATTTTCCCAGAGTACATCCATTATATCTTCTCTTGAAACGATTTTTTCTCTATTTTCAATAAAATATTTTAAAATTTTATATTCATTTTTAGTTAAATCAATAATTTTATCATCTTTTATTATTGTACTATTGGATATATTTAAAATAAAGTCTTTTGCATCAATTTTATTTTTAGGTTCACTATTACTATTTGTTCTTCTTAATAGCAAATTTACTTTTGCAAGTAGTATATGGATATTAAATGGCTTTGTAATATAATGATCTGCTCCATAATTTATTGAAACCAACTCATCTAATTCATTATCTCTACTTGTTACTATAATAATCCACATATCAGATTGTTTTCTAATCTCTTTGCAAATATATTCTCCATCTACTCCTGGCAAATTTATATCTAATAAAATAAGATTTGGATTTATTTCTAAAATATCATGTATAGTATTGTCAAATTTTTTTAAACATTCTGCTTGATAGCCATTGTTATTTAAAAATATTTCTAATTCGCATCGCAACTTTTCATCATCTTCAACTATTAGTATTTTTTGCATTTTATAATACCTCCGAAATTATTATATCATACTTTTATGAAAATAACCTTACATTTCTGTAAGGTTACTGTATAGAGTATTTAAAAGTTTATTTAATACTATTTATCGCATCTTTTGTGATCTTATCTTTGTCAAACTTGTTTATAATTAATACCACTATTGCTACCAATATTAGTATTGCTACATATAATATAATGCTCATTTTCCAATCTCCAATAGCAAGCCTATCTCCTGCTAATGTAGAAGTAATAACAGATGGAAATCTAGCAAATGTCGAAATTAATATAAACTTTATCGGCTTTATTGGTAGTAATCCTGCTACATATACTAATAGATCTTTTGGTGTACCTGGTATTAAAAATAATATAAGCATTATTAGTTCAATCTTTTTTGGATTCTGAAATAATTTGCTATTCTCTATTTTGGAAACTTTCTTTTCATTACAAAAATCGTATACGAATTTTCTTCCAAATTTTCTAACTAACAAGTATATCGTTATTGATATAATAGCAGCTGATACCATAATAAATACTGTTCCCCAAAGTCCTCCATAACACATTCCTGCCAAAATTTCTATTGGCTCTCCTGGTACTATAATTAAAAATATTTGTGCTATTTGAAGTCCAAATAGTGATAACATTCCCATCATACCAGAATTATCAACTTTTTCTTTAAAAGCTACTTGTCCTTCTACTGTAGATAAATTTTTCATTACTGGAAATAGATATACTGTTATTCCTATAAATAATGTTAAAACTACTGCCATTAATAATATTTTAAATATTTTAATTTTCTTTTTTCTGCTCATATAATCCCTTCTTTTTTATTTGTGTCATTTATAAATTATTTCTTATTAAATCTACTACATTTATTTTAGGAGGTTGATATTTCTTCATTTTTCTCACCCATTTCCATTTATATTTCTATCAAACTGTACATCTGTTGCAATAAAGTAAATTCCATATACCAATATAAACATTCCAAGCATAATCCAAATATTCTTAAAAATTTCTTCCATTGTTACTGCTACTGTAAATATTTGACCGACACCTAAAATAACAGGAATACTAATTATTACTGGCAATATCATTGGAATCGCAAAATAAAAAAGTAGTTGTTTGAATATTGTTCTATTTATCTGTAATTCATCCACTCCCAATTTTTTCAATAATTCATATCTATATTTGTATTTTTCTGAATCACTTAATTGTTGTATTGCTAAAAGAGTAGCTGTTGCCATTACAAAAATAAGTGCTACATAAAATGCTAAAAATGACATAATTGTATAAAATGATTTTGTTTGGCTCATTCTTTCACCTTTTGTTTGTACATTTGCAAGTGATATTTCTATATTATAATTTTGTTCTTCCCCATTAACTTCTCCTGCTATTTCTCTATCTTGCTTTATAATATAATTACTTAATTCTTTATAAAACTTCTCATCTGTCATATTTTCTGTTGTAGCAACAAAATTATAAGCAAAGTCCAAATAATAGATTTTATCTGCTCCATCTTCTTGCTCTGTTACAATTGTACTGTTATTATCATTTTTATCTCTTAATCTTTTGTCCTCTTTTTCTATTAATGGTATTAAACTGTCTGGTACTATAATTGCATAATACCAACCATTAAATCCAACTTGTGCAATATTTTCGCTTCTAATTTCTTTTATTTTTACATCTTTTCCTACTATTTTAGTTTTATCGTTTTCTTTAGTATATTTTTCAAGTCCCCCCTTGGCTGTTTTTAAACAATTAATTATAATTTCGTCATCTTTTAAATCTACTTTTTCGTATCCTAATATTTCTCTTAGTTTATTATAATTTGTTAAACTTAATACACTATTAATTTCTTTATCAATTGTTCCTTTAAATGGTGTTTTTTCAAATGCTGTTGATAATCCTATCTCTTTTATATTATATAACCTATACTCATACATATCTTTTACTTTTGTATTTTTTTCAATATACTCTTTATATTTTGAAAAGTCTCCATCTGCTGTAGTAATCATTATTTCATAAGGATAACCCATTTCAATTTCGTTATTTATCATACTGTTCATAAGTAGTGCTACATTTCCACCAATTAATATAATCGTAAACATTAATGCAATTGTTCCCAAACTTAAACTCATTGTGTTAATTTTTGATGTTAAATTTCTATATAAAAACATATTATCTTTTTTATATTTTTTTGATTTATTGTTTAGGTATCTTTTTACAATAAAACTTGATATACTAATATAAAATAAATAGATTCCTACTATTAACATGATAATTGCTATAAATATATTTCTACCTACCATATTACTTGCATTTGCAAATTCATTATTATTTATTAATATTGCACCTACCAATAGTGCAATTGATAAAGTAAAAAGTATAACATTTCCTTTTGCATTTTTTATCATATTGTTTTCATTCTTTTTATTTGCATATAATAAGTCATATACTTTTGTTTTCTTTATTTTTCTTCTACAATTTAATAATACTAAAGCAAATATTCCGAAAAAATAAATAGCTGTCATCCCTACTGCTTTTATGCTAAAAGATATTTTTATTTGATATGGTTGATTAAATAAATTCATAATAATTGAAGTAAATATTTGGTATAGGAATGTTCCTAAGGCTATTCCTATTATAAATGCTATTCCTCCTATCATAATATTTTCTAGTGTAAAAATATTACTAATTGACTTCTTTTCTATTCCTAATATTTGATATGTTCCAAACTCTTTGCTTCTTTTTTCTAGCATAAATCTCATACAATAATTTATTAGCCATGCCATAACTAAAACAATAAGTATACTAATTCCTGATATTGCTTTTGAAAAAAATGCCATATAGAATGATAATTCACTTATATCATTTGATGTAGCAATTGAATTAAAGCTAAACATTAAAGCAACTGATATAATAACTGTTATAAAATAGATACAATAGTCTTTTGCTTGTCTTTTTGCATTTCTAAAAGATAATTTACCTAACATCTCTTGCATCACCTCCAAGAAGTGCTAATACATCTAATATTTCATTGTAAAAATCTTTTCTTTGCTTTTCTCCTTTTTCTATTTTATTAAAAATTTTACCATCTTTTAAAAATAGAATCTTTTTTGCATAACTTGCAGATAATGGATCATGTGTTACCATTAAAATAGTTGCTTTCATTTTATTGTTCATATCTTCCATTACTTCTAATAACTGTCTAGCTGCCTTACTATCCAAACTTCCTGTTGGTTCATCTGCAAGTATTATTTTAGGATTATTTACAATAGCTCGGCAGACTGCACATCTTTGTTTTTGTCCTCCTGATACTTGATATGGATACTTATTTAAAATTTCTTCTATTCCTAATTTTTTTGCTATTTCTAATGTTTTTTTGTCTATTTCTTTTTCTGGTACTTTGTTAATTGTTAAAATTAAAGCTATATTTTCTTCTATTGTTAGAGTATCTAACAAATTGAAATCTTGAAATATAAATCCTAAGTTTTCCCTTCTAAATTTTGCAATATTTTCCTCTTTTATCTCTGTTATGTCTTGATTTTCTAAATAAATATGCCCTGAACTTATTGTGTCTATTGTAGATATGCAATTTAAAAGTGTTGTTTTTCCACTTCCACTTGCTCCCATAATTCCTATAAATTCTCCTTCTTCTACATCAAAACTAATTCCATCTATTGCCTTTGTTATATTATCTTTATTTCCATAGTATTTTTGTATTTGTTCTACTTTTAATACTTTTTTCAAAATAATCACTCCTTTATTTTAATGTTTACAATCTCCTTTTAGTCGATTGTATAAGTTATCTGTAAAGCTCGTTCCTCGCTAACAGCTAACTTAATTATAGTAAAAATCTATTTAGTTTCATATAGAAGTAGTTTGCATTTATCTTACATTTTTGTAAGATAAAAAATCCCCTTAAAATTAAGGGAATCAATTATTCTTCATTTAGTTTTTTAGTTCTAGGAATTGTAATTATTATATTGGTATACTCATTTTCTTTTGATTGTGCTTCTATTATCATTCCCAATTCTTCACATAATCTTTTACATAAGTATAATCCTATTCCTGTAGATTTCTTTTGATTTCTTCCGTTTGTTCCAGTGAACCCTTTGTCAAATATTCTATCAATTTCACTTTTCTTAATTCCTATACCATTATCCTTAATTGATAATTTTACATTTTCTTTCATTTCTTTTAGTTCAATAACTATTTCTGGACTTTTTTCTTTTCTATATTGAATAGCATTTATTATAATTTGATTTAATATAAACTCTAGCCATTTTTCATCTGTATAGGCTGATAGTTCTATATTTTTGGTTTCAACTTTCATACCATTATGAATCATCATTTTCTTGTTTCTTGCTAGTACATTTCTAATAGTTTCTTCTAATTTTACTTTTTGTATCATAAAGTCATTTGATACTTGATCTAATCTTGCATAAAATAATACTTGTTCTACATAGTTGTTGATTTCTTCTATTTCTTCATCTATTTTATTGGTTATTTCTGACTTATTATTTTCACATAATAATTTACTTGATGTAATTGGTATTTTTATTTCATGTACCCAACTTTCTATATATTCCTTATAATCTTTTCCGAGCTACTCTTACATTTGTTACATTTTCGAGCATAGATTTATTGGCTCTTTTTAGTATCTTGTAATATGCTAAATTTTCTTGCCCTCTAGGCTTTTCTATTATTTCTGATATAAGATATTTTTCTTCTAAACCATCCATTATATTTTCTATATTTTTTATATATCTATTCTTTCTCCAATAACTAACTAATAGTTCTACTGCACAAAATACAAAAGATATAACAGTTATTACAATTATAAAGTTTCTATCTACTTCTAGTGCATTTGCATAAGCTATTATAATTATAGAATATACAATAAATCCTAATATATAATTTATTTTATCTTTTATATATTTGGTAAATTTCATATTTTATATCCTTGCCCTCTCTTTGTTTCAATCAAATTTTCTATTCCTATTTCTTTTAACTTTTCTCTTAATCTTGTAACAATTACACTTAAACTATTATCATCTGCATATACTCCATTATCCCATAAAAAATCTATGATGTCTGCTCTTGATATTATTTTATCTTTGTTTTCAAATAAGTAATGTAATGTCTTTAGTTCTGTTTTTGTTAATTCTGTTATTTTTTCATTATAAGTTATTGTTGATTTTAAAATATCTAAACTAATTCCTTTATATTGTATTTTGCTTTCTTTCTCCTTTTTATGATATGTTCTATTTAATAAGTTTTGTATTCTTGCAAGTAAAATTGGTACATTATATGGTTTTTCTATATAATCATCTCCACCTAGCATAATGCCATTTAATTCATCCATTGAGTTGTTTCTACTTGTTACAAATATAATAGGAATTTTAGACTTTGATCTTACCTTACTACATATTTCAAATCCATTTTTGCCTGGTAAATTGATGTCTAATAATACTAAATGAGCTTGTTCTTCTATTATTTTATTTTCTACATTTTCAAATTCTGAAATCACTTTTACTTCATAACCACTATTTTGTAGTAGTATTTTTAATTCTTCTCGTATTTCTTTATCATCTTCTATAATAACAATTTTAAACATATTTATATTCTCCCTTTGTGATTATACCACTTTTGCTCTACTTTTAAAACACTCATAAATTATTTGCAAACTTCTCGTTTATTTGCAAATATTTTGTCCATATATTCATCTGGGTAATATTTATCTAAAAATAAATCTAATTTACTTTCTGGAGAAATATTATTTCTCCTTTCCGTTTGTCTATTCGCTGCTATACAAGAAATTGATATGTCAAAAAGCATAAATACTGCAAATGTTATTGAAACTATTTTTAAACTTTTTTTATCTATTTTGCACTTCAACTTTTCTAAAAATGGATCTATATATGTAACATATAAAATTCCTGCAATTCCCCAATAACTACAATGTAATAAACTTGTCCTACCATTTATATCAAATATAAGATATGAGTAATCCCAAGATATTGTTCCAAATACTTTTTCTTGTACTAATGAGCAAATATATTCTGTTATTCCGCCTAGTATTGCTGTAATAAAAAATATTTTTATTTTATTATCTTTCTTAATATTATTTAATATTAGATAATATATGATTGCTCCTATTCCATAAACAGGTGTAAAAGGTCCATATATTAAACCTTGTCTTGATTCAAAATATCCTTTTTGAAATAGAACTACTATCATTTCAAATATATATCCTAATATACTTCCTATTATAAATAGCCAAAATACGATAATTAATTCTTTTATTAGATTCTTTTTCTCCATTTTCAATTACTCCATTTATTTTTTTATATTATATATTTATATTTCATATTTTGGTATTAATTTACCTTACATGAATCTTACATTT
>CAOKPI010000057.1 GCA_948470605.1 uncultured Clostridium sp. | reverse complement strand
ATTTTGTTCACCACACATTGGCCCCCCCCGGGTCCCCCGTTTA
The DNA here is from genome assembly GCA_948470605.1 of uncultured Clostridium sp. Lineage (GTDB taxonomy): Bacteria > Bacillota > Clostridia > TANB77 > CAG-508 > CAG-269. Next base: position 7,874 of record CAOKPI010000057.1, on the reverse strand, counting down.
GGAAACAAAAAAAAATTTTGGCCCAATAGTTAATTTTAATTTTTTTTTTTTTTGTGACAAAAAGGGGCGACCCTCTTGTCACAAAACATCTCTTGTGAGGGAGAAAGGAAAAGAAGAATGAAAGCGTGTAAGGTTTGTAATTTGTATGATTTGAGTCAAACGATTGCAAGGGATTTGTTAGAGAGTGTAACTTATCCTTGGGAAGCATTGAGTCAAATTCAGGATTACATATTAAAAATAGGAAACCAGTTAGATGCTGAAAAATATGATAAGGTAGGAGAAGATGTTTGGATTGCCAAGACGGCGAGAGTTATGCCATCTGCCTATATTCATGGACCTGCTATTATTGGAGAGAATACAGAGATACGACATTGTGCTTTTATTCGTGGAAAAGTGATTGTTGGAGATGGCGCTGTTGTAGGAAATTCTACAGAGTTAAAAAATGTTATTTTGTTTAATAAAGTGCAAGTTCCTCATTATAATTATGTAGGAGATTCTGTTTTGGGCTACCAAGCTCATATGGGAGCAGGTTCGATTACTTCTAATGTGAAATCAGATAAAAAATTAATTGTTGTGAAGAATGGAAAGGAACAAATAGAGACAGGTCTTAAAAAATTTGGAGCGATGATTGGTGATAGGGTAGAAATCGGCTGTAATACCGTGTTGAATCCAGGAACTGTTATTGGTAAGAATTCCAATGTTTATCCATTGTCTTCTGTTAGAGGTGTGATTCTACCAAATAGCATTTATAAAAATCAAAATGAAATAATAGAAAAAATATAATTAAACTTTTTATAATATATTAAGTAATTTATAAAAACCAAACGGATTTAAGTACAATAAGTACGCCGTTTGGTTTTTTTATTTGCTACATTTGTTGATTTCCAGGAATAAAGTAATCAACCACACCATAGATTAAGGCACCAATAATGGCAGCCATCCAAGATATTGAATATCCTGCTACAAAGAATTGTGTTACATATAAAATAATAGCTGCTAATGCGAAACCTACAAATCCCTTACCAAAAGGACTAGCATGTAAGCCAGTGAATTTGATAACTAAATAGTCAATTACAGTTAGGACGACAGCAGCTATTGCTAAAGCCCAAAAATTATTAATGGTAAATCCCGGTGTAAAAAATGCAGTAATAGCTAGCACTACTGCTGAAGCAACTAATCTACCAACTATTTGCCATGCAGTAGAAGCACCACCTTTTGCTTGATTTCCTTGAACTTCTGACATAAGCCTAACCTCCTTAGAATTAAAGTCCATTATGCGTTTTTTTCAAAGGTTCTAAAATTATTATTCTCAAAAAAAAAATATTTATTCAAAAAAAATGGTATAAAAAAGTTAAAATTTGTAAAAAATAAATTAAAAGTCAAAAAAACAAAGTAGGTGTTTTCGTGTTAATTACATTTTTTAGAGCTATTGTTTTATATCTCGTTGTTTTAATTGTAATGAGATTGATGGGAAAAAGAGAAATAGGTCAGTTACAACCCTTTGAATTAGCCATTTCTATTATGATAGCTGATTTGGCTTCTATTCCAATGACAGAATTAGGAATACCAATATCTAATGGAATCATTCCTATTTTAGGTCTTTTGGTAATGCATTTAATGATATCTATTATTAATATGAAAAGTATAAAAGCAAGAGAAATTATATGTGGAAAACCAAGTATCTTAATTTATAGAGGAAAAATTGATGAAAAAGCATTGAGAAAAGAAAGATTTACTATTAATGAATTAGAAGAAAGATTACGAGGAAATAATGTTGTTAATTTAGGAGATGTAGAATATGCCATATTAGAAACCAGTGGGCAAGTAACAGTCATACAAAAACCAGAAAAAAGAACCACTATACCTGAAGATTTCCAAATTCAGCCAGAGTATGAAGGAATTCCTTATGATTTAGTAATAGATGGAAAAATCATGCAAAAAAATTTACAAGCTTTAGGGAAAAATTATGCTTGGTTAAAAAAACAGGTTGAAAAGTTTAAAATGCAACCAGAAGAAGCTTTAGTGGTAACCATAGATGGAAAAGGACAAATTTTCTGTCAGAAAAAAGAAAGAGAATAGAGATGAGACAAGAGGGACAGGAATTAAATGTCTCATAAATAAGGTAGAAAAATGTCGAAAAATGAAACTATTATAAAACAACAAAAAACGATAAAAATATGAGACATTTAATTCCTGTCCCTCCTGTCCCTCTTGTCTCAAAAAAGGAGTTAGTGAAGTAATGTTAAAAGAAACAATGATATGTATTGTTATTATAATTTCTATTGTTTTTGGAAATAGTATGACACAGAATTATACCAGAGAGTCTGTAAGTGAATTGTCTAGTGGATTAATGTCATTAAGAGAAAAAGTAAGTCAAGAAAATATGGAAGATGAAAAGATAAAAAATGATGCCGAGAATGTTTATAAACAATGGGAAAAAAGGCATGAAAAATTAGCTTACTATATAGAACATGATGAGCTGGAAAAAGTTGAGACAGAATTAATTGGGATTAAGAGTGATTTAGAAACAGAAGATTACGAAGAGTTAATTATTGGCATTGATAAAAGTGTTTTTATTTTAAAACATATTGAGGATAAGTATGCTTTTAATTTGCAAAATATTTTTTAGATGGATGACAAAATAAAAAATATAAAGAATTGCCAAAAAGTTTGTGCTTTTTGGCAATTTTGACAATTTGTATAGTTAGTTATTTTTCACTTATTTCAGCATATTTTTTTAATTTTTCATAAACTAAGTAATTAATTGTACCAGCTGGGAAATGTCCATCTTTATCTTTTTTACCTGCTGGAACGCCAGTTAATACTTCAATTCCTTCTTCAATCGTAGAAACAGAATAAATGTGAAATTTTTTATTTTTTACAGCTTCTACGATTTCATCTGACAATTGTAAATTATCAACATTTTGAACTGGTATCATAACACCATGTGAGCCATCTAATCCTCTCATTTTGCAGATTTGGAAAAATCCTTCGATTTTTTCATTGACGCCTCCGATTGGTTGAATTTGGCCTTTTTGATTAACAGAACCAGTAACAGCAATAGATTGATTAATTGGTATACCAGATAAGCTGGATAGTAAACCATATAATTCGGTACTAGAGGCACTATCGCCATCTACACCATTGTATAATTGTTCAAAACAAATACTTGCGGTTAAACATAAAGGAATATCTTGTGCAAACATCTCACCCAAATAACCAGTCAAGATTAAGACTCCTTTTGAATGAGAAGGTCCAGAAATCTCGACTTCTCTTTCAATGTTTACAATTCCATTTTTTCCTGTATACGTATTGACCGTAATTTTTGCGGGTTTTCCGAAGGTATAATCACCAATGGTCATAACGGTTAGACCATTTAATTCACCTATTTCAGAGCCAGATGTATTAATTAGAAGCGTATTTTCTTTTATCATTTCTAAGTATTTACTATCATATTTTTTGATTCTTTCAATTCGTTCTTGCAAAGCTTTGTCGATAAATTCAGCTGTTACTACTTTTGATTTGGAAAGCTTTGCCCAAGTAGCTGCTTCTCCTACTACTTGTGTTAAATCTCCAAATCGAGTAGAGAGTTTATGGTGGCTTCCTGCTAATTTAGAGGAATATTCTACTAAACGAGCCATTCCAGATTTATCAAGATGTGGTAATTGCTCATGTTCACAAAAACCATGTACAATTTGAGATAATTTCTCAAGATTTTCTGAGGTGATTAAAGCATCATCTTCGAATTCTACTTTAATTTTGAATAATTTTTTAAAATCGGAATCCATAGCCAAAAGAGTTTGATAAATCGTAGCATTACCAATTATAATGACTTTTAGATTCAAAGGAATTGGTTCTGGTTTTAGTGATACCAATACCATAGAAGAACGCTGGTCAGTGGCATTTTCAATACTCAATTCTTTGACTCTTAATGCTTTTTTTAAAGCTTCATAGCACATAGCATTAGCTAGCAAATCTTTGGCTTGGAAAATAATATAACCACCATTAGCACGTTGCATAAGACCTGGTTTTAGCATGGTATGGTCAGTTTTCAAAGCACCATAATAGTTTTCATATTCTAGTGAACCAAATATATTATGGTAAGAATAATTAGAATCCATAATTACTGGTGCACCTTCTAGATTAGAATTATCAATGAATAAATTAACGCGATAATTCAAACTAGGGTCAGGTTTTTTTTGTGCAGGACCTTGTTGTTGAGGCTGTTTTGTATTTTCATCTTCCAAGAAAACGGGCACATTTTTCAAAACATCTTGTTTTACATCATTTAAAAATTGATTGATTTTTTTGTTTCTTTTATATTTTGATTTTAGGAAATTGATGTGAGCATTAACAGTAAGTAATGCTACATTGGATTGCCATTCTGAAATTTTTTTGTCGGATTGACGTTCAATTTCTTTGATTTGATTAATGGCTTGCATAATTTGCTCTTGTACAAATACAGATTTTTCTTCATATTCTTGCTTAATAGGAGCATCTAGTTTTTCAAATTCTTCTTCTTCGATTGCTTTACCATCTACAACTGGCATCATATAAATTCCGTTTTGAGCTGCTTTTACTTGAAAATTATATTTAGAAGCTTCTTTATTTAATTTATCTAATAAGGCTGAACGCTTTACTTCGAATTCTTGTTTGATTAAAGCTTTTTCTTTTTCAAAATCATCATTATTGAAGGTTTTTTGAATGTCTTTTCGGATTTCTTTGATAAATCCATCCATAGAGTCTCTAAATTCTTTTCCTTGACCAGCTGGTAATTCAACAGCGATAGGTTCGTTTGGATTATTGAAATTATAGATATAACACCAATCAGAAGGTGTTTTCTTTTTGGGAGCAATTTTGTCTAGGTAATTTCTGGTGTACATGGTTTTACCAACTCCGCTTGGTCCTTCTAAATATAGGTTATATCCTTTTACATCTACTTGTAATCCGAATTCTAATGCTCTAATTCCACGGTCTTGTCCAATTCCAGATTGGATTGGTTCTAATTCTTGCGTGGTTTTAAATTTGAATAAATTGGTGTTACAAGTCATTTTTAAATCTGTGTAATTTAATTCGTTTTTGCTTTTCATTTGTTTTCACATTCCTTCCTATGTATCTATGTTTTTTAACTTTTTCGTTAGTATGTCCAATTTATGATTATTTTATATTAGTTGTGACAAAAAGTAAAGAGAAATTGACAAAAAATGTTTGATTTTTAATAGTTATTAAATTTATTCTTTTTGTTAAAAGTTTATGTGTTTTTTATTTGTAACTCCCAACATCGCACAGTCTGTATGTAATTTATAAAAATAATTAATATTATTTAAACAGACTGTAAGCTTGTTGGTCTCCCCGATTTGTTACTGCATAAAAAACACATAAACTTTTAAGAGAAAATTAGAAACAATGGGAGAAGAATAATAAACTGAACAACTTGTTCAAAAAACATAAAAACTATTGCAAAAAAGTCGAATAAACTATATAATAAAAACGATTGTAACCAAATTAAACTTGGGGAGGATGTTAAAAATATGAATAAAACGAAAAGAAAAATATTTGAAACATCAATGAAATTATTTGCTGAAAAAGGATATGATGCTACCAGTATCGAGGAAATAACGGCAACAGTAGGAGTAGCAAAAGGAACATTATATTATCATTTTTCTAGCAAAGAAGAAATTTTTAATTTTTTAGTAGAAGAAGGAATTAAGCTTTTACAAAATAGTGTGGATATAAAAACAGCCAAGTTTTCTAATTATATTGATAAAATTAAGGCTATTGTGTTAATTCAGATAAAAATTGTAATAAAATATGAAGATTTGATTACTATTTTATTGAGTCAGTTTTGGGGACATGAGCAAAGACATCAAAAATGTCAAAAACATATTTTAGAATACATTAGTCAAATAGAAGATATTGTAAAAGAGGGAATGAAAGTAGGGCAAATCAAAAAAGGAAATGCACAAGCAATTGCCTCTGAAATTTATGGTCTAATTTGTTCGAGTTTAGTGTATAAAACAAGAGAAGAGGAAAAGACAGATATTATGAAATTATATAAAGAATTTGAGAATACAGTAATAGAAGGGTTGAAGGTAAAATGAGAGAGCCAATTCATAAAATAGCTAAATATGAGAATTTGAAAGAAATGATGCAAAAGTCAGGAGAGGAATTTGGTAACAGACCAGCGTATCGATATAAAACAGATATTCCAGGAGAATTTAGAGAAATTACGCACAAAGAATTTAGAGAAGATATCAATTGTCTTGGAACAGCTTTAGTGGATATGGGGCTAAAAGATAAAAGAATTGCTGTTATATCAGAAAATAGATATGAGTGGGGTATGGCTTATTTAGCTGTTATTACAGGAACAGGAATTGTTGTGCCATTGGATAAAGCCTTGCCAGATAATGAAATAGAGAGTTTAGTGATACGTTCAGAGGTAGAAGCTATTTTTTATTCAAAGGCTTATGATAACATTATGAAGGAAATTAGAACGAAAAATAATACCAATGTAAAATATTTTATATCCATGGATTTAGAAAAAGAAGAAAATGGTATTTACAGTCAAACTGAATTAGTTAGTAGAGGCAAAAAATTAATAGGGGAAGGAAATACAGAATTCTTAAATGCTAAAATAGATAATGAAAAAATGGCAAGTATGTTATTTACATCAGGAACTACTGCTATGTCAAAAGCGGTTATGTTATCTCATAAAAATATATGTGCTAATATATTTGATATTGGTTCTACGATTGCAATAGACAAAACAAATGTATTTTTATCTTTCTTGCCATTACATCATACTTTTGAATGCACAGTAGGATTTTTATATCCTATGTCAAAAGGTTCTGCGATTGTTTTTTGTGAAGGAATTAGACATATAGCAGATAATATTAAAGAATTCAAAATAACAACTATGATTTCGGTTCCTATTCTTTTTGAAACCATGTATAAAAAAGTAATGAAAACGATTGAGAAAAAGGGCAAATTGGCAACCGTACAAAAAGGGATTAAAATAAGTCAATTTTTATTGAAATTTGGAATTGATATTAGAAAGAAATTATTTAAGGAAATACATGATAACTTAGGAGGAAAAGTGCAACTATTTGTTGCAGGAGGAGCAGCTTTAGACCCAGAGACAGAAAAGGGATTTAACCAATTAGGATTTAGGATGTATCAAGGTTACGGATTAACAGAAACTTCACCCGTTATTGCAGCAGAAGATGATAAATATAGAAGACTAGGTTCTATTGGAAAAGCCTTTCCAAGTTTAGAGGTAAAAGTAGTAGATTCAAATGAAGAAGGAATTGGAGAATTAGTCGTAAAAGGTCCATCTGTTATGATGGGGTATTATAATAACGAAGAAGCTACCAAAGAAACAATTGATGGAGATGGATGGCTACATACAGGAGATTTAGCTAAGATTGATAAAGACGGTTATATTTTCATTTCTGGAAGGAAAAAATTTGTGATTGTTTTAAAAAATGGAAAAAATATTTATCCAGAAGAATTAGAAACTGTAATCAATAAAATAGAAGGAATTAAAGAAAGTTTTGTTTATGGAAGACCAGAAGAGGATGGAGACTATAAGATATGTGCTAAAATTGTTTATGACAAAGAACTAGTAGAAGAAATTTACGGAACTTCAGAAGAAGAAAAACTAAAAGAAAAGATTTGGGAAGAAGTAAAGAAAGTAAATAAGACAATGCCAGCTTATAAATATATCAGAGAAATTACAATAACAGACAAAGACCTAATAAAAACCACAACACAAAAAATCAAAAGATTTGAAGAAATTAAGACAGTCGTAGGCGAAGCATAAGCGAGCCGTACGACTGTCTTATGCAATCGAACAAAGTGAGATTGTAAACCTT
>CAOKPI010000056.1 GCA_948470605.1 uncultured Clostridium sp. | reverse complement strand
ATTATATTGCATTATTATATTTTAGTTTATGATAAATGGATTTAAGAGATGTCAGCAGTACTCGTATTGTACTTTGATGTCTCTTTTTTTGAAGTTAGGAGGTTATACAAAATGAACGAAGAAAAGAAAAAATGTGGGTTATATTTAAGAGTTTCCACCGAAGACCAAGCCCGCGAGGGATTTAGTCTTCCAGAACAAAGAGAAAGATTAGAAACTTTTTGTAAATTCAAAGGCTATGAGATAATAGACTATTACGAAGATGCTGGAATAAGTGCTAAAACTGGTAATCATAGACCAGAGTTTGAGAGATTAAAAAGTGATATAAAAGCAAAAAAGATAAATACTATTGTTGCTTTAAAACTAGATAGAATAACAAGAAGTATTTATGATTGGGAAAATTTAATGACCTTTTTAGATGAGAATAATGCCTATTTAGACTGTGTAAATGATGAGATAAATACTACAAGTGCAAATGGCAAAATGATTTCAAGACTTTTAATGAGTGTTAGTCAAAATGAAATTGAGAGAACTAGCGAAAGAACAAAAATAGGACTAGCAGGAGCAATAAAATCAGGACATATTCCTCACGTTGCCCCATTAGGCTATAAGCACGAAGATAAAAGGCTTGTAATAGATTATTCCACTAAAGATATTGTAGTTAGAATATTTGACTTATATTATAATGGCTATTCTTGAAAATGAAATATATAAAGGCGATTTTGTTCACGGAAAAAGAACAAAACACCCAACTTATTATGAAGATGTGGTAGAGCCTATTATCTCAAAAGAAATGTGGTCAGACTGTCAAGTACAGAAAAAGAAAAACTCTAGGAGCTACCAGAGGACACTAACCTATTTATATTTACAAAAATTGAAATGTCCTAAATGTAACAGAATATTAGGTGGAAAAGCCACTACAAAGAAAAATGGTAATGCTTATTTTTACTATTATTGTAATGACTGCAAAATTGAGTTTAAAGAGAAAGTTATCAATGACTATTTCAATCAGTTTATTAGTGAATTAGTAGAATATGACTCTGTTGTAAATCAATTCTTCTTGCCTATGATAAAGCAAAAATTTGATGAGCCTAAAGAACAACTAGAAAAAGAAATAAAAGAACAAAATAGTAAACTGGAAAGAATTAAAAAAGCATATATCAATGGAGTATTTGAACTAAAAGAATATAACGAAGAAAAGAGAATTGTTGAAAATGCTATTGAAGAATTACAGAATTATCGTTGTTAAATAGAATCTATGAAATGAAAATAATATCAAATTCTACATATATGGAATTAAAAAGGCAGATTTTAGCAGAATATCAATTAAAATTGCTATAATTTGAAAAATTTTTTTTGAAATAGGTGATAGATAAAAATAGTGATAATATTAATGTAGAATTGTCCTTCTTAAAAGGAGGAAACAGTGGAAGTACAAGTAATAGAAAAAGCTATTGGACGAATAGACCGAATAAATGGAACAATTATAAGAGAGCGTTTAAGAGTAGGTGCTTATTGTAGAGTTAGTACTGATTCAGAAGACCAAAAAAATAGTTATGAATCACAACTAAAATATTATGAAAAAAAGATAAGAGATAATATAAATTGGACATTTGTAGACATTTATGCAGATGAAGCAATTTCTGGTACACAAGACTATAAAAGAAGTGATTTTATGAGAATGATACAAGATGCACTAGATGGAAAGATAGATATTATCTTAACAAAATCTATTTCAAGATTTGCTAGAAATACATTAGATACTCTAAAGTATGTAAGAATGCTAAAAGAAAAAAATGTCGCAGTTATATTTGAAGAAGAAAATATCAATACTTTAGAAATGGCAGGAGAATTATTACTAACAATTTTAAGTTCAGTAGCACAACAAGAAAGTGAGACTATTTCATCACATGTTACATTAGGAATAGAAATGAAAATGAAAAGAGGGGAGATGATAGGAAATCAAGGAGCTTATGGATATGATTATGACAAACAAACAAAAAATTTAGTTATTAATCAAGAACAAGCACCAACAGTACAACATATATATGATAGATACTGTAAAGGAGTAGGAGCAAAAACTATAGCAAAAGAATTAACAGAAATGAAAATACCATCTCCAAGAGGATTTGATAGATGGAGAGAAAATACAACATTAGGAATTATTAAAAATCCTGTTTATAAGGGTGATTTGTTAATGGGAAAAACATATACAACAGATCCAATAACACATAAAAGAGTAAGAAACTATGGAGAGAAGAATCAATATTATGTGAAAGACCACCATCCAGCAATTATTAGTGAAGAAATATGGAATAAAGCTCAAGAAATACTCAAAAAGAGGTCAGAAGTTAGAAATGGTGGAAGAAGAAAAGGAAATTATAGTAGAAAATATCCTTTTAGTAGTAGAATTTTTTGTGGTTTTTGTGGTTCTATTTTTACAAGAAGATGCTGGGCATCAGGAACTAAAAATGAAAAAAGAACATGGCAGTGTATGTCATCAGTTAAAGAAGGTATGAAAAAGTGTCCTAAATGCAAAGGAATTAGAGAAGATGTTTTAGAAAAATGTTTTGTTGATGCTTATGAATTACTATGTAGGAATGATACAGAAGTAATAGCACAATTTATGAAGAAAATTAAAAGTATTTCTAAAGATACTTCAAATGAGCCTTTAATTAAAGAAATATCAAATAAGATAGATGAAGTTAATAAAAAAATGGGAATGCTAGTTGATTTACATATTGAAGGAAATATTGATGAAACTGTTTATTTAACTAAAAAAACTGATTTAGATAAAAAGAAAGAAAAATTACAACACGATATGGAATTATTAACATTAGAAAAAGAAGATAAGACAAATATAGAAGTTGGTTTGCAAAAAATAGAAAAAATCCTATTGAATAGTAAAATTATGCCAAAGTTTGATAAAGATGTATTTGAAGCTATTGTAAAAAAGATTATAATAGGTCAAGAAGATGATCCATTAGCAGTAATTTTTGTACTGAAAAATGGAGATGAGTATAAAAATTCAATGCAAGAGATACAAGAAGAAGTAAAAGAAGAGACAACTTATAGTAGAGAAGATATTATACTAGATTTCTTTAGTAATCAAAAAATAGTTAATTTTGAACCTAATGGAGTAGGAAAGACTAAAAAATTAATAGATAAAATAAGAGTAAAAGTAGTTTACAATCATAATAATATGTTATAATAAACCAAAAGATGAATTTAGTTTATTTTTTTATTAGAATATTAGGTATATACAAGTAGACTTGTAAATGGACTAGGAGTATATAAGAAATATTGAATTATCAAGTGAAATTGTGATTTTTTAAAAAGCACATATTCACAGTGCATATACAGGGAAAATTTTTATGTTCATGCTGACTGTGTTAGCCACGTGGAGTGCGTGGCAGTGCTACAACTAAAAGAAGACATGTAATGCTTGATTTTGATATGGTTTCAGAGATTATAACTTTTGAGGAGAAAGGCAGATTTGGGAAAGAAAAACATCAAAATTTAGGTGTGAAAGTTAAAGTAGTTGTTTAAGTGGTAAGTGGAAACACATAAATGAAAATTTAGAAAATCGAGCAAAGTGTTTGAAATACTGAAAAATTTACGATTGTATCTACAGTAAGTATAACAGGTATAGGTTGTGTTGGTAAGTAGATATAAGGCAAAACTAGGTATTTCAACTGTTAGAGAAAATCTATTAAAATGAGTTATAGAGAATCTTTATAAAATTAGGTGTCAGTAGATATGTGCTGATGTCTATTTTTTTATCCTATACATTTGCAGACAAATTCTAATCTCCAATAAAAATAATATCAAGAGTAAAATGAACTCGTTATCACTTGCTCTTGACATTATTTCTATTGGAGATTTTGTGGCACTTAAGCAAATGTAAGGATAAATATGTTTTGCAAATATTGGTAAAACACTATGAAAAATTGTTAATTTGTGATATAAATTAAGAAGAAAAAATTAATAGGAGATGATGATTATGTTTAATATAAATCATGTTGCAATAAGTGTAACAGATATTGATAGAAGTATAGAATTTTATAAAAAGTTTGGTTTTCAAGAGTTTAAATCATGGAAAGCAGAAGATAATAGTATAAAAATAAATATGCTAAAACTAAATAATACAGTTTTAGAAATATTTTGTTATAAGGAATATATAAAATTACCAGAAACAGCAAAGACAACAGCAACAGATTTGCCAATACTAGGAACAAAGCATTTTGCATTAGGTGTAGATGATATTGAAAAAGCAAAAGAGTTTGTAATACAAAATTATATCTGCAAAAATATAGATATAAAAAGAGGAAGATTAGGAAAACAATATTTCTTTATTAATGATCCAGATGGAATATTAGTAGAAATAATTGAGAATGATTAAGGAGTTGAAAATATATGTTTAATAAAATTGTAATAGTGGAACCAGTGTTATTAACTAAAGAGGGAGTAGAAGAATTAAAAAAGTACTGTAAAGAATTTATATATTATGATACAGATACTGTTAATGATGAAGATACTATTAGCAGAATAGGAGATGCTGATTGCATTTTAGTATCATATAAAACTGTAATAAATAGTAACATAATAAATAACTGTAAAAATTTAAAATATATTGCAATGTGTTGTTCTTTTTATGGAAAACAATATTCAAAAGTAGATATAGATACAGTAGAAGAAAAAGGTATTTCTTTTTCGCATTTAAAGGGACATGGAGATAATGGTGTTGTCGAATTTACAATTTCGCAAGTAATTAATCTAATTCACGGATTTGGAAACAAAGCATGGAAAGATGAACAATTAGATTTAACAGATATAAAAGTAGGAATATTAGGTCTGGGAGATATTGGAAGTAGAATTGCAAAAACATTTAAATTATTAGGATCTGATGTTTATTACTATAGCAGAACAAGAAAAGAAAACGAAGAAAAAAATGGAATTAAATATTTAGAATTAAAAGAATTATTATCTACAGTAGATATTATTTCTATTAATTTAAATAGAAATGTATGTCTTATAGGAGAAGAGAATTTAGATATATATGGAGATGGGAAAATAATTGTAAATACTTCAATTGGCTATTGTTATGAGATAGAATCTTTAAAGAAGTGGTTACAAAATAAAAATAATTATTATATATGTGATAAACCTACAGTTAATGATGATATAAAAGAAATTTTAGATTATGAGAATGTAATATATACAGATATGATTACAGGAGATACAAAACAATGCTATAAGAGGGCTACGAAACAAATCATTAGTAACATAGAAAATTATTTAAATGAGAATAGAAAATAAATTATAAGAAATTTTTTTAGGGAGGTCATATAATATATGAAAATTATATCTATTAATCCATCAAATAAAGAAGTTTTAGGAGAAATTGAAGAAACCACAAAGGAAGAAGTTATAGAAAAAGTAAATTCAGCAAAGTCTGTACAAACTGAATGGGCTAACTTAGATATTGATAAAAGAATTGAAATATTAGAAGAAATATATAACAAATTAGAAGAAAATACAGATAAAATCGCAAATTTAATATCATTAGAAATGGGAAAACCAATTGTTCAATCAGAGAACGAAATAAAGTCTACATTAAAAAATATAAAATGGGATTTAGAAAATGCAAAGAACTGTATCGCTCCAGAAATAACATTTGAAAGTGATAAAGAAATACAAAAAATTTTTTATGAACCAAAAGGTATAGTTGTAGCAATTTCGCCATTTAATTATCCATTTTCATTATGTTGTGCAATAGCCTTTCAAAATCTAATTGTTGGTAATACAGTAATTAGTAAACCAGATCCTAATTTACCACTTCTTTATAAACTTTTAGAAAAAATATTGAATAACTCAAGATTACCAGAAGGAGTATGGCAATTTGTATTTGGTGGAAAAGAAATAGGAAGTTTCTTAGTAGAGCAAGATATTGATATGATTTGTTTTACAGGAAATACAAAAACAGGAGAATATCTATATAAAGTAGCAGCAAATAAAATGATTCCAATTCTTATGGAATTAGGAGGGTCTGCACCAGGAATTGTATGCGAAGATGCAGATATTGATAATGTTATTCAAGGAATATTTAAAAAGAAATTTTCAAATAGTGGACAATTATGTCATGCATTAAAAAGGTTAATCGTTCATGAAAATGTATTTGATGAAGTTGTAGAAAAACTTAAAAATATTGCTGAATCACAAATTATAGGAGAGTCACTTGATAGAAATACTACGATAGGACCTATTGTAAATGAAAAGCAAATTAATACTTTGTTAGAGCAATTTGATGATGCAATAAATAAAGGTGCAAATGTTATTTGTGGTGGAAAACAACCAGAAGAAAAAGAAAATTATTTTGAGCCAACAATTTTAACAAATATTACAAAAGATATGAAAGTATGGAAAGAAGAAGTATTCGGACCAATATTACCTATTGTTAGATTTAAGACAATAGAAGAAGCAATTGAACTTGCAAATGATACTATCTATGGTTTAGGTGGATATGTATTTACTACTGATAAAGAAAATTTTGAGAAAATAAGTAAAGAATTAAAGACTGGGATGGTGGCTTGCAATAATTTAGCATATTCTGCACCATATAATCCATTTGGAGGAGTGAAGAAATCAGGTTTAGGAAGAACTCGTGGAAAATGGGGATTAAAAGGATTGTGCAATATTAAAGTAGTTACATTTGAAAAGTAGAATGTTATTTATAGTTTAAGTAAAAGCCTTCTTTTGATAGAAGGCTTTTAAGCATCTTTATAAAAGATGAAACAAACTCCACACTTTATAAGTGTGCAACAATTAAATGTAATAAAATTATAATAGGTATTTTAGCAAAAAGCAACATTTTTAAATAAATTTAAGAATAAAAAAACTGTAGCTCATATATTTCTATATAAGCTACATTCTAAATCATAACTGCTCACCGAAATGAGCCTTCTCAGTCATCTAATTAAATAGATTTCCTATTAATTAAATGATACTATATTTTTATGTAAAAATCAAGAATTTTATGCAAAAATTTTGAGTAATCATTAATTATTTTTAGAAGGTCTGTATTTAAAGAGGTCAGAATCTAAAAATGCTTTTGATATAGTGTCTAAATCAACTCCCTTAATATTTCCTTTTTTCTTTGTAAAATCTATTCTTTCAATGCTTATAGGACTAATATTAAATATATTTACCCATCTTTTCATTGTTTTAAAATTATATATTTTACCAAGTTCAACATAAGTTTTACTAGCAAGTTGTTTTTCTGTGGGTTGCTTACTTGTAATAGGTAAAACAAGCAATGTCTTTCCACCATTTTTTAAAACTACAGCAGGATGTCTACCACTAAATTCTTCACCTATGTTGAATCCAAATTCAACCCAAACTACATCTCCACGAACGATATATTCTTTTGACTTTTCTATAAATTCTGGAGAATTCATTATAATTTTAGTTTTCTTATCAATCCATTCAAGATAATCTTTAGGAGTATTTTTCTTATTAGAAAAATCTTCATTTCTATGTACTTCATAATAATTATCTAAAGTACTTTTAGTATCATTTAAAATATTTAATAATTCTTGCATATATCAAACATCCTTTCTAGTATGATTTATTATAACAAAAATATACAAAAAATCAATAGTTTTTGACAAAAAACAGAACTTTTGTTTTTGAAAATATGCTAATAAAGGAAATGTTGAGAAAAATGTCGATATATGATATACTATGGAGGTTAAAAAAGTGGGGGATTTTTATGAAATTAACAAAGCAATTAAAAACAAAGTTAGACTTAATTAGGTTAGAGGGACTATGTAAATTAATATTAAGTTTTAACGATTTTACCTATACCCCAAATTGATTAATAGGTATTGTTAGTAGTAAAAAGATTTTGCAAAATAAAAATT
>CAOKPI010000055.1 GCA_948470605.1 uncultured Clostridium sp. | reverse complement strand
CGCCACAGACACCACCACAAACACCACCACAAACACCGCCACAGACACCGCCACAGACACCGCCACAGACACCACCTGAACCAGAATGTAAAATACGTATTGGTCGTGATGGAACAGTTGAATATGATGGAAAAAAGTATAAAGTGTCAAAGGAACATATAAAATATGGTGTAGGGATAAATTCTTTTAGTGATGAAGCCTTAGAAGAATACCTAATAACCCACACTAGTATTAAATCTAAATATGTGAAAACAATACAGGAATTAGTAAGAGAGGGACTTTTAGACATGACAGTTGTACATGCTATTTTTGCAACAAGTATGGAAATAGATAAAAAACAGCAGTTGTTTAGAAGGCATGTAAACAAAATTCAAAATTTAAAAGCTAGTAACGACTATGATGGAATAGATATTACATATGATATGGAAGACTTATCTAAAGTTAAGTTCTGGGATAGATTAAACAGAAACGAAGTAAATTTGAAAGAGAAATCGGAAATACATAGAAATGCAGTAATTGCAAAACAAGAAAAACTTGGAAAAATGCAAGGAAAATATGAACCATTCAAAACGAAAACTGAAAAAGTTCTAAGATGGTTGAAGCTTCTTAAGCCATTAAGAAGCTTGGTGAAGGGTAAATTATTAAAAACCAAGCCCGGAAAAAAATTGTTGTCTAGAAGGATAAAACAAATTCCAGAAAATACGGAGGCACATATAATAGCAAAGGAATATAACAAAATGGTATATGATGAAGATGGAAATAAAGCAACCATAGAAGATGCCTTTAATGCATTTCGAGAAAGAGTAAATGCTAGTAGAAAGTTAGACAAAAACAATAAAGATAGATTATCAGAAGACCAAGAAATAGGAGTATACCAATTAATAAAAAAGTATACTGATCCAGTAGCACAAAAACCAAAAGAAGACCGTGAAGAAGATTCTGACCGTAGTGATGAGGAAATAGAAATATAGAAAGAAGGAAATAATATGTATACATTAGCAGAAATAAAAAAATATGTCGACAATATATGTTACGAGATGGTGAGATTGAACCAACAGGAAGAGAAAAAGTGAAATCTTTAAGTGAAATGACAGAAGAAGAAAAATCATATATAGGTTCTGCATTATTTCTTTTTAGACAATTATCGTTTAAATTTCAAAAATTATCAGATGAAGAATTTTTGAAGCAGATGCAAGAACAATTTATATCAGAAGCTTTGAAGGCTAATGAATATGAAATGAATGATATACATGAGATGATGGAACCTGCTGAAATGATTTGGGAACGAATATTGTCAAAAGACCCATTGGCTATGACATATTTTAAAAGGGCATTAGGTGAAAATGGAAAAAAGCTACAAAATTTTCAATGGGAAGAAGAGTCAGGGTTAATAAGAATTAAATATGATTTAATAGAGGATAATAAAAATAAATTTCATCAAAGATTGAATCCTAATAATCCGATTTATGAATCAGAATTAGAGCCAAAACCGGAGCCAAATTCAAACCCTATCCGATTAGCAGATGATGAAAAAATATTAAAGGGTATGGATTCAGAATTAGAGCCAAAACCGGATCCAGATTCAAAGCCAGCAGATGATGCAAACGATACACAAGATAGAAAATCTGGAAGACTAACAAGGGAACAAATAGACAAAATTTTACGAGATGAAGATAATGAAAAAAGACAAATGGAAAAAATATTAAAGGGTATGGATGATAAAGAAGAATTAGAAAGATGAAATATTCACCAAGTCTTATGAAATATATCCAAAAGTCTTAGTGTAAGAAAAAATTAGATATAAATAGAAAAATATAATCTTTATTTCTGGCGTTGCCATACATATTTTGACATTTTATGTTTATTATGTTAAAATAAACATAATGCAGTTAAAAACTATGTTCTTTTACTTATTAAAAGAACATTTCACAAGAAAGGAGTCAAGATGAAAGGACAAAAGCGGAAAACGTCATTGATATTAGTGAAGGTATTTATAGTAGCAGTTATTTTAGGTTTACTTTGCCACTATGTGACAGGGAGTTCATTTAATATTAACACTTATGCGAGTGTAATGATGTCATCGCGGAATGTTTCTGTTTCGACAGGAACATCATTATTTGCTACTGATTTCAAAGCACCTATGGCAGTAGTTTCTGTAGAGAGTGAGAAAGTAGAAACTCTAGAAACTGCAACAATTGAAACAGAAGCTCAACTGGAAATTAATAAAACTCCAGATGTAACTGAAAAACCAAAATCAGCTAACAAGAAAAAAACAGAGTTGATTTGTAAGTTTAAGAAGGTCTATATAACTATAGAAGGATATAGAAAGAAAATGAATATTCATATGGATATATCACATCCATCAGGTTTATCCAAAGAGGATTTTATGTTATTAGCTGAGGGAATCTCTAAAAAATTGCCAGGAAAAGATCCTCAAGGTATCTTCCAAAAAAAGGCCTCATTTATTTGGCATTTAGGACAAAAATATCAAGTTGATGAGGTTGCCTTGTTGAGCATAATGGCACACGAGAGTGACTGGTGTAGTTACGATTTAGCTATCAAACGAAAAAATTTTACTGGACAAAGTAATATAGAAGGAAAATTAATTACTTATAGAACTGTCCAAGAAAATTTAGAGAAGACAGCAAAAAATCTTAGAAAAAACTATTTGAAAAATCGCAAAAATTTGTTATCAATTAACAAAAAATATTGCGAACCAGTTGATGGTGAGTATACCTGGTACATAGGAGTGTATGGGTGTATGAAGAAAATAGTTAGCAAGTAAGGGGTTGAAATCATCTGAAAATAAGACGAGAGGAGCATTGCTTCTCTTGTCTTATTTTATATGATAGCAAAATTGCATTGTAATTTTAGTAAGCAAACAACGGGCGTGGCATGAAAACTAATCTAAAAGGTAAAAAAATTCAATCATCTCACTGTTGTTCTAAAGATAAACGCAAAATTAAAATAGGGTAATTTTTACAATAAAAAAATTTGCAATATTTACATAAAAATGTTATAATTTAACTAGGTACAAAATTGGGTGGTAGTAGATAATAGTAATTAAAAACAGGAGGAATCAACAATGGTAAAGATTATGAAAGGATTACTATGTGTAGCACTCATAATGCTTTTGGTAGGAGCGATTGGTTGGATAGGAACCCATGTTTCCCTATTAGCGATGTTGAATTTTTTATGGGACAATATCGTGGGGATTCTGACAGGAATGGGATTACTGTTAGTTTTCTGGCTGATAGGAATGGCAATAGAAGCAATCTTTTCTAGTGGAAAAATGCCAAAAATGCCAAAATCATAAAGAGTACAAAGGAGAAAACTCCAGAACGTTTGTTATAAAAGTTCTGGGGTTTTCCTTGACTTATTTTAATAACCATGATACAATATAAACCGTTATCATAAATTGCACGTAGTGTGCGATTCCGTAACGGTTTAATTCTTTTTTTAAACTCGTAATATTTTAGAAATATTACGAGAAAACAAAAAGAAAACTATGAAATTAAAAAATAGGAGGTGAAATTTAAGTGCCAACAATTAATCAATTAGTAAGAAAAGGAAGAAAAACAGGAGTAACAAAATCAACTGCGCCAGCACTTCAACATGGATGGAACTCTAAAAACAAAAAATTAACCAATAATAGAGCACCACAAAAAAGAGGTGTGTGTACTGTCGTAAAAACAGTTACCCCTAAAAAGCCAAACTCAGCTTTAAGAAAAGTTGCCAGAGTTAGACTTTCTAATGGTTATGAAGTTACATCTTATATCCCAGGTATAGGACATAACTTACAAGAACACAGTGTTGTATTAATTAGAGGTGGTAGGGTAAAAGACCTTCCAGGTGTTAGATACCATATCATCAGAGGAACATTAGATACAGCAGGTGTAAAAGATAGAATGCAAGCGCGTTCGAAGTATGGGGCGAAGAAGCCAAAAAAATAGTTAAATGAATGAAATCAGGAATCTTACACATTTTCAACATTTCTTATAACCTTCAACGTACCAACGTACGCCTTCAGCTTATAAAAAATATTGATAATGCACAATATACCTAATTTGCTTCATTTAACAGAAAACAAATTGAAAGCAGAAACTTGCACAATTTCGTTATTAATTACAAATTTGGACGTACCATCGTACGCCTTCAACTTAGATTTAACGGAGGCAAATGAATTGAAATCATTTGCATACTGATATTGTAATAGCTAAAGCTTAACAATATCAGCAATTGCACAATTTACTACTTTAAATTTGTTTTAAGAATATTAATGTAGTGCTTGTTATTTTGTCTAAACTTAAGGTACTTAAATTTAGAATAGATAGATAAGTGCTATGCGCAAGAAAGAAAAACTTTCTTGAGAGTACCGAGATGCTTTTATGAGGCATCAAAGAGGAGGAAACATAGAACTTAACATCATTTGTTCACGAGTATGGGAATGTATTTTATCCCTAGTGACAATGACAGGAAAGGAAAATGAGTCCCCTTACACAAATAAAAGGAGGGAAGAATAGTGCCAAGAAAAGGATATATAGCAAAAAGAGAAGTATTACCAGATCCAATTTATAATAGCAAAGTTGTTACAAAATTAGTAAATAACATCATGTTAGATGGTAAAAAATCAGTTGCTCAAAAAATCGTGTATGATGCATTTGACATTATTAAAGAAAAAGAAGGAAAAAATCCACTAGAAGTTTTTGAAGCAGCTTTAGAAAATGTTATGCCAGTTCTTGAAGTTAAGGCAAGAAGAGTGGGTGGAGCTACGTATCAAGTTCCATTAGAGATTAGACCAGAAAGAAGACAAACTTTAGGATTAAGATGGATTGTAACCTATGCTAGAAATAGACATGAAAAAACTATGGCTGAAAAATTGGCTGGTGAGTTAATGGATGCTGTTGCTGGAAACGGTGGAGCATTTAAGAAGAAAGAAGATACACATAGAATGGCAGAGGCTAATAAGGCTTTTGCACACTACAAGTGGTAGAATTTTTGTGAAAAGTAGCAATCTGCACATTTTCAGAAATAATTAAACAATTCGATGTACCATTGTACACCTTCAGATTGTAATTAATAGAGGCAAATGAATTAAAATTCATTTGCATACTGATACTGTAACACCTAAAGCTTAACAGTATCAGCAAAATACACATTTTACTGCTTTTGACAAAAATTTAGTAAACCAATGGATAAAAGAAAAACCGAAAGGGGGAAAATAAAAAAATGGCAGGAAGAGCATACCCACTAGAAAGAACTAGAAATATAGGAATCATGGCACATATTGATGCCGGAAAAACAACAACAACAGAAAGAATTCTATTTTATACAGGAAAAACACATAAAATAGGAGAAGTTCACGAAGGTGCAGCAACCATGGACTGGATGGAACAAGAACAAGAAAGAGGTATAACCATTACATCTGCTTGTACCACTTGTTTCTGGAATGATAATAGAATTAATATTATTGATACACCAGGACACGTTGACTTTACAGTAGAAGTACAAAGGTCTTTAAAGGTATTAGACGGAGCTGTAACAGTTTTAGCTGCCAAAGGTGGTGTACAACCACAAACAGAAACCGTTTGGAGACAAGCTGACAAATACAGTGTACCAAGAATGGTATATGTTAATAAAATGGATATTACGGGAGCTAATTTCATGCTTTGCGTAGACCAATTAAAAAACAGATTAAAAGCAAATGCTGTACCAATTCAATTACCAATTGGGGCAGAAGATAATTTCAAAGGAATTATAGATTTAATTAAAATGAGAGCTTTTATTCATAAAGATGAGCAAGGAAAAGAGATTGAAGAAACAGATATTCCAGATGATATGAAGGATTTAGCTACAGAATATCATGACAAAATGATAGAATCTGTTGCTGAACAAGATGAAGAATTAATGATGAAATATTTAGAAGGAGAAGAACTTTCTGAAGAAGAAATCAAAAAAGGATTACGTGCAGGAACCATTGCTAACACTATTGTACCAGTAACTTGTGGTTCTTCTTACAAAAACAAAGGTGTTCAAGAATTGTTAAATGCCATTGTTGATTATATGCCAGCACCAACTGATATTGCACATATTCAAGGTGTTGACTTAAATGGTGAAGAAGTAGAAAGAAAGACAGATGACAATGAACCATTTGCAGCATTAGCTTTCAAAATTGCAACAGACCCATTTGTTGGAAAATTGTGTTTCTTTAGAGTTTACTCAGGAAGCTTAGAATCAGGTTCAACTGTCTTGAATGCTAACAAAGATAAGAAAGAAAGAATCGGAAGAATTCTTCAAATGCATTCTAATCATAGAGAAGATATTGACAAAGTGTATGCAGGAGATATCGCCGCTGCTGTTGGTATCAAAGAGGTAACAACAGGAGATACCTTATGTGATATGAATCATCCAGTTATACTAGAATCAATGGAATTCCCAGAGCCAGTTATTGATGTTGCTATCGAACCAAAAGATAAGGTAGCACAAGAAAAGTTAGGAATTGCTTTGGGCAAATTAGCAGAAGAAGACCCAACATTTAAAGCATACACGAACCATGAAACTGGTCAAACTATCATTGCTGGTATGGGTGAATTACACCTAGATATCATTGTTGATAGATTGAAAAGAGAATTTAAGGTAGAATGTAATGTAGGTAAACCACAAGTTGCTTACAAAGAAACCATTAGAAATAAAGTTAAAGTACAAGGTAAATTTATTCGTCAATCTGGTGGTAAAGGACAATATGGTGACGTTTGGTTTGAAATGGAACCATTAGAGCCAGGTAAAGGAATTGAATTCGAGAGTAAAATTGTAGGCCGGAGCTGTTCCAAAAGAATATATTAAACCAATTGAACAAGGTATGAGAGAAGCTGCTGAAAGCGGAATCTTAGCTGGTTACCCAGTTATCGATTTCAAAGCTACTTTGGTAGATGGTTCTTACCATGAAGTTGACTCTTCAGAAATGGCGTTCAAAATTGCCGCATCTATGGCTTTCAAAGAAGGTTGTAAACAAGCAAAAGCTGTTATCTTAGAACCTATTATGAAAGTGGAAATAACAGTTCCAGAAGAATATATGGGAGATGTTATTGGAGATGTAAATTCTAGACGTGGAAGAATGGAAGGTATGGACGGAAATGACGGAATGCAAGAAATTCATTCTTTTGTACCACTTTCTGAGATGTTTGGTTATGCAACAGATTTACGTTCTAAGACACAAGGTAGAGGAACTTATACGATGGAACCTTCTCATTATGAAGAAGTTCCAAAGTCAGTTTTTGATAATATTGTTGCTTCTAGAGCAAAAAAGGATTAAAAAAGACTTGATTTTTTAGTAAAAATATTATAAAATGCTTATGCATTAAAAAGTTATTAAATTTAAAAAATAAAAGTTAGAGGAGGAATTTTTAAATGGCAAAAGCAAAATTTGAAAGAACAAAACCACATGTTAACATTGGTACAATTGGTCACGTAGACCACGGAAAAACAACAACAACAGCAGCTATTACAAAATATTTATCATTATTAGGAAAGGCACAATATGAAGCATATGATGCAATTGATGGTGCACCAGAAGAAAAAGCAAGAGGAATCACAATTAACACAGCTCACGTTGAGTATGAAACAGATGCAAGACACTATGCACACGTTGACTGTCCAGGACATGCTGACTACGTTAAAAACATGATTACAGGTGCAGCTCAAATGGATGGTGCGGTATTAGTTGTATCAGCAGCTGATGGTCCTATGCCACAAACAAGAGAGCATATCTTACTTGCAAGACAAGTTGGTGTTAAATACATCGTTGTATACTTAAATAAATGTGATATGGTTGATGACCCAGAATTATTAGAATTAGTTGAAATGGAAGTTAGAGACTTATTATCAGAATACGATTTCCCAGGAGATGACATTCCAATTGTAAAAGGATCTTCATTACAAGTATTAGAAAGTTCATCTACAAATCCAGATGAAGAAGTTTACAAACCTATGAAAGAATTAATGGAAGCTATTGATAGCTATATTCCAACACCAGAAAGACCAATTGACCAACCATTCTTAATGCCAGTTGAAGACGTATTCACAATTACAGGACGTGGAA
>CAOKPI010000054.1 GCA_948470605.1 uncultured Clostridium sp. | reverse complement strand
AACAAAAATAAATTTATATAAATTCATATCTGTTTTTATTTTAACACAAAATAAGTACAGATGCAAGAGGGAGGAACAATGATCATAAAAGATGATTTATTTATAGAAAACGATGAAGAAGGAAATATTTTTGAATTAATAGCAGAAGAAAGCTATTACGATAATAAATGGAGGGAAGAAAATGGAATCGACTAAATATGAAGAGATAATTGCTAGATATGATGATACACAACTTATGCATGCAGAAACTATTTTAGAGGAAGAAGAAACAATAATATACAAAAAGAAAAAGGCAATCAAAGAAGAACGTAAAAAGAGATTGAGAGGTGATAAATAATGGGAATACCAGTATTAATAATTCGGAAAAAGTGGTAGTGGAAAAAGTACAAGTCTTAGAAATTTTGATGAAAAAGAATTAGCATTAGTAAATGTTTTAAAAAAGCCATTACCATTTAAGAAAAAGTTTGAAAGCACTATATGTACAGATGATTATCAAACAATATTAAAAGCAATACATAATACAGAAAAAAAAGCAATTGTGATTGATGATGCAGGATATTTAATAACTAATCACTTTATGAACAAACATAGTGGAACAGGTGGAGGAAATGGAGTATTTAACTTATATAACGAAATCGGAGACCATTTTTGGGGACTGATTGAGTTTGTAAAGAACAAGCTAAAAGATGATAAAATTGTATATTTTATTATGCATGAAGATAAAAATGATTTTGGAGATATAAAGCCTAAAACAATAGGAAAATTGCTAGATGAAAAGGTATGTATAGAGGGAATGTTTACAATTGCTTTAAGATGTATGACAGATAACAGCAAACATTATTTCAAAACACAAAGTGATGGAAGTGATATTTGCAAGACACCACTTGAAATGTTTACAGATAAAGAAATCGATAACGATTTAAAAATAGTTGATACAACTATTAGAGAATATTATGAATTAAATAAGGAGGAAAAATAAAATGGAAAAAGTTAAAGGATATGAGGAAGCACAAGCAATAACAGGAGAATATGAAAGGTTAGAAGCAGGAGGATACATTTGCAAAATAGTAAGTGCAAAAGAAGAAAAAAGTAAAAGTGGAAAAAGGATGTTGGTTTTAGCGTTAGATATTTTAGAGGGAGATAAAAAAGATTATTTTAAGAAAAGATTTGATGAAAATACAAGCCCAGATAAAAAATGGTCAGCAGGTGCAATTTATAGGCAAATGCTAGAGGGGGAAAAAACAGTAGGATTTCTAAAAGGATTAATGACATCTTTAGAGGCTAGTAATGATGGATTTAAGTGGAATTGGGATGAAAAAAAGTTAAAGGATTTAAAGTGTGGAGCAATATTTGGAGAAGAAGAATACGAAAAAATGGATGGAAGCATTGGAACATCTACTAAAGTTAAATTTATAAGGACTGTAAAAGCAATACAAGATGGAAATTTCAAAGTACCAGAATTAAAGAAATTACCACAAAAAGGTGAAGCATTTAAAGATTTTGTTAATTCAGTAAGTTCAGATAATGATGAAGACTTGCCTTTTTAGGAGGTAACTCATGAACAAAATACAAGAAGTAAAACAAAGAGCAGATATAGTAAAAGTAGCAGAATATTTTGGAATCAAGAAGAAACAATGTTGCCCTTTTCATAAAGAAAAAACACCATCTTTTTATATTTCACAGTCAAAGCAGATTTTTAAATGCTTTGGCTGTGGAGAAGGTGGAGACTGTATAACATTAGTATCTAAATTATTAAATATTAATGCCTATGAAGCCACAAAACAAATAAACAATATCTTATCATTAGGAGTGGATTTTGGACAACCTACATCTAATTTAGAATTAAATAGATATAAACAAATTAAGCAAGCAAAAGAAACATTTAAAAGATGGCATAATAAAACATTGCAATTACTGTGCAATTATTTGCACAGTTTGCAAGGAATAGAAAAATTGCAAAAACAAGAAACAACAGAATACTACATAGATTTACTAATCTTTGGAACGGAAGAAGATTGGTTATGGTTTAAGAAAACAGAAAAAAGGTGGTGTAAGGAAATTGAATGAAAAATACGAAGAACAATTACTTGAAGAAAATCCACCGTATAAATTAGAGGAATTAAATTCAGAAAGTATTTTAGAAGATAAAATATTTGATTATTTAATAGCTTTGCCGAACACCTCAAACAAAACTAGAATAATAGAAAAAATAAGAGGAAGAGCAAAAGAACTAAAAACAATAAGAGCTTTTAACAGTATATTTAAACAAAAAAATCAAGAATACATACAAAATTTAAAAGCTAAAGGTGGGAACATAATAAAATTTACTGATTGTCCAATAGAAAATTTAAAGTGTGGTCAATGGAATGCAGATGATACAGGCATTTACAAATTAGATTATACATCAACAATGCAACCAATAAAAATAAAAGCTTGTCCACATCCAATAATACCAACAGAAATAATAAATAATATAGACACAAATACAGAAAAAGTGCAATTAGCTTTTTATAAAAGAAAACAATGGCAATATGTGATAGTGGAAAGAAAAACAATAGCAAGTAATACTGCAATTATACAATTAGCAAATAGAGGAATAGAAGTAAATTCTGAAAATGCAAAAAATTTAGTAATGTACTTATCAGACATTATAGAGTTAAATAATTTGAATGTAGTAGATGGAATAACTCATTTAGGTTGGGTAAATAAAGATTTTGTGCCATACACATCAAAATATGGATATGATGGAGATATTGCATATAAAAATATATTTGAATCAGTAGAAGAAAAAGGAAGTTATGAAATTTGGAAACAAGAAATAAAGAAACTAAGAAATAGTAGTCAAACTCTAAGATTTTTAATGGCTTCAAGTTTTGCAAGTGTATTAGTGAAAACATTTCAAATTAATCCATTTATAGTGCATCTTTGGGGAAAATCAAGCAATGGTAAAACAGTGGCACAAATGATATGTGCAAGCATATGGGGAAACCCATCTAAAGGAAAATTGTTATCAAGTTTAGATAGTACAAAAGTAGCATCAGAAAGACTTTGTAACTTCTTAAGAAATATACCATTAATATTAGATGAATTACAAATAACAAAAACTAAATATAAAACCTATGACACATTGATTTATGAATTGACAGAGGGAAAAGGTCGAGATAGAGGAACAGCAGATGGAGGACTAACAGAAACAACAGAATGGGATAATATTATTATTTTATCTGGAGAAGAACCGATTACAAGTTCATCATCAAAAGAGGGAGTAAAAAATAGAGTAATAGAAATAGAAGAAAACGAAGCAATAGTGAAAGATGGAAACAAAGTAGTAAACACAATTTTAAATAATTATGGATTTGCAGGAAAGGAATTTGTTGAAATAATACAAAACAAAGGGGATTTATTTGATGAATACAATAATATAGTTGAAAATCTAAAAAAAGAGCAAAATTCGCCAAAACAAATAAATAGTATAGCAACTATATTGCTTGCAGATAAAATTGTCTCAGAGATGATTTTTAGGGACAACTCGATAACGTTAGAAGAGGCAAAAGACTACTTTACTAGAGATATTGATGAAGCAGATAGATATATAGATTTAATAATAGATATGGCAAATGCTAACATAAATAATTTTTATGATAGCAACAACAGTTTTCCACCATCTGGACAAATTTGGGGAAAAGTTGAAAAAACAACAGATGGAAGGGGCTCGATAATGTATTATAATTTTGTACCAACTAAGCTTTATGAAATATTAGAAGATAACAATATAAATTGGAATGGAATAAAAAAGAAAATGGCAAACAAAGGATATGTTATAAAAGACGAAAAAACCAATGAATATACAATGAATACAAAAATAAATGGTACACAACAAAGAATTATAAAAATAAAAAATATATATTTTGATAATTAGTTACGGCAGTTACTAGTGATTACGGGTAAGTTACGAGACAAGTCGAAACCATTCAAAGATTAGAAAGAGTAAGAATATGAATAATAAAATATATATAGTTACGGATAAATAAAAAAATATATCTATTATAGAAAAAAATAAAAAATTATTTTTTATTTATATATATAAGTATTAAAATTAAAAATTACCCGTAATTCCGTATCTAAAGGATAGAAATATTGAAAAATAAAGGAAAAATGGTTTCGGCACTAGCCGTAATTAGTTACTATAAAATACGGAAAAAGGAGTAAATATGGAAAAAGAGTTAGAAAAAATAAAAAATGAATTAACAAATTTTATACAAAAATATCAGTTAAAAACTTTAAAAATCAATACGAAAATAGGTTATCATTCTAGGTTTAATAATGAAAATTCGGAAAAATGGATTTTAGAACATTATTCAACAGTAGAAAAGATTGATATTAATTTAACTAAATAGGAGGACTAACTTATGCAAAGATTAAAAGAAACATATAATCAAACTTTACAACGTTACTATAACGGATGTAATTACATAGAGGAACATTTAGAAGAAACAGACAAGTATTTACCAAAAGTTTTAGAGCTATTAGATAAATTAAATAAAATACTAGAAAAAATACCAAATGCAACGAAGGAGGAGATACTTAATGGATTTGAAACTTAGAGACTATCAAGAAGAAGTTTTAGAAATAATAGATAATTTGAAATCTGGTGCATACTTAATTCAGATGGCTACTGGATTAGGTAAAACAGCAACTTTTACCAATATAAAAAGAAAAGGTCGTGTATTAGTCTTAGCACATAGAGAAGAACTAATAACACAACCAGTCAAATACTATAATTGTCCAGTTGGAATAGAGATGGCTAGTCAACATTCCAATGGAGAAGAGGTTGTAATTGCCTCAGTAATGAGTTTAACACATAGATTAGATAAATTCAAACCAGATGAATTTGACATGATAATAATAGATGAAGCACATCATGCTGCAGCAACATCATATAAGAAAACAATAAATTATTTTAGACCACGATTACTATTAGGATTTACAGCAACACCAAATAGACGGCGACAATGTAAGATTAGATGATGTGTTTGAAAAAATAATATTTCAAAAAGATTTAAAATGGGCAATACAAAATAAATACTTAACAGACATTGAATGTTTAAGAGTAAATATTGGATATGATATTTCAAAAGTAGCAAGAAGAATGGGAGATTTTGCAACAGGAGAATTAGATAAAGCAATGAACACAGATATATTAAATGGAGCAATAGCAGAAGCATATGAGAAATATGCAAAAGGACAAACTTTAATATTTGCAACATCAGTAGAACATGCACAAAACATAGCAAAACTAATAGATGGAGCAGTGGCAGTAACAGCAAATACAAAAAATAGAGCAGAGATAATACAAAAGTTTACAAACAGAGAAATACCAGTACTTGTAAATTGCATGATATTCACAGAACGGAACAGATATGCCACTTGTAGAAACAGTAATGATTGCAAGACCAACAAGCAATAGTAGCTTGTATACACAAATGGTAGGAAGAGGGTTAAGACTTTATCTAGGAAAAGACAAGTTGACATTGATAGATTTAGTTGGAACAACAGGAAGAGCTAATCTTTGTACAGCACCAACTTTACTTGGAATAGACATGGAAAATGTTCCAAAATCAAAGCAAGATGAAATACAAGGAGATTTGTTTGATTTACCAGAGTTTATCAAACAAATAGCAGATACACCAGAGAGCTGGATAAAGAATATAGAAATAGTAAATCTTTGGGCAAAAGGACAAGCATATAATACACATAATGTAAATTGGTTTAAGATGCCAAACGGCGATTTAGTATTAACATTAAAAAATAAAAAACTAGTAATACCAGCACAAGATGAGTTAGGAGAAACAAAATTATATGGCAAAAAAATGAAAATACAAGAAGCTTTAGATTTAGCATATAAGTACATATGTGAAAATTATGCAGATGAAAAATATATATGGGATATAAAACAAATAAAAAAATGGGGAAAAGCAA
Source organism: uncultured Clostridium sp. (assembly GCA_948470605.1). Lineage (GTDB taxonomy): Bacteria > Bacillota > Clostridia > TANB77 > CAG-508 > CAG-269. The sequence goes on along the minus strand of CAOKPI010000054.1, from coordinate 2,129 downwards.
AAGCAAGTGAAAAACAGAAAACAATAATCAAAAGAATGTGTAAAGGATTAGATGTAGATGAATTAACAAAAAGTGAGGCTAGTCAAATTCTTAATCGATTATTTTACAAAGGAGTATAAGATGCAAAAAGGAAGAAGTTTTGAAAAACAAATTGAAAAAGTAATAGACTACATAGAAAAATTAGGATTTCACGGACATAAGAATTATGCAAAAAGAACATCAAAAGGATTATATTTAGAAGGAGAATTTTTTGATTACGAAATATTTTTACCTAATAGACATGACTGTTTTGATGCAAAAGAATGTAAAACAGATACATGGCATATAGTCAAGAAAGATATTAGACAAGTAAATGAATTAAAAAAATGCAAAAATGCAGGATGTAATGCTTATTTTCTTATATGTTTTGAAAACAAGGATGTAAGAATGATAGATGTAGATGTAGTAATTCAATATCTAAAACAAAATAAGAAAAGTATAAAAAAATATGGATTGTCTGAATGGGATTTAATAAAAGAATTGGAGGAAAGCAATGCTAAGTAAAGAAGAAATAGAAAAGATTAAAAGAGGATTAACAGAAGAATTAGGCAGAACAATAACAGCTAATGAATATGGTTTTTCTACAAATAATTTCTCAGAAAGCATAGAAATTTTAGAAGGTGCATTAAAGTACATAGAACAACTAGAAACAAGAGAGCAAAAACTGATAGAGAAGTTAGAATGTGTAATTGATTTTGGAAAAACAGGGACAGATGTAGTGACTAAAATAAAAATAGAATGTTTAGAAAATGTTTTAAAAATCTTGAAAGGAGAAAATGATAAGTAAAGAATTAGAAGAAGCTGTAACAATGTTTAAGAATTTAGACATGGGCAATGATGAAGAATTTAAAAAGGCAAGAAATAGAATCTTAAAAGAACTAGAAAGACTACGAGAAGAAAATAAAAAATATACAAATTCTTATGAAGCAGCAGAAAAAATTGCTAGAACTTGTACTTACAGTCGTGAAGATATTTACGATGTAGCTAGAATGGCATTTAATGTTGAAGCACTACAAGAAGATTATATACTAAAAGACAAAATAAGAGAAAAGATAGAAGAAATACGAGAAGAGAGAACAAGATACCCATACATACAAGAACATAAAATAGAAATTTTAAAAGAATTACTGGAGGTGAAATAGTATGAATATAGATTTAGAAACGAAAGCTACAGCTGAAAAAGGAATAAGACTTATAAAAAAGGCAAGGGCAATTTGTAAAACAGCTAACAAAACATACGAATTTGAATGTCCAAATTGTGGAGAAAAAGCTAGAGCTGGAAAAGCAAGTATAAATAATCATATACATTTGCGTTGCGATAAATGCAATATAAGTATTATGCAATAAAACAAACAGAATAAGCCATACTACATCTAAAGAGAAATCAAAGAGGTGTAGTATGCAAGACAAAGAAATAATACAAAAATGGCTAAAAGGTTTAAGCAAGGAACAGTTAGCAAAGCAATATAAAAGACAATATAATATGCAAATAAGGAATATAAGAGCAGAGGTAAGAAATAGACACGCAGGACGTTTTATAACGCAATATGAGGCTCTAAGCAAAGTAGAGCAAGTAATATATAAATATTTAAAAGAAAAGAGGTAGAAAGATGAAATATAAAGTAATTGTAAGAAATTTAGATTATGAATTAGCAAAAAAAGATTATAGATTTGATAAGAGATTATAGTTGTTGCATAAATACTAGTATAGTAGAAGAATAAACGAACTAGTAGAGCAGTAAACAAACTAATTAAAGAAAGCGAGGAATAAAAATGCGTGAGGAAGACGAAAAAATATTAAATAATCTTATTAACAAAAAAGAAGAAATATTAGAATTTAAAGAAATAAAGGCAATTGTTAAATTATTACTAGAGATACATACAAAAATCAAAGAAAGCGAGGTAAAGTAGAATGAAGAAAACACTAAAAGATTGGGAATTAGAAAAAGGAATAACAGTAAAAACAAAGGACAAGTCTAAAACATATACTGAAAAACAATATAAAAAGTTAATAAAAAGCAATTACATAGTTACTAAAACAGAAAAAGGATTAGAATACATAAAAGAAGCGGGGTGATATGATGATTATA
>CAOKPI010000053.1 GCA_948470605.1 uncultured Clostridium sp. | reverse complement strand
AAATTATTATTACTTTAAATTATTATTACTTTAAATTATTATTACTTTAAATTATCATTATTTTAAATAGAATTTATTTCCCTTTTTCTAGTCATGTATCCTTTGCTTTTAATAATTCTATTTTTTGTGTTCACTAACTGCGTTTTCCAGAACATAGTTATTTTATATAAAATTTCCGCTTCTTTTCCCAAAACTATGCCCCTATTTCTTCCAAAAATAAAAATCATCTTTAGTAGGTATCTTATCAATTTGATTGTTCATGATTGCTATTTTCATATATATACTTTCCATTTTTTTATTTAGCCTTTCTTGATTTCTTAATATTTCTAATAATAAATTTCTTTCTTCCATATTGCTTTGTAATGGTACTTTTATATTCATTGTTTTAGAAACACTATCTTGTATAATGTCTTGGATTTGTTTATCTAATGATTTCATTTTACGCATAACCCCTTGTGTTCTATTTTTCTTAATTGTTCTTTTACTTGTTCCATATAATTTTCTATATAACACAAGGCTTGTAACTGTTTGGGCTTTGATAGGTTATATGTTCCATTGACAAACATATAAATTGTAGTTGGAGTCAATTCAATCGCTCTTGCTAGTTGGGAATAATTTAAACCATATTTTTTACATTCTTTTATTCTCTCTATTACTTTTTCTTTTTCTAAATTCATTTTTCTTCTCCTATAAAATGTTACAAGTTCTTAACTTGCTCATAACTAATGTATCAATAATATATAGATACTATATAAAAAAATTCTTAAATATTTCACTTTTGGCGATTTCACTTATTTATTTTTCTATCCTAATTATATTTCAATTTGTACTAGATTTCAAACATTTATTTTTTGTTGGCACGCTAGCAAACCGTTTATATTTCCCCTTTTCATTATAAAAGACTACCAACTAAAATTCAAATATTTGAGTTCTTCCGCACCCCAAGTTATAATAAAATTACATTGATTACAAATTATTTCTTTCTCATCTCCGCTTCTATTAGTAAATTACTAGTCAATATTTTACCTTTAGAATGTATTACTCTATTTTAGAGTGTGTTGCTCTGCTAATAGAGTTATTTCCTCTGTTGTCAAAGCTTTATTAGAGTAGGGTTTTACCGTTTTTTCTTTTTCCACTAGAGTTGTTTGTTCTATTTTAGAGGTTTTCACTCTGTAATAGTGTGTTTTCTTCTTGATTTTAGAGTTATTAACTCTTACTTAGAGTTTATAATTCTATAATACTGCGGTTTTTTGTCTTTTTTGTTACTATTATGTCATAATTTGTAAAAAGAAAGGATTTGATACTATGAAAATTGTTCTTGATACTGCAACTAAACAAGCAGTTTGCCCACCTGAATTTTTTGAAAACATAAGGAAAATCAATGATGCTGCCGAACTTACTGAAAGTTCTAAAAATTTAACTAGCGAAGATTACTTGCAAAAAATAATTGATGAATGTTCAAAGGTCATTGTCAACAAAAATGATGTAACCAAGAGAAGAGGCTCAAAAAAAAAGCAGAAATGAAAAACAAACTTGGCACTTTAGTCTTGGAACCTATTGAAAATAATTAATTGGCTCTATACTAATATTTTAAACATAGATAGGTTACATGCCTATCTTTATTTTATAGCAAAGGAACGTTGTTTTATGAATTGTAGTGATATTATTAAAAGTTTAAGGGTTCAAAAATTCTATACCCAACAATATGTTGCTGATTTACTAAACATATGTCAAAAAACGTATAGTGATTATGAATTGGGTTATACTAGAATACCCATTGAAAGTCTAATTATATTGGCTAAATTCTATGATGTAGATATGAATTATATAACTGGAGCTAGTAACATTTGTAACACTTACCCTAAAAAATAATTACCTTTATAGTATTCCAGTAATTAGCATAAGTAAAAGACTAGAAAAAAGCCCTTATAAACTTTCCTAGTCTTTTTAATTGCTTACCTATTACTTAAATAGTTAGCACGAAAAGTCAAATATTTAAAAAATTGAATATCCAATTTTTCGCACGCTTTTTACGTGTTCCTTTACGAGAAAAGGAAAGAAAATAAAACATAGTCAAATTACTTGAAATTTCCTAGCTCTCGCACTTGCTTTTTTCTCTCCCTATTTCTCAATTCTTATATCAATTCCGTTGTCTAAATAAATTACAAGCATTGAATTGTTCTCGTTTATTTCTATTCTATACACTGAACTTATATCAATATTTATATTAGCAGTTTTGTCCTTTATTTTAAAAATCCCATTTCGTATATTATAGTTACATTCGACATTTTCCATTTTTATTTTTTCTTTTACAATTCCCTCTAATTTAAGTATAACATCTTTATTACTGAACTTTTGTACATATCCTTCTAATTCATTTTCAAAGACCTTCTTCATAGTTTTTCCACCTTTCTTGATTTCTAATATATTTCTATTTTAACATATCGTTTATTGTCCAACTATATTTCGTCTTTTCCGCTTCTTCACCTATTCTTTATATATATCAATTTTTCTATGCTCTTTTTAAATTTGCTAATGGCGAATATCTTTGATATTTTGTTCTTATGTCGTCACTATCTAAATCAAGATATGCCCTTTCTGTTACTGTTACACTTGAATGTCCTAAAATTTTAGATAATGTGTATATATCTCCCCCACTCATTAAGAACCTTTTAGCAAAATTATTGCGTAACAAGTGAGGGTGTATATTCTTTAGACCAATTCTTTCTCCATATTTCCTAAAATTTGTTTCATAGTTGCTAATATCCAATTTCTTACCTTTGTGTGTGCAAAAGATATATTCGGACTGTCTGTATCTGTCCTTGTATTGTAGCCAACGTTTTAATTCCTTTAGCATTTCTGCCGAAAAGAACACATATCTATCCTTTTTTCCTTTTGTGTTTTCTGCTGGTAGCAATATACTTCTTTTTATAAAGTCTATGTCAGTTTCTTTTATTAATAGTGTTTCGCCAATTCTCATACCAGTGTCAAAAATCAACTGTGCTACTGTGTAATCTCTGTATTCGTGAAACTTTGACAAATCAAAATTTTTCAATAATTTATTCATATCATTGTCATTCATATACCCAAGTGCTTTTCTTGTGTTTTTTATTTCTTTTACTCTTTTTACTGGATTGTTGTTGATATATCTATTGTCATACATATAATTAAAAAATACTTTGATATTTCTTATATAATTATTTATAGTAGTTTTACTAATTTCTTGTTTGTAATCTTGCCTATTTTGTGGAAAATTACTTTTTACACTGCTTTGATTTGCTACTACTGTATACTTTCCTCTTTCTTGCAAATACTTAATATATTCCCTTATATGTATCTCTTTTACCTCTCCTACCTCCTTTATCTTGAATATGTCTTTTAAATACTGTGCAAATAATCTTAGTGTTTGTTCATAACTTGCTAATGTCTTTTTAGCTAAATTCTTGACCTCACAAAAATTCATAAAATCGTCTACATCATAATCAATTTGTTCCATAAAAATAAACCTTCCCTTCTACTAGATTAATATTTATAAATAAAATAAATACTAACCCAATAAATGAAAAAGTTTATAGGTTTGCGTCGAAACTATTGATAGGTTTCTTTGCGAATTTTTCACTTAAAATACAAAGGTTTTCTCAACCTTAGTAGGTTTGTTTCCTTTTTTGCAAGTCTTGTATTCCGCTTCTTGCAACATTTTTACGAATTCTATGCACTTTTCAATTCCAATCTTAGCTTATCTGCAATCATGGCAATAAACTCGCTGTTCGTTGGCTTTCCTTTGGCTGCTGAAATCGTATAGCCAAAGATATTTTCCACTGCTTCTTGTTGTCCTCTACCCCAAGCCACTTCAATAGCATGACGAATGGCACGTTCTACTCTACTTGGTGTAGTACTATACTTAAATGCAATTTTAGGATATAAGCTTTTCGTAATTTGATTAATCACATCAATATCATTAACAACCATCATGATGGCTTCTCTCAAATATTGATAGCCCTTAATATGAGCTGGCACACCCACTTCATGAATAATATTTGTTACTAAAGCTTCTAAATTTTCTTCCTTTTTTTCATCTTTTTCTGATAACTCAATATACTTTTGTTTTGGTTCTCTCGTTATAAAATTATTTGCTGTTTGGTTTGGTTTAAAGAATCTAATTTCTCTAATTCTTTTAATCAATATTTCAATGTCAAATGGTTTTACTATGTAGTAATCTGCACCTGCTACTATAGCTTTTTGAGTTATTTTATCTTGTCCAACTGCGGACAGCATAATGCAAATTGGTTTTTTATCTATTTTTATCATATTTATTTTTTCTAATACTCCTAAACCATCTAAATGTGGCATAATTACATCTAATAGTACAACATCTGGCATGGTATTTGACATCATGTCAACTGCTTCATTTCCATCCTTTGCAACAGCGATTACTTCCATATCTTCTTGACTATTAATATAAGAAGATAATGTGTGACTAAATTCCTGATTATCATCAGCAATTAAAATACTAAGTTTCTCTTTCATTTTTTTCCTCCTAAATTGTAATTTTTTTACAATTGTTATTATAATCATTTATTCGAGGAAAATCAATAGATTCTGGGAATTTCTTCCAGAATCTTTATAAAAATACTTTTTTCATATACTTTTCGTGATATATTTTTTAGCAATTTCTTTTACATTTTTTAAAATCAAAGATTTTGCTTCAAAATCCTTCATTAATTTTTCTTTTTTATCAGGTTCTAACTCTATTTTACAGTTAATTAATTCTTTATATTCTACATTTACAATTAAAATATCATTATTTTTACAATAATATTTAAAACTATCAAATTCGCTATAATCCACTGTCACCAACAGTTCTATTCCTTGACATTTATATATAAAATGACTTTCTTCAACAGCCTTTAACAAACTATCCGAATATGCTCGAATGAGTCCTCCTGTTCCCAATAAAACTCCTCCAAAATAGCGAGTAACAATAATTACTATATTACACAAATGCTGCTTTTGAAGAATATTTAACATCGGAGACCCAGCAGTTCCTGATGGCTCTCCATCATCACTAGATTTCTCAATTATCTGATTATCCTTGACAATTCTATAAGCCATACAATTATGTCTGGCATCATTATACTTTCTCTTAGCCTCTAATATCAATCTCTCTGCTTCTTCTACATTTTCTACTGGATATAAATTGGCTATAAACTTTGATTTCTTCTCAACAATTTCTGCTTGAACTGCTTCTCTAATCGTCAAAAAATCCATTCTCTCTAAAACGCTCCTCCTTTTAGTTCTCTTAACTTTTTAATAAAAATTAATAGGGCTAAATAGTAAAAATTTTATTCCTGTAACAATCCCGCTGTATAACCAGTCGAATAAGCAATTTGCAAATTAAATCCACCTGTATAACTATCTACATCGATAAGCTCCCCAGCAAAATATAATCCCTCTACTTTTTTAGACTGCATCGTTTTCGGATTTATCTCTTTGATACAAACGCCCCCACTCGTAATAATAGCTTCTTCTATGGGTCTAACCCCCCTTATTCTTATGACAAAATTTTTCAGCAATTTTACAATCTTTCTTCTCTCTTCTTTTGTTATTTCATGGATTGGCTTATGAGGGGCAATACCACTTTTTTCAATTATTACAGGTATTAACTTTTGCGGTAATAATTTATCTAATCCATTTTTAAATTGCTTGTTTTTTATTTCTTGAAAATCTCGCAGTAATCTCTCCTCTAATTTTTCTTCTGTTAAAGCAGGTTTTAAATCAATCTTTAAGTCAATCTTTTGATTTGCTAATTTTTCTTGTATTTGTTTATATCTAACTAAATGAGCAGATGAACTTAAAATAGTTGGTCCTGAAACACCAAAATGAGTAAATAGCATTTCCCCAAAGTCTTTATAAATATCTTTTTGTGTTTCTTTATCCTGCAATTTTATTCCTACATTTTTTAAACTTAGACCTTGTAATTGTTGACAAGTATTTTTATCATAACTTTCCAAAGGCACCAAAGAGGGTCTAATTGTAGTAATGGTATGTCCTAGCTCTCTTGCTAATTCATAACCATCTCCAGTGGAACCCGTTAATGGATAACTTTTTCCTCCTGTTGCTAAGATAACCTTTTCGGCTTCTATCTTACCATGATTTGTTTCGACTGCAACAACTTTAGTCATGTCCTTGTTTCTTTCTACTAATATTGCTGTTACTTGTGTATGATATTTTATTTCTACCTGTAACTCTTTTAGCTTCTTAGTAAAACATTTTAAAACATCTTGTGATTTATCTGTTATGGGAAATACTCTATTTCCTCTTTCTTCTTTTATTTCTAACCCTTGTTCTTTTAAAAATCGAATTACATCTTGATTTGTATAATTTTGGTAACAACTATATAAAAACTTTCCATTACCTGGTGTATTTTTGATAAATTCGCTTATATCTAAAGAAGATGTAATATTACATCTTCCTTTTCCTGTTATTAGTAATTTTCTACCCAATGATTTCATTTTCTCTAATAAAATCACTTGATTTCCATTTTGCTTAGCAGTAATGGCTGCCATCATTCCGACTTGGACCTCCACCAATTACAATTACTTTCATTTTCTATCCTTCTCTATTCCTCTTTTTTCTTTTTATTGGTTGACTTTCTAGTAGTTCCTTTTTTCGTTGTTGTTTTCGTTTCTGTTGATTTTTTAGTAGTTCCTCTTTTGGTTGTTGTCTTAGCTCCTGTCGTTTTTTTGGTTTCTCCTTTTTTGGTTGTTGTCTTTTTAGTTGGTGTCTTGGTTCCTGTTGTTTTTTTAGTTGGTGTTTTTGTCGTTTTCTTGGTTGGCGTTTTTGTGCCTGTTGTCTTTTTAGTTGTCTTTGTTGTAGTTTTTTTGGTTGGCGTTTTTGTCGTTTTCTTGGTTGCTGTTTTTTTAGTTGTTGTTCTCTTTTTAGGTTTTTCTTCTTGTTCAACTAGTAAATCTAAAATATCATCCTCTTCATCATATTCTTTGTCATCTTCCTCATAATCGTCGTCTTCTATATCATCATCAAATAAAAATTGAATATCTGAATCAAACTCTTCTCCCTCATCTTCGCCATCTTCTTCATAATCATCTTCTTCGTCATCAAAATTAAATGCTTCGTAATCGTCTTCCTCTTCTAAATCGAATTCTTCGTCATCTTCTTCCTCACCTAAATCAAATTCTTCCTCGTCGTCTTCTTCCTCACCTAAATTGAATTCTTCTTCGTCTTCTTCCTCACTAAAATCAAATTCTTCATAATCGTCTTCTTCCTCTTTTGTATCATACATTTCATATTTTTCTTCATCTTCTAGGTTGTATGGTGCATCATATTCTCTATTATCCATCTCTTGCACAGGATACATTTCATAATCATTTTTATTTTCATCATATTGTGTATCTAAAATTTCTTCTTGTTCTTCCTCTTCTTCAAAATCCTTTTCTGTTATTTCAAACTTTTTATTATCATCTTCACTAACAGAGTTCAGAAATCTCTCATATTCCTCTAGTTCTTGTTTCTTTTTAGCCATTTTCATAGCTTTTCTCTTTTCCTTTTCAATCCTTCTATTCTCTTTTCTTTGCTTTCTTCCTCCAAAAATTAATATTGCCATTACTACTATAATCAAAACTGATAAAATACTAACTACTAACATTTTTTTCTCCCTTCTTTTTACTTTCTCATATGTTCAATTGCTTTTAATATACCCAATTTTCCATATTCATATGTAAGTCCTCCTTGCATATAAGCGATATATGGTTTTCTAATTGGTCCATCACAACTGAGCTCTATTGTTGAACCTTGTGTAAAAGTTCCCGCTGCCATAATAACTTTATCATCATATCCTCCCATATCTCCTGGATATGGAACAACATCAGAATCAATTGGCGAACCCATTTGTATTCCCTGACAAAATTTCACTAATTTATCTTCTGTTTGTAAGTAAACCGTTTGGACAATATCAGCTCTTTTTTCATCATAATGAGGGTCTACCTGATAACCTAATTTTTCTAACATTCGACTTGCAAAAACCGCTGTTTTCAAACTACTTGCTACTACACTAGGAGCAAAAAATAGCCCTTTAATAAATAGCGTATTCTGATTTAAAGATGGTCCTATTTCTTTTCCTATTCCTGGTGATGTCAATCTTTCAGCACATAATTCTATTAAATGTTTTTTTCCTACCATATAAGCACCAGAATTGGCAATTCCTGCTCCTAAGTTTTTCATCAGTGAGCCAACAACAATATCTGCTCCAATTTCAATTGGTTCTCTCTCTTGTACAAACTCTCCATAACAATTATCAACCATGATAATAACATCTTTGTCAATTTCTCTAATTGCTTGTATTGCCTTTTCTATTTTTTCAATGGTTAAACTCTTTCGAGTCGAATAACCTCTTGACCTTTGAATTTCAATCAGTTTAATATCTTTTCTTTTTAATCTATCTTGAATTTTTGCTATATCGAATTCATTTTCTATTAAATCAATTTGTTCATAATTAATTTGGAAAGTTTTTAGTGAGCTTCTACTTGCTTCTTTTCCAATTCCAATAACTGTTTGAAGCGTATCATAAGGTTCTCCTGTTATGCTAAGCATAGTATCACCAGGTCTTAATAAAGCAAATAATGTGATGGCTAACGCATGTGTTCCTGATATTAATTGACTTCTTACTAAACTATCCTCTGCTTTAAATATATGACTGTATATTTCCTCTATTTTATTTCTACCAGGCTCATCAATCCCATAACCTGTAGAAGAATTTAAGTGTGCTTCTTGTAATCTACATTCTTGAAAAGCCGCTAAAACTTTTTTACTATTATTTTCACAAACTTTGTCTATTTTTTCTAAAATAGGTTTTATTTCTTGTTCAACTTTTTCAGATAATTGGGTTAAATCTTGTTTCATTCTATTTTACCTTTTCTTCTTTATTTTGTCTATATTTTACTACACTTTATTTTTTTTTGCAATGGTTAAATAATTTATTTAAGTTTCGGTTTTTTTCTAAAAAATGAAAAAAGTTATCCACAAAATAGAA
>CAOKPI010000052.1 GCA_948470605.1 uncultured Clostridium sp. | reverse complement strand
CATCTCTTAAATCCATTTATCATAAACTAAAATATAATAATGCAATATAATATAAATTTTTCAAAGTACTCATAATTGTATAGCTTTTGACGAACAGCTATACACAATTTATTGCCTATATTATATCACGATTTTAAGAAATGTCAAATATTTACAATTGTATGTTTTTCAAATATTCTTCTAACTCTGATAATTTTATCTTTTTAGTTAAGTTAGAAATATACACATCATTAGAGTAATTAAACACTAAAAAAGTAATATTCTTGATAATTACTCTATGTGGCTCAATATATGTAAGATTAGTTTTTTCCAGTTTTCTAATACTACCATTAATAAAGGTAGGAGTAACTTTAGAAAACTCGCATATAAATTCAAGTCTCTGTTTTAGACATTCCTCAAATTCTAGTTCTTGCTTAATTATCTTAACCATAAAAATAATCCTCCTTTCTGTTGGAAGATTTTTTCTTAAAACAAAAAAATCAACCATTTTACTGATTGATTTTCATATCTATCTGTTCTATAAAAAGTTCGAACAGATACGTCGTTGGAGCGTTTTAGGAGGTTATTTGCGAAAAAATTGCTTGTTTCTCATAGTGTTCCTCCCACATTTAACTCAAAAAAATAATTCGATTCATCAACTGTTAGAATTAGTATAGCATAAAACAAAAAAACTGACAACTAATTATTTTTAACTAGTTGCCTTTCTAACTTTTTATTATCTTTATAAACTTATGTTGTTTTTTCTTGTTTATTTAAATAATATTCTAAAATTTTTCTATCCCTTAAAACTACAAATCTAGTATCATATACATCATCATAATCAGAAGGTAATAATTTATCATAACACTCTGTAATAAGTTTTAATGCTTCTTTAGGTTCTACCCATAATAGTTTCGCACCTTCATCTTTTTCTTTTTCTGTAAGATTTAGATGATGAATATCTTTTATTACTTTTGCTACGAAAATATGTGAAGTTTGCTTTAAATTTTGCAAACTCTTATATTCTTCAGTTGTTCCTAATGATTGTATAATTTCTATTTCACAACCAGCTTCCTCCAATACTTCTCTTTGAAAAGCTATTTTTGGATCTTCATGTCCTTCCATTCCTCCACCTACAAGTTTATATTCATTTTTATTACTTTTATTTTGTAAAGCAATTTTTCCATCTTCTCTTAGTACAATTCCTCTTGCTGCTAATCTTATATTACAATTATTCATTTCTTGTGGAGTTATTCCAAATTCTTCATCTGTTAATTTAAATAATAACCTCATATTTTCCTCCTCATTTATTTTATACTTCTATATATCTATTCTAATATATTTTTTAGTAATGTCAAGTAAAAAAGTTTAAAACAAGTTATTTTTGTCTATTGTCTAATGTTTCTTCTTTAAGTGCTTCTTCAATAATTCTAACACCATTTCTATATTCTTCTCCTGTTATTCCATCTTCTCCTAAAAATACCTTTCTCCCTATTTTGTTCATATCAATTTTTCCTTTAGCTAAACCCTCTATAATACTTTCTTCTAACTCTGAATTTTGTTCTAATAATTTGCTGTTTACTTTATAACGTTCCCTATAAATATCTCTATTCTCTTCGGGTATTGCTAAAGTTAGTAAAGCTTCCATTCTTTCGCATTCACTTATTTTTTTTGTTTAATTATATCAAAATTTCTTAATAAATTTTGTTCTTCTAGTGTTCTTTCTTTTTCTGGCTTTTTTTGTATAATAGCAATATCTTGTGCTACTTTTATAATACCACCAAATAAATTGATATTATCAATCCATGTGTTAGCATTAAGAGTACCATTAGATAATCTAAATTCTATAGTGTCAAATTTCTTAAAGTTAATTCCATAATATCGCTCATTTTGTGCATTTATCATAAATTTCTTTGAACTTTTTTTATTTTTTACTTCTTCTCTTTTGTCATTTAGTTCTTCTTCTAATACCTTAGAAAATGGTTTTGCAGTTTGCTTTACCTTATAACGAGGAATCTCTCCAGTCTCGTTACTAATAATATATAATATTTTCTCTGCATTTCCCCATATATCTCCTAAATTATTCCAACTTTCATCCATTGTTAGATAATTGGCTCCAATATGAATATGACCTCCACAGTTATCTGACACTTTTTGACCGAAGTCCTTGTAATCTATTGCATACTTTTCTAATTGTTTCTGAAGCATTTTTCATATCTTCTGTTAATACTGGTGATACTACTTCAGCTCCAAAATGAAGAGTTCCATCATGTTTACATTTCCAGCCTTCAGCAATAATATTTGAAAGCTTATATTCAATCACATCTGAATTTTCTCCCTCTGACTCTATTTCCACTCCTATTGTCATGTTGCTAGGTAAATGAATTACCTTTGCTTTTTTTGACTTATCAATATCTTCAAACGAATTAGTTTTTTCTATGGATTGAAAAAAAGTTTCAGTCCATTCAGAATACTCAGATATTTCTACTAATGTAAACGTATCAAACAAATCTATTCCTAATTCTTCTCTTCTATCAATACATTGTTTTATATAGTTAACATCTTTTGTAGATTGTATTAATTCATATAAAAAATTATTTGGTATTCCTAATTCTCTTCTTCTGTCTATACAATCTTTTATATAGTTAACATCTTTTGTTCCCTTTATTAGTTCTATAACACACCTAGATTGTAATAATAATTTTTCTTTTTCTTCAATACATTTTTTGATAAAGTTAATATCTCCTATTGATTGTATTAAATTTAGAACATCATTTGGTTCTAAATTTAATTCTTTAGCTTTATATACACATTCTTTGCTATATTCAATATCCTTAATAGTTGCTATTAATTCAACCACTTTTGAATTTAATTCTAATTGTTCCCTTTTATTTTCTATAATGCTTTTTGTATAATCATTATCTCCTATTTTTCTAATTAATTGGACTATTTCATCTGAATATAATCCAAGTTCTTTTCTTTTTGATATATTTTCTATTATACTTTTTATATATTTAACATCCTTTATTGCAGTTATTAACTTAACTAAATAAAATGGTTCTAATTCAAATTCTTCTTTACTATCAATACATTGTTTTATATAATCATCATCATCTGTTGCTATTATTAAAGAAATTATATCATTTGAAGCAAGTTCTAATTCTTTCCTTCTTCCAATACAACTTTTTATATAATTAATATCTCTTGTTGATGCTATTAAATTTGCAATACCATACAAATCTAGTTCACTTCTTTTTTTGCTATTACTGATAATATTATTAATATACTCTACATCTTTTGTTGCCTTGATTAGTTCATATACTTCAATTAACTCTAGCCCTAATTCTTTCCTTCTTTCAATATAACTTTTAATTTCATCAACTTTAGCAGAGCGACATACATCTCTTATCTCCTCACTCTTCATATTTTGTTCTCCCTTTTTATTTCTTTTTCATATGTCTCAATAAGTTTTTTAATTTATAAATGAATTGTTTTAATATATTCTTTTTATATTCTATCATTTTCACATCTTCGTTTTGATTTACGTTTTGACTTAGTCTTATAAAATTATTGTTTTGAAATAATTCATTTCGATTATATTTTATTTTCTGTTCTTCTTTTTTAGCAATATCATTTCTGAACTTTTTCTCTATTGTTTCTTTTTGTTCCTTTGTTCCCCAATAATTTAAAAAAATATATCCTAATATCACTTTTGTTTCTTTTAATAAATTTTGTTCTTCAAAATCTATACTAGTATCTAGTTTAAATTTATAGTCGTTATTCATTTTTCTTTGAATCATATCTATAAAAGATTGTGGAATTTTTTTCAAATCTTCTTTATTTATATAATTCAGAATAACATATACTTCTTTACATGCATTTGGATAGTTTTCTATCTTTATCATAAGTTAGTCTCCTTCGTTTTTATATTCCATTAATTAATAATAAATTTAACATAAATTTAACATATTTTCAATATTTAAATTTTAATTTCTTTACCTTTTTACATTATTCTTTCATTATTTTATAAAGGGTATGGGACTTAGTCCCAAAATTAGAATTTTGACTAGGGAGGAAAAATTCAGTGCTTGTTAGGAACTCTATGGGGGTACAAAAATTGTATTTAGCTTAAATTTTTCCTCTAATTTTTTCATTTTTGATTACTAATTACTGCTCCAATTTTATAATTTTCTTTCTCAGATTTCGAAAAAGTTTTGTTATCTTTTACAGCAACTAATCTAATCAATTTTTGCTTTTCTTTGTTCAATTTTATTTCAATTTCTTCTTCGTTTTCGTTCACATTTTTTGAAAATAATTCATAAAATTCTATTTCAAATTCTTCATTAAGTCTTGTAATATAATCATCTAATTGTTCTTGATTTATATTAACACTTGTCCTAATTTCTTTTTCTTCTTCATTAACTTCAATAGGTACATAAACATCTGCTATTCCTAATGAAAAAAACTTTGTTAATTGTTCAATATAACTACTTCTAAAATTTATTTTATCAATATAAAATTCTCCGTTTTTTGTTCTTTAATAGTGTCATTGATTCAATAAATTTTGAAATAAATTCTTGCTTTTCTTCTTTAGTTTTTTTGTTCCATTCTTGCTTTAAAGTTTCATTTAATTTGTTATCTTTTATTAGTTTTTCTCTTTCAATATCTCTATCAGCCATTAGCTGTTGTGGAGTAAATGATAGACTATTTGTATTAAGTTTTTCATATCTTTTTGTTTCTAAAATATTTATTTTTTGTTCAATGATTTTATAATCTTCAGAGAAATCTTCCATTTCAACTATACCACTTACATAAGCCTTTTTTATTCTTTCTTTTTGCTTTTGTAATGTGTCAATTTCTTGGTCTAGTTTTTCTGTTTTTGTTTCTTTTTTGTCAGCTAGTATTGGTAAAAAATACTTTTTTACTGCCATATCATACTCAACTAACTCAAGAATAAATCTTTGTAAACATTCTTCAATTTTATCTTCTCTGTAATATGTCTTACAGTGTTCACAAGTATAGTACATATATTTTTTCTTTGTTCCTCCAGAGCCTTTACATTTCATTATTCTATTACATTTAGGACATTTTAGTTTTTGAAAAAATATATAAACTCTATCTCTTGTATAACTTCTTTGATTTTTCTCTTTTTGATGTTGTGCCTCGTTCCACATAGCACGACTAATGATTGGCTCTACTACATTCATATAAACTAAAGTATCTTTATTATTTGATTTTCCTTTTTCGTAATCTCCCATATATACTTTGTTATCTATCATTTTCATAATTGTTGTATCTCTCCAATGTTTTGGTACTAATACTTTTTCTTTATTTAAAGTATTACTAATTTGTTGATAGCTTTTGCCTTCAAGATACATATTAAATATTCTAATTACTACATCTTTTGTAGTTTCATCTATTACAGTTTTCTTATTGTTATCTTTTTTATAGCCTAATGGTACAATTCCTGGTAAATGTCCTGACTTAATAGCACCATTTAGTCCAAACTTTGTTCTTTCTGATACTATTTCAATTTCTAACTGTGATAACACTGTTAGCATACGCACAAAAAATCTACCGATTAGCACTGCTCGTATTTACATCATCTTTATCACACACCAAATAGGTATTGTGCATTTCTAATTGTGCAATAAGTTCTTCTAAATCACGAACTGAACGAGTTACTCTGTCTAACTTATAAGCTACAATATAATTGATTTTGCCACTTTTCATATCTGCTAACATTTCTTGAAATGCTGGTCTATCTTTAATGTTCTTTGCTGATATTCCAGCATCTTCATATATTCTAAATACTTCATATTCTTTGAATTTGCAAAGTTGTAACAGTTTTTCTTTTTGTTCTGCTAAACTAAATCCGTTCTCTAACTTGATCTTCTGTACTCACTCTAATATAAATTCCTGCAATTTTTCTTTCATTGTTCATTTTATAAATCTCTCCTTTCAATATTGAACGGAAAGGCACAAAAAAACTCTAAAATTAAAGTAGCCTTTCTATGTAGTCTTTTAATTGAGATAAAGGGTATTTATACCTTAAATCTCCCACATAAAAGTAATCACATTCATTAAAGAATAAAAATAACTTATCTTTAATGATTACTCTATGTGGTTCTACATACGCTAAGTTTGTATGTTCTATAATTCTTAAACAACCTTCAAATATCATTTCGTGTTCAAGTTTTATAGCATTCAAACTGCAAGCCCATTCAATTTTAGAGAGCAATTCTCTTTTAATCTTGTTTTTCTTCTTAACGATACTAATCATACCACACCATCCTTCCTTTTTCAAGATAAAGGCATTAAAAAAATCAACCTTTTACAGTTGATTTATCAATGTTTTCGTCTGGTGCGACGATTTTACTTAATGGAGCGAACGTCGTAGTTATCTACAACTTTTTTCTCTCAACGATTGATATAAATATCAATCAATTTAAAAAAATTATACCATATTTTTATTAAATTGCAACACTATTTTTAAAATTTTTATATTACTCATATTTGCAATTATGTGATTATTTCAAATACATATCAATGATATAATAATTTTTTTATAAATTTCAATAATTTTTGGAATATATTTTGTTTTTGTATTTCAGTTGGTAAATTTTTATTATAGTCCTTATTCAATTGTTCTTGAATATCTTGACTTATACTATCATTGTTTGTATTAGTATTTTTGTTTTTAAAAATATTATCTGGATTGTATTTTTCTCTTTTTTGTCTCTCCAATTCTTCTCTATCTTGATTTTCCTTTTCTAATATTCTAGCTCTTTGATAATCTGTTGCCCAATAATCTCTAAAAATATTAGCAAGTATTGCTTTTGTTTCTTCTAATAGTTCTTGTTCTTCAAAAGACTTTTCTGTATCCATTTGGAAGTTATATGTTTTTAATTGTTTTGCTTCAAACATATCTCTCATTTCTTTTGGTATTTTATTAATACTTTCTTCTGGAACATACTTTAATATCTCAACAATTTCTTTATATGCTTTTTCATAGCTACCTTCCATCATTTGTATCTCCTCTTACATCATTTATTTTTCTCAATATCTTGCATTTGTTGTAAATCACTTTGCATTTGTTTTTTTGCTATATCTTTTTTTAATATTTCGATGTTTATTGTTGACTTTCCTATATCAGTTTCACTTACTACTGTTATTACATCCTCAACTTGTGGATTTCCTTTTACTTGTCCTTCTTGTTTGCATTTATCATAAGAATAGTATCTAGGATTATATATAATTTTTTTATCTTTTTTATTAACAAATCCAATAATATATTTAGAATCAACTATATATTTTGGTTTTCCATTTAACCCTTGTAATCCAGAAGGAGCAAAATGAATTTCTTTATCTTCATCTAATCTTTGAACAATATCTTCCTTTTTTCCATTATCGTTAATCGGCTGATCTATTATAACAATAGCATCTTTTCCAATCTCTCCTGCAAATCCTCTACTATATAATATTACATCATCCATACTAAACTCAGAATATGTTGTTGCTGATAAATCCTCTCTCATCATTCCTAATCCTTCATTTATTATATTTTCAGCACTTTCTAAATCTTGTGTCCCATGAAATAAATAATTATGTTTTTCTTTATCATGATTCATTATATTTTTAAAATCTTCAAAAAACTCCTTATTATTATAAAATTCATTTAATCTTTTAGTTCTTACAATTTCACCAAATTCGTCTACCAATTTCATACCATTACTTTTGTATCTATTCAATTTTGTATAAGTATTTAAAAATTTTATATATTCAAGCAATTCTTCATCACTTACTTTTTCTTTTTGACTTTCTTCCTGTTGGCTTTCAAATTCACTTAGCCAATCATCGTCATCACTAACCCATTCAAAATCATCATTTTGTTCTGTTGCTTCTTGTTCTTCAATTTTTTCGTCATTCCAATCAGTATTTTCTTGTTCTTCATACCCCCAATCTGGATCATCTGGGTCTATTATTTTTTCATCTAGTTTTTCAACTGTTTCTTTCTTGTTAAGTTCTGCATATAATTCATATACATTTTTTGTTATTTTAGGTATATATCTTGTCATAAATTCTCTAAACTCATCTTGCATACCTGTTCTGCCACCTATTTTATAATAAAATTTTTCGACTTCTACTGCATTCATATCTTTCGTTTTATCGTCTATATAATTTTTTAATAAATCATACTCCTCATAATATTCTAAATTAAAATCCTCTAATCTATTATTTTCTATCATATCATTTATTCCAAATGTTTCTTCGCTATTTACAGTAAGATTCCTTTTTTTTGCTACTTCTGTTAATAATCGTTTTGCATATCCATATACTGCCTCTTCAAATTTTTTATAATCCTCAGAATAATAATAAGATGAAACAAGTCCTTCTTCAATACTACTTAATGGATCTGCTATATATTTTTCGTTATATGTTTTATATACTTCCTTTTCCTTTTCAGTTAATTCTATTATTTGCTTTGCATAATTATCTTCCATCATTTGTACCTCCTTGTTCTTCACAATGGTTATGTGCTTCCATTTCTTGTGGATGTATTCATTCTTTAATTTTTTTATCAATTAAAGTTTATATCCTTATATAATGCTATTATATTTTATATCACAAAATGAATTTTTTCAAGCAGATTTTTTATAATTTGATTAAAACAAAAAGACTAACATTTCTGCTAGTCTTTTTGTTCTCTATACATAAATAAGTTCATTATATATTATTTCTTCAGCTTGATTTTTTATAGAGTTCATAGTACCTACCCAATAAAGCATATCTGTATTTTTCATATCTTCTGTCAAATCACTTTTAGCTTTTAATTCACTAATAATCTGTTGCACTCTGTTATCTGCCATTTCTTGTAATTCTTTCAAATGTGTATTTAACGTTCCATTCATAAGCATTATTGTATAATCGGCTTTTTTATACTCTTTCAAATATTTTAATCTCATTCTTCCATATTTATTTAAAATGATTTTTTCTTGTTTAGGCATTGCTAGATTTGGTATATAATAATCTCCCTCTAAATGATATTCAATACCTATTCTTTCATCAGTTTTTGTTTTTGGTAATTTATTATTCATAACTTTTTCCTCCTCTTAAAATCTGGTATCATTATTTTTCTTTTTATTCTTGTTCTGCTTGTTTTCATCTGGTATAGTTACTTTTCTAGCAATATTATTTGCAATTTCATTATCGTTGTTATCAAATATGCCATTTTTATATAAGTCATCACTAACAATTTTATAGTTATTATCTTTATCATAGCAAATTCTTTTATGAAAATGGCTCATAATACTATGCCAAAATCCTTTGAATTTCTGCAATTCTTGTTTAAGTTTTTCTTTTTCAGTTTGTAATTTACCTATAATCTTGTCCTTAGTAGATAGTTCCTTTTTCAAACTGCCGATTTCATTATTTTTTAGTTCTATTTCATATTTAAGTGAACGATTTTCTTTTTCTATCTCAAAAGCAGAATGTTCAAAATCTTTAATCGCCATATTTAAGTCATTTACACTTCTAACAGTTTTGGTTATATCTTTTACATCTTCTGTATAATTTTTGATTTTCTGGACATCCTCGTTTGAAATAATCCTATTATTTTTATTTATCAAAGTAGGTTTTAGATTGTCTAATAATTCGGTTATATCTTTATTAGAATTATCCAGTTTTTTAGTTTGTGTATTTGCTTTTTCAAGTTTTTGCTCTTTCTGTTTTAGCTGTTTCTTTATTTCTCTATAATTTCCCATATCTTTAACATTTATATCTTGATTTCTTCCTTTTTGCTTTTCTTTTAGTTTAAAATCCATATCATAAAACTTATTAAAAGACTTTATACAAGCATTTCGCATTTTATCTTGTATTTCAGTTAGTGATGTTTTAGTAAACAATTTACTTTTTCCAACTTGCTTTTTCATTCCTCTAGTACAATTTAAGGCTACTGGAACACCTACTATATGCATATGAGGAGAAACTTCATCAAAGTGTATTGTTGCATTTGCTATTTTAAAATCTGGTACAATTTTAATTAAGTCCTTTACTTGCTCATTATATACATCAACCATTTTAAATCTATATCTTTCGCTTGTATCATTCCAAAAGTCCATATCTCCAAGTTCTATTATAATTTCACATGCAATATCATTTTGAGATTCACATACTTTTTTGAAATAGTCTTTGATTTTTCTATCTTCACGAGTTTGTTTGTTGTTATATTCAATTCTAGCTTGTTCAAATTCTTCTAAATATACTTGCTTAACATCATTTACAATATCATCTGATCCATAAATTGTTCTAATCAACTCTCTTTGATTATCATAATCTCTCAAATTATGTTTATTAACATCTGATAAATCTTTTGCATTTTGAATTGCATTATTAGATAGAGAAGTAGTACCAGATACATTTTCTTTTGCAACTTTCTTTGCTAATTTACTTTTGTTTTTATCACTACCCAAGTGAAAAGAATATGCTAATTCTTGCTCCATAAAATCCCTCCTTTGAAATTTCTTCGTAGCACAGGACTTTGGCTTTGCCATAAGTCCTAACCCCCTATATGTTATGACATACTATCATAACATGGGAGCTCTGCGAGGCAATAAATTTTTCTCAAAACAAAAATACCATCCTTTTCAGAATGATATTTGTATCTATCTGCTCAATTAGTTCGAACAGATACGTCGTTGGAGCGGGTGGCGGGAATCGAACCCGCGCTATCAGGTCGGAAGGTATATTTAGGCACTTTTAACCTTGCTTAAAAAATCAACGTACTCCGCTCGG
>CAOKPI010000051.1 GCA_948470605.1 uncultured Clostridium sp. | reverse complement strand
TCTTCTAATGTATTTCCACTTGTATGAACAGCAAACAGTCTAGATGTTCCTACTGATTGATAACGATTTCCTTCCAATGGTTTCGTGCTGGCAAAATAAATTTTAGCACCTTTTTCTAAAATCGCTTTTGTATTTACTGTAAAATCACAAGGTTCCGCTTTTTTTATTGCATAATCTGGGCTTACCACATAAACGGTAAAAGTATAATTATTTTTAAACTTACAATTTTTCGCAGACAATTTTTGTTCCCATATGTTTTTCATCACTTCACTAAATGGTGTCTCTAATGAATTTAGTACATTAATCGCTTCTGGGTCACCAAACCTAGCATTAAATTCAATAAACTTGATTCCTTGTTTGCATTTAAAGAATCCTCCATAGATAACCCCTGTAAATTCTAAGCTATCTTTATTCACATACTGAATGGTATCTTGAATTAATTTCGCACATTTGTCTACATCTTTTTGCTCTAAAAATGGTAATAATCCATTTTCAAAACTCAAGCATCCCATACCACCTGTTCCAGGTCCTTTATCTTCATCAAATCGATATGGATAATCAAAAGTAGTTGGTGTTACTACAATATTTTTTCCGTCTGTCAATGCCATGACCGTAAATTCTCTACCCTCTACTTTATCTTGTACAATCACACTACCATCTGATTCTAAACAAGATTTAGCATATTCATAACCTTCTGGTTTTCCTTTGAAATGAATACCACCTACTTTAACTCCTTTTCCTCCTGTTAACCCCTCTGGTTTCACAACAAAGCTATCATCTTCATAATTTTTCATTACCTCATCTAAGTGTGCTAAAGTAGTAACACTTTGATTTTTAATAATCATGTCTGGTGCCAATTTTTCAACAATTTCTAAAGCATAGGTTTTGCTCCATTCTACTTTTGCCCCTTGTGACGTTGGTCCAAAAGTCTTTAACCCAAGCTCCCTTACCAAATCAATTAGCCCTTCTTGTAGTAAATTATCTTGACTGACAACACATGCCTCAATTGCTTCCTCTTTTACAAATTTTTTCACAAGCTCTTTATCAAATGGGTCTCCAATTATATATTTTCCCTTTGAATTTTCCACTTGTTCCACAACAGATGGATTCGCATATGGTAAAATAGCATATAAAGTAAAACCTTTTGCAATTTGTTCTGCTAGTACCGCTTCACGCCCTCCATTACCTAGTAGTAAACACTTTTTCATAACTTTCTTTCCTTTCTCGCGAGACAAGAGGGACAGGTTTCATTGTCTCACACTTTTTGTCGTTTTTTGACAATTACTTTTTTCGACATTTTTCTATTTACTTTATGAGACAAATGAAACCTGTCCCTCTTGTCTCACACATTTACCTCAACTGAAATATCTTGTACCAAATCGCTATATTTCTCTAAAACGGGATTAACTCTCTCTTCTATAAAATCTTCCACTTGTTTTGGTGCTCTACCACATAAGTGGTCTGGATTTAATGCTTGCATAATTTCTTCCTTTGTTAAACCAAATGTGTCATCAGTTGCAATTCTTTCTACTAAATCATTTGGTTTTCCTAATTCTTTGACTTGTTTTCCTGCCTCCATCGAATACACTCTTATTTTTTCATGTAATTCTTGTCTGTCTCCACCTTTTAATACAGCATTCATTAAAATTTCTTCCGTTGCCATGAATGGTAATTCTTGCATCATATTGGTTTTAATGACATTTGGATAAACAACTATATTGCTAGAAATATTTGCATATAAAATTAAGATAGCATCTACCGCTAAGAAGCTTTCTGGTACACAAATTCTTTTATTCGCGGAATCATCTAAAGTTCTTTCTAACCATTGCGTTGCTGCTGTAATGGTTGGGTCAATAGTTAAAGTCATAACATGTCTTGCTAAAGAATTGATTCTTTCACTTCTCATTGGATTTCTTTTATAAGCCATTGCTGATGAACCAATTTGTCCTTTTTCAAATGGTTCTTCTAGTTCTTTTTCGTGTTGTAATAATCTCATATCATTGGCAAACTTAGAACAGCTTTGTGCAATTTGTGATAAAACACTTAGCACTCGGCTATCCAATTTTCTCGTATAGGTTTGTCCTGATACAGAATATACTTTTTCAAATCCCATTTTTTCTGCTATTTTACCATCAATTTGTTTTACCTTTTCTTCCTCTTTGAACAATTTCATAAAACTTTCTTGGGTTCCTGTTGTTCCTTTACATCCTAACAATTTCATATGACTTTGTACAA
This sequence comes from uncultured Clostridium sp., assembly GCA_948470605.1. Taxonomy (GTDB): domain Bacteria; phylum Bacillota; class Clostridia; order TANB77; family CAG-508; genus CAG-269. Next base: position 9,295 of record CAOKPI010000051.1, on the reverse strand, counting down.
ATTCTAGCTCTTCTAAATCTTCTAGTAAATCTTGTAACCACAAAGTCGCTCTTTTTCCTACTGTTGTTAATTGTGCTGGTTGAAAATGGGTATAGCCTAAGCAAGTTATCTCTTTATTTTCTAAAGCGAACTTCTTTAAATTATGAATGACCAAAATTAATTTTTGTTTGATTAATTGTAAGGCTTGTGACATTAACACAACATCTGTATTGTCGGTTACATAGCATGAAGTTGCTCCTAAGTGAATGATTGGTTTAGCACTTGGACATTTTAATCCAAATTCATATACATGTGCCATCACATCATGTCTACATTCTTTTTCTCTTTGGCTTACGATGTCGTAATCAATGTTGTTTACATTTTCTTTCATTTCTTTGATTTGTTCTTCTGTGATGTCAATTCCTAGTTCTTTTTCTGTTTCAGCTAGGGCTACCCATAGTTTTCTCCATGTTGAGTATTTACTGTCATTTGACCATAACTGATTCATTTCCTGACTGGCATATCTTCCAGATAGTGGTGTAACGTATTTGTTGTTTTCCATTTTTTTCATTCCTTTCTTGTTAGTAATTATAATTACTTTTTAAACTTTTTTGGCTATTAAATTAATCCAATCAATATTCGTTCCTTGTCTTTCTTCCTTTATCTCTATCATCTTTAATATTTCGAAATCATTTTCCTCTATCACCTTTGTAATACTTTCTACTGTATGCATCTGGAAAATCCTTCTAGCAAAACCTTCTTTTGTATCAATAAACTGTATGCCCTTACCTTTTTTTACACTGATAAATAAAATTCCATTTTGTTTTAAAACTCGATTATTCTCTTCCATTGCTTTATCTAACATTTCCCCCTTTGTAGTGATAGGAATATGTAATAAAGAAGCATTTTGTCTAACAATATCAAATGTACAATTAGGAAAGGGAAGCTTTAGCATATCTCCTTTCACAAAACTGTTTTCTGGAATTTCTTTTCTTTTTTCTAGTTCTTTTAAAACTTTTATCATCCCATCAGAATTATCTAAGCCTATTACCTTTTTTATCCCTCTGTCGTACATGTATTTTATATCTTTTCCAGTTCCAGCTCCCACATCTAATACAGTCATTTCCTGGATTGGTCTGTTCATTACTTCTTCTGCCATTTCAAATAAAGTATTATATACCTCTATTATGCTATCCATCACATTGGTTCTATCAGCACAAGAATAATTAATAGAAATGTCGTCATATGCTTGTTTCGTTATTGCTAAAAACTCATTCGCAAGGTGGTTTATTTCTTGTTTTTCTTTCTCTTCCAAATTTGACTTTTTCTGTAAAACATTAAATCTATCAATCTTTTCTTGGATTTCCATCTATTTTAACCTCTCTTACTATATTTGCATGTTTCGCCTTTCACCTAAAATGTAAATTTGAAAAAAGCGAATTGAAAGTAATTGAATTAGAAATTCTTTATCTATAATAATTCACACCAGACTCAAAAATCTTCTGGTCCTTTCTACCAGGCACATTTTTCTCAATCTCGCGATAGCATCTCTCAGAATGCCCCATCTTACCCAAAATTCTACCATCTGGGCTAGTAATTCCCTCAATCGCATCAATCGAACCATTTGGGTTATAGTTAACATCATAGGTTGCATTTCCCTGTAAATCCACATATTGCGTTGCAATTTGACCATTGGCAATCAATTGTTTCTCCAATTCTTCCGAAACAATAAATCTACCCTCTCCATGAGAAATTGGAATCGTAAACTCTTCGCCTAGCTCTACTCCGCTAAACCATGGTGATAGTTTAGAAACTACTTTTGTTTGAACCATTCTTGACATATGTCTACCAATCGTATTGAAAGTCAATGTTGGTGCTGTTTCATCCAACTCTCTAATTTCTCCATAAGGTAATAAACCTAATTTTACCAAAGCTTGGAATCCGTTACAAATTCCTAACATTAAGCCATCTTGTTCATACAAATGTTGATGAATTAAATCTTTCAATTTTGGATTTCTAAACACAGCTCCAATGAATTTACCAGAACCATCTGGTTCATCGCCACTACTAAATCCACCTGGTATCATAATAATTTGTGAGTTTTCAATCTCTTTTGCCAATAAATCAATGGATTCTTGAATATTTTGTGGCTTTAAGTTTTTAAACACAACCATATTGGCAATAGCTCCTGCATCTTCAAAAGCTTTTGCCACGTCATACTCGCAGTTAGTACCTGGAAATACTGGTATCAATACACGAGGTTTCGCAATTGGCATTTTGCGAGTTATACCGCAAGTTTTATCACTTATGATATTTTTGGCTATTTTATTATCTGTTTTTACTCTAGTTGGGAAAACTTTTTCCAATGGTTTTTCCCACATTTCAATTAACTGTTTCAATTCAAATGAAACGGTATCATTCACTACAATTTTTTCTTCCACCGTTGTCGTTCCTAACATTTGTGCCTTTTCTATGGTTACTCCTTCTTTTAACTCAATGACAAAAGAGCCATAATAAGGATAAAATAGGTCTGGCACATTGTTTGCAAACTGGAATCCAATTTTATTTCCCATAGCACTTTTGGTAATCACGTCTGCGATTCCTCCATGCGTAACCGTGCTAACAGATAATACTTTTCCTTCTTCGATGAAAGAATGAATGATTTCGTAATTTTCCTTCAAATCTTCAAAATCCAAAATGTCTTCTTGTCCCATTTTAGTTGGTAAGAATACTACCTTTGAATTGGTTTGTTTAAACTCATTGGAAACTACTTTTGTCGTATCGGTTTCTCCAACACAGAAAGACACTAATGTTGGTGGCACATCTAATTCATTATACGAACCAGACATACTGTCTTTTCCTCCAATGGCTGCTATTTTCAATTCTTTTTGTACTAGGTAAGCACCGAAGTATGGCGGCAAATGGTTTGCCCCATCTACTTGGGTCATTTCTTAATTTTTCAAAGTACTCTTGTAATGTTAGATATGCTTTTTTATAATCTCCACCTAGCGCTACATATTTGGAAACTGATTCAATAATCGCATAAACCGCTCCGTGGAAAGGACTCCAACTAGCCAAATATGGATTATAGCCATATGTCATAATCGTTCCACTATCGGTATAACCTTTTAAGGTTGGGATTCTTGCTACCATACCTTGTGTTGGGGTTAATTGATATTTTCCACCAAATGGCATGATAACCGTATTAGCTCCAATGCTACTGTCAAAACGCTCTACTAATCCCTTTTGTGAACAACAATTTAAGTCTTGTATGGTTTGTTCCCATTTTGTTTTGATATCTTCTACTTTCTCTGGTTTGAAATAAGATTTTGCTTCCTCCGGTTTGCTTACTTGTACTTTTGCATTTTTCACATCTCCATTGGTATCCAAGAATTCTCTTGCAATATCTACAATTAAATTTCCTCTCCAATACATTTTCACTCTTGGTTCTTCTACTACTTCTGCCACAATGGTTGCTTCTAAGTTCTCTTTTTCTGCAAAAGCTACCAATTTGTCAGCATCTTCTTTGGCTACTACAACCGCCATTCTTTCTTGTGACTCAGAAATGGCTAACTCAGTTCCATCTAATCCTTCATATTTTTTAGGAACTTTATCTAAATTGATGACTAATCCATCTGCTAATTCGCCAATGGCAACAGATACACCACCTGCTCCAAAGTCATTACATCTTTTGATAATTTTTGTTACTTCTGGGTCTCTAAATAATCTTTGTACTTTTCTTTCTTCTGGAGCATTTCCTTTTTGCACTTCTGCTCCACATGTTGTTAAGGATTCACTTGTATGGGCTTTGGAAGAACCAGTTGCTCCTCCACAACCATCTCTACCTGTTTTTCCTCCTAATAAAATGACAATATCGCCTGGCACTGGTCTGGTACGAACTACGTTTTCTTTTGGTGCTGCTCCTACCAAAGCTCCAATCTCCATACGTTTTGCGACATAACCCTCGTGATAAATCTCTGCTACTTGACCAGTGGCTAGTCCAATTTGATTGCCATAAGAACTATATCCTCTTGCTGCTTCATTGGTTAATTTTCTTTGTGGTAATTTATTTGGCATTGTTTCTTCTACCGTTTTTCTTGGGTCTCCACAGCCTGTCACACGCATGGCTTGATACACATAAACTCTTCCAGATAGTGGGTCACGAATTGCTCCTCCTAAACAAGTAGCTGCTCCACCAAATGGTTCGATTTCAGTTGGATGGTTATGGGTTTCGTTTTTGAACATAATTAAATATTCTTCTGGTTTCCCATCTACTATAATATCGGCTTTGATACTACAAGCATTGATTTCTTCTGATTCGTCTAATTCTTTCATGTATCCTGCTTTTTTCAATTCTTTAGCAGCAATGGTTGCGATGTCCATTAAGCAAATATCTTTTGCTTTTCTATTTTCATAAACCATATCTCTTGCTTGTAAGTAATCTTCATAAACTTTTTGTAATAAATCCCATTTGATTTCTAGTATTTCTAATTTTGTTAAGAAAGTGGTATGTCTACAATGGTCTGACCAATAAGTATCTATCATTTTCATTTCTATCATGGTTGGGTCTCTTTTTTCTACCTCTTTAAAATAATTTTGACAGAATTGTAAGTCAGCAAAGTCCATTGCAAATCCGTATTTTTGATAAAATTTCTCGGAATCTTCTTTTGTCATGTCAATAAAACCTTTTACAATAGCTACATCTTCTGGTACTTGCATTTGCTGTTTTAGGTTTTCTGGTTTTTCTAACGAACATTCTCTGGAATCGACTTGATTAATCATATATTTTTTTATTTTTTCAATTTCTTTATCTTGAATATTTCCTTCTAAGATATAAATTTTGGCTGATTTTGCAGTTGGTCTGTTTCCATTTGCTAAAATTTGTAAACATTCTTCTAAGGCGTTGGCTCTTTGGTCAAATTGACCTGGTAAGAATTCAATTCCAAAAATAGAATCTTCTTTCTTAAATGGATATTCTTCTACATAACATTCATCTACTTGTGGTTCTGAAAAAACCGTATTTTTGGCTTGTTCTAATATTTCTTCTGTAATGTCTTCTACATCATAACGATTTAAAATGATGATATTTTTTAAGGTTTGAATTGCTAAGTTTTCTTGGATGTCTGCTAGTAAGTCTTTTGCTTCTATATCAAATCCTTTTTTCTTTTTTACGTATATTCTTTTTACCATTTTCTTTCCTCCTAAATAAATTATATTATATAAATGTTATTTTATCAATTGCAAAGAGCAGACAAAATTTGACAAAATGTCGCATAAAGTCTGCTCGTTTGCTTCGGATAGAGAATCACAGAGGTAAAATTTTTTCTACCTTATCTGATAAAATATCAAAGAAAGAATTTACTCTGTATCTCATTTCCATTATAGGCTCCAAAATATCTTCCAGCAGTTCCTTCCGTCTCTGCTGGCACGGGCTTAGGACTTTTTCACAACATCCATTATGATAGATGTTCACTCTATCCCCTTTCCGACAATGGAACCACATTTGCTCATTTGTCTGGGTTACTATTTTGCCTTCTCGGTCAAATGTAATCAACCGAATCTCGTCCTGTCCCAGACGAATTCCCTTAGACAAGATTTCGTCAATCCAGCTTTTTGAGCCAAACCGACTTAATCTCTGAGCTAATTGCTCGTCCGTGTAGTCTGCATTGAGGAAAATTAAATCCTCCTCCCCTTCAACACAAACTACTGTATAGTACGGTATCATCATGCTTGTAGTTCTCATCTTGTATCCTCCTTTAGTCATCGGCATTAACATGCCGTTTTTTTTACTACAACTACTACCTCCATTATACCATTTTTTATGTAAAATTGTCAAATACATATTTAATTATAGATTTATATTTATTTCTTTATTTCCTTCTATTACCTCCCCGATAACATACGCTTTTTCCCCTTGTTGTTCTAATATTTCAATTGCTTTTTGTGTCTCCTCTTTTTTTACAATCACTGCCATTCCAATCCCCATATTAAAGGTATTGTACATATCTCTTTCTGGTATCTTTCCTACTTTTTGAATTAATTTAAAAATTGGCAAAACAGGATAAGAATCTTTTTGAATTTGTAAAGAAACGCCTTCTCTTAACATTCTAGGCATATTTTCATAAAAGCCTCCTCCTGTAATGTGAGAAATCCCCTTTACTTGTACCTTACTCAACAATTCCAAAATAGGTTTCACATAAATTTTAGTCGGTGTTAGCAATGCTTCTCCTAAAGACATTCCTAATTCCTCTTGATATTCCTTAATATTCTCTTCGTTAATATCGAAAACTTTTCTAACCAAAGAAAATCCATTTGAATGAACGCCAGAAGAGGAAATTCCAATTACTTGGTCACCTATTTCTATGGTTTGACTATCTATCATTTTCTCCTTTTCAACAACCCCTACTGAAAATCCAGCTAAATCATATTCTCCTGGTTGATAAAATCCTGGCATTTCTGCTGTTTCTCCTCCAACCAAACTACATCCAGCCATTTTACAGCCATCTGCTACTCCTTTTACAATCGTTGCTACTACTTCTGGTACATTTTTTCCTAATGCCATATAATCTAAGAAAAATAATGGTTTTGCTCCACAACATACAATATCATTTACACACATAGCCACACAATCTTGTCCAATGGTATCATGTTGATTCATCAAAAAAGCCAACTTTAATTTGGTACCTACTCCATCTGTACCTGAAACTAAAATTGGTTCTTTTATTTTTTCTGTATTTAAAGCATAGAGACCTCCAAATCCCCCTAAATCTGATACAACTCCCTCATTGTATGTGCTTTTTACTGCTTCTTTCATCAGTTCTACTGATTGATATCCTGCTGTTACGTCTACACCAGCTTGTTTATAGCTTTCACTAAAACTTTTTTCCATTGTCTTCCTTCCTTTCTAGGCGTAAAATAATTGAAAATAATAGCTTTATTAGCTTTCCAATTTCTTCTCCTTAAACTCAACGATTACATTATATAATATTTTTTTCTTTTGTTCAACATTTTTTTCAATTCTTCTTATTTTTTTCTAAATTAAATATTTTTTGTCAGTATTATAATTTTAAAAAATGATTTCAAGGACAGAAGAAAAAATGATAATTGTTTTTTCCTCTGTCCTTAATATTTTTTGAACTTAAATTATTTCGTTGCTAACGTTTAATAATTCTTTATAATTACTCAAAAGAATAAGACACACCTGACCACAATCCAGTTATGCTTTCGATTTCTCCATATTGCTCAGCAGTCTTATTAGCATCACCTCCAACATCGACACGAAGCGATACTCTTGAATTTTTCATAATATGGCAGGTTCGATAATCTTTTGTTAAAGAGCCTGTTATGTTTGCTACATCCACTCCATCAACGTTAAGGTATGTCTGTCGATTTCCACCAACCGTGTGCGAACCTTTAGCACTAAATCGAACATTACAATCTTCTGGAACAATAAATCTTGAAATAACTGTCTTAGATTTATACACTGTTTCTGAAGGCGATTGTAAATGAAGAATAGCACCCTCGCTTGTTATAATAGGAGAAACCTTCTTCGTATACGTAGTTCCTGTTTGTTTACCGACAATAGAATCTATTTTACCAGTCAAAGTTCTATCCTGTGTGGTAGAATTACCAGTTGAGTGAATTTCAAATCTCACATTAGAATTAGCTGGAACAGTTACCTTATATGTGCCAGTAATAACACGAGTAGCAACTTTCTTATCATCAACAAAAACATAGAATGCACACCAAGAAGTACCAGTAGGATTTGTCACTGTATAAGAAATATCACATTCCTCTGAAACAGTAATTTCAGATTTCCAACTATTTATGGAATTTCCTTCAGTTTGAGGAGAGGTAACGGTAGCAGAATCACCCGCACTAAAATAAATGGTTCCCTGTTCCCATTGAGCATATAAAGTCATATTGCTATCTTTTGTATATAAAGAACCTGGATGATAGCTATTAGCATAACTAATTGGACCATCCTTCCATTGCACAAAAGCATAACCTACTCGAGTCGGTTTTTGAGTCCTTAAGGTTAAATCCTCTCCTTCTATTTTTATTTGACTTGGTGGTGCTCCTACTCCTCCCCAAGCATCATAATTGACTGTATAAGTATTTTTTGTTTTTTGGTTTACTGTTCCTGTTGCTGGTGCTCTCGTCATGTTTCCTGCTACATCATATATTTCTGCATAAATATTATAGGTTGTACCGCTTGTTAAGTTTGATAATGGTTTTGTTTTCTCTTGTTCTGTTGTGGCTCCTGCTGTTGCTCCATTCATCGCTTGATATATATCTTCTGTACTTGTGTAATTACTATCTGTTGATTTCTTATAAAACCATTTTATTTTGCTTAATCCAGATATAGTATCTGTCCCAGGTGCATTTGTTGCTTTTTTGTCCTGTACTTTTATTTTTAATCCTATACTATTGGTTGTTGCACTTGTTACTGTTAATGGTGTTGTCGTACTGATTGTTGGTGGTGTTTTATCTATTTTTAATACATTTCCTGTTGCGATTGCTCCTATATTTCCTGTTTGTCCTGCTGTCTTATTATCTGTTAATCTGGCGTCTACTCTACCATTGGTCTCAAAGGTGATTTTTCCTGTGTAGTCTGTCCATGTTCCTCCATCTTTTGAATATTGTAGTTTATAAGCATTATTTCCTGCTTTCTTGCTTATGGCTATCTCTACATTTCTATTTGTCCAATTCGCATTACTATAGCTAAATTCTATATTAGCTGTTCCTGCTGGTACAGGTTCTGTATCTTTTGTTATCGTTTCTGATATGGCTTCATTCCCTACATTGTCTGTTACTTTTATTTTTAACTTATACGTTTGGGTTGGTAAATTGTTAAAGGTGTAACTATTTTCTGTTTGTCCTTCTTCTACTCCTTCTGTCGGTTTCCATTCCCAATTCACTCCATTATCTCTACTAAAGCTGTATTTGGCAATTCCACTTTCTCCATCAGTTGCACTAGCTGTTATCGTAATGCTGTTAGTTGTTGCCACTACACTTGCTTGCGTTTCATCCATATTGATGGTTGGTGGCGTGGCATCAATTTTATCGATTCCTTTTGTGTATTCTTTTCCTTTGGAACCATTCGTTTTATCGATTAGTCTAGCATAGATGGTTCCTTTTGTGGTAAAGATTTGACTTGGTGTTTCTTGCCAGTCTATTTCTCCTGTTCTTTCTACTCCTGTGCTTTGAGCTGTTTGTAAGGTATAGCCTTCTGTATTGATAGTTGCATTCACTTTTACTGTTACCGTAACTGGTCCTTTTGTCCATGTATCTGCTCCTATTGCTTGTCCATTGG
>CAOKPI010000050.1 GCA_948470605.1 uncultured Clostridium sp. | reverse complement strand
TTTTCCTTTGGTAAATCTACTCCTGCTATACGAGCCATATTTTTTTGCACCTCCAAATATAATTTTTTGTATATTTTGTTTGTCCTAAAATCATTAAAGGTGAAATGCTACTGGTGTTTACCCCAGTCTCTTTAAAGTTTTAAGACATATATATAAACACAAATTTGATATGTAACCCCCATTTTACAAGGGCTCACAGCCGCTACCTAATTTGTGTTATGAACGAATATAAGGATTAACCTTGTCTTTGTTTGTGTTTAGGGTTTTCACAAATAACTCTAATCACACCTTTTCTTTTTATAATCTTGCATTTATCGCATATTTTTTTTACGGATGGTCTTACTTTCATTTCTGCACCTCTCTTTCTAATGCACTATATATTTTTAACTTTTTACTTTGCTCTCCAAGTAATTCTTCCTCTTGTCAAATCATATGGTGATAACTCTACTTTTACCTTATCTCCTGGTAAAATTTTAATATAATTCATTCTCAATTTTCCAGAAATATGAGCTAATATTTGATGTCCGTTTTCAAGTTCCACTTTGAAATTAGTGTTTGGTAAAGATTCTACAACCTTTCCCTCTATTTCAATCACATCTTCTTTTGCCAATTTTTTTCCCTCCTTAAAGAGCTTTTCCTTGATTTTAATGCAAAATATCGCTATTGTGCATAATAACTATTAGATTATATACTATTTTTAAAGTATTGTCAATATTTCTGGCTCTTTTTCTGTAATTAAAATTGTATTTTCATAATGAGCTGCTAAACTGCCATCTTCTGTGATAATGGTCCAACCATCATCTAATTCCAAAATATTAGGTTTTCCCGCTATTACCATAGGTTCTATTGCTAATGTCATACCTGCTTCTAATCGAATTCCTCTTCCTGCTTTTCCATAATTCGGAATGCCTGGGTCTTCATGCATTTCTTTTCCAATACCATGTCCCTGAAACTCTTTTATAACAGAATATCCTTGTGAATGTACATATTCTCCAATGGCATGACATACATCTCCAATTCGATTTCCTACTTTAGCATATTGAATGCCTTCAAAAAATGCTTGTTTGGTTACTTGCACCAATCTTTCCGCCTCTTTTGATGTTTTCCCAACAAGAAAGGTTCTAGCGGCATCGCCATGATATCCATTTTTCAAAGCTACTGTATCAATGCTTACCACATCTCCCTCTTTTATGATTCTATCTTTAGAAGGAATTCCATGAATTACTTCATCATTAATAGAAACACAAAGGGAAGCTGGAAAAGGTGGTACTCCTTTGATGCCAATATCATATCCTTTTTCTGCTGGAATTGCCCCTAAACTTCTCATCTTTCGTTCTGCTATTTGATCTAATTCCCATGTTGACATTCCTGGTTTTATGTTTTGTTCTAATTCTTGATAGACAATAGCGACCACTTTACATACTTCTCGCATGAATGCAATTTCTTTTTTTGACTTAATGGTTACCACTTCAAATCGTCTCCTCTAATTTCTTACTTATTATTTTTTATGTCTCTTACAATATCTTCTGCTACATCTTTTCCCATTCTATTAATCGATGTACTTACTGTCTCTGTTCTTAAAACTCCTTTGTTTTCGTAGTATTCCACCAATGGGCTAGTTTGCTCTTCATAAATTTGTAATCTCTTATGAATGGCCTCTGAATTGCAATCATCCTCCCTTTGTTTCAAAGAAGAACCACAGTTATCGCAAATTCCTTCTACTTTTGGTGGATTTAATTTGATATTGTAAGTTGCTTTACAATCTTGATTTGTACATACCCTTCTTGTTAACATTCTATCAATCAATTCTTCTTTTGGTGTTTGTAAATTAATGACTAAATCTACTTTCTTCCCAAACTCTTGTAAAATTTCATCTAATTTTTCAGCTTGTTGTATGGTTCTTGGAAAACCATCTAAAATAGCACCTTCTTGTGCATCCTCTTCTTTTAAACGATTAATTACCATAGGAACCGTTATCTCATCTGGTACCAATTCTCCTTTTGCCATATATTCATTTGCTTTATTTCCTAATTCTGTTTTCTCACTAAGATTTTTTCTAAAAATATCCCCTGTTGATATCTGTGGCCATCCCATTTGTTGGCTAATTAGTCCTGCTACTGTCCCCTTTCCAGTTCCTTGTGCTCCTAACATGATAATTACCATATAAATCCCTCTTTCCATCTTATAAAAATTAGATTATTATATATATTGTCTAAAACGCAATTAATAATCTTTATCATATCTATTCATTTTCCTATTAATAAACATGATAAAAATTATTAAATAGAACAAAAGAGGCATGATTGAAAAATTTTGACCTTTTAGATTACTCTTCATGCCTCGTCTTTGTTCGCTCGCCAATTTTACGGAGTAAAATTGTGTGAAATGCTTTATATTATAGGAAATTCGGAGAACTTTCCTATAATATAGCAATAGTAGGCTGATTAATATTTTACAAAATTTAATAGCTAGCATTCAGCCCACGTTTAATTGTTCGTCCGCGAAAATTGCAAAGCAATTTTCTGTGGAATGCTTTATATTATAGGAAGTTCAGAGAACTTTCCTATAATATAACAACAGTGGCATGATTAAAATTTTTTGACCTTTTCAGTTTTCATGCCACGCCTATTGTTCGTTCTTTTCATTGCTAATGATTTATTCTAAAAATCCTTTATAGTGTCTCATCGCTAATTGAGATTCTAGTTGTTGTACTGTTTCTAATGCAACTCCTACAATGATTAAAATAGATGTACCACCAAATGCAATATTTAGATTAGTAAATCTCAATAACATTGGCAAAATTGCTATAACAGCTAAGAATAATCCTCCAAATACCGTTAATTTAGATATAATGGATGATAAATATTCAGTTGTTGGTCTACCAGCTCTAATTCCTGGTATAAACCCGCCATTTTTCTTAATATTATTGGATACTTCTGCTGGATTAAAAGTAGCATACGTATAGAAAAAAGTAAATCCAACAATCAATAGTAAATAAACAAGAGCATTTGCTATCGAATAACCAATCCATACATTAGATGTAGAGGTAGCAATGGAAAAATTATATAATCCTGCTAAAAATCCTGTATGACTTGCTATATCTGGTACAAAAATTTGAATAATCATAGCTGGAAATGTCATAAAAGAAGAAGCAAAGATAACTGGCATGACTCCTGCCATAGCAAGTTTTAATGGAATATGTGTATTTTGTGCACCCACCATTTTTCTTCCTACTACTTTTTTAGAATATTGTACTGGTACTCTTCTTTCCGCTTGTTGTACAAATACAACTCCTGCTACTAATACTAAAGCACCTATAACAATTCCAATTGCTGTTAATAATCCTGTTGTACTAAATCCTTGTTCTGTCATAATTTGCTTCCATAGAGTTGGTAACCCTCTTGGTAATCCTGAAATAATTCCAATAAAGATTAATAAAGAAATTCCATTTCCAATTCCCTTATTAGTAATTTGGTCTCCTAACCACATAAGAATCGATGTACCTGCTACTAGTCCAACTACCACTAACGCTCCTGTTAAGAAGCTTTGATTAACAAATATTCCAGAAGATTTATAAGATAAATAAACTCCAATTGCTTCTACTAATGCTAAAATAATGGTTAATATTTTTGTGTATCTATTTATTTTCTGTCTTCCTTCTTCTCCGCCTTCCTTGGTCAATTTTTCTAAAGCTGGTATAATCATAGCCAATAATTGAATCACAATAGATGCTGTTATATATGGGCTAATTGACATGGCAAAAACAGAAAATCTTGAAAATGCCCCTCCTGAAATCATATCAATTAATCCTGCCAATCCATTGGCATTTCCCATTGCTTCGTTTAAAGCGATACTATTTACACCTGGTACGGTAATGAAGCATCCAAATCGAAATACAACAATTAATACTAATGTGTATAATAATCTTTTTCTCACATCTGGTGTCGAAATAGCGTTTTTGATTGTTTTAAACAATTAAACCACCTCAGCCTTTCCGCCTAAAGCTTCGATTGCTTCTTTGGCTTTTGCTGTGAATCTTTTTGCTTTTATATTTAATTTTTTCTCTAATTTTCCTGTTGCTAACACTACGATTCCATCATTAATTTTTCCGATAATTCCCTCTGCTAATAATGTTTCTGCTGTTACATCGGTAGCTTTTGACAGATTTAACATTTTTAATGTTACCTCTGTATAAGTTTTAGCATGAATATTGGTGAATCCTCTTTTTGGTAATCTTCTATACAATGGTGTTTGACCACCCTCAAATCCTCTTCTTACGCCTCCACCACTTCTTGCTTTTTGTCCTTTTTGTCCTCTTCCAGATGTTTTTCCATTTCCAGAAGCCATTCCACGTCCTACTCTATTTCTTTTTACTTTGCTTACAGCTGGTTTTAATTCATTTAGTTTCATTTGGTATTTTGCACCTCCTCTTTCTAAGTTAGCCGTTAGCGACAAAGGAGCTTTACGGATAACTTATGCAAAATGCGTAGCATTTTGTAATCCTTAATTCTCTCCTTCTGCCTCTTAGCTACATTTTATATTTATAAAATATCTTCTACTTTTTTACCTCTCTTTTTAGCTACTTGTTCTACTGTTTGCATTGCCTTTAAGCCTTCAATTGTAGCATAAACAACATTTCTTGGGTTGTTTGTTCCAATAACTTTTGTTCTGATGTTTCTATAACCAGCTAATTCCATAACTGGTCTTACGCTTCCTCCTGCTATGATACCAGTACCAACAGCTGCTGGTTTTAGCATAACTTTAGCACTACCAAAAGTTCCGACATATTCATGAGGCACTGTTGTTTCAACAATTGGCACTTCAACTAAGTTCTTTTTCGCTTCTTGGATTGCTTTTTTAATAGCATCTGGAACTTCTGCTGCTTTACCATTTCCTACACCTACATGACCATTTTCGTCTCCTACTACTACTACAGCACTAAATCTAAAAGTTCTACCACCTTTAACAACTTTAGCAACTCTATTAATAGCTACAACTTTTTCTTTTAATTCATTTTTCTCTTCCATAGGTTTTTGTTAATCCTCCTTTTCTTGTTCTTGTCTGGGGACACTCTTCTTCCCCTTAGGTATTCCTTATTTAGTTTGAAGGTGTTTCCTCCCCTTATCAATAAGTATTTACCATATATTTAATTTCTGATATTTATTTTTAGAACTTAAGTCCACCTTCTCTTGCTGCTTCTGCTAATTCTTTAACAACTCCATGATAAATGTAGCCACCACGGTCAAAAACAACTGTTTCAATTTTTTTATCGGCTGCTTTTTTAGCAATTAAAGTACCTAATTCTTTAGCTGCTTCTTTATTAGCATGTTTTGTTTTGATTTCCTTATCTAATGTTGAAGCTGATACTAATGTATTTCCTGCAACATCATCGATAATTTGTACATATAAATTCGTATTACTTCTATATACACATAATCTTGGTCTTTCTAGTGTTCCAGATATCTTTCTTCTTACACGAATGTGTCTTCTCGTTCTTTCCATTTTTCTATCTGTCTTTTTAACCATTTCCTTACTCCTTTCTAAAAATTGAGTTTTTACAATTGATTCATAATTCAAATCAAAATTGATATATTGTGCATTTTGCTGATACTGTTAAGCTTTAGCTGTTACAGTATCAGTATGCAAATGAATTTTATATTCATTTGCTTTCAATTAAATTTAGTTTATTTTCCAGTCTTACCTTCCTTACGTCTAATAACCTCATCAGCATATTTAATACCTTTTCCTCTATACACTTCTGGTGGTCTTTTGGTTCTAATAACTGCTGCTGTTTGACCAACTAACTCTTTATCAATTCCATTTACAATAATAGTATTGGCATTTGGAACATCAAAAGTAATTCCAGCTGGTGCTTCAAAAATAACTGGATGTGAGTAACCCAAAGTTAAATTTAAGTTATTTCCTTGTTTTGCTACTCTATATCCAACGCCATTAATTTGTAATTCTTTGCTATAGGCACTTGTTACCCCAACAATCATATTATTGATTAATGTCCTAGTTAAACCATGTAAGCTTCTGTTAGCTGGTTCATCATTTTTTCTAGTAACTGTGATGATATTATCTTCCATTTTAACAGAAATATTTTTATGTATTTCTCTTGCTAATGTACCTTTTGGTCCTGTTACAGTAATATTTTGTCCCTCTATTTTCACTTGTACTTCTGATGGTACTGTGATAGGTTTATTTCCTATTCTTGACATTATTTTCCCTCCTTTTTTAATGATTACAATCTTGATTCTCTTAATTGCATAAGTTATATGTAGTTTGCTTCACACAGCTGACTTACCATACATAAGCTAATACTTCTCCACCAACACCTAATTCTCTAGCTTCTTTATCTGTTTTTAGTCCTTTTGATGTAGAAATGATAGCAATTCCTAATCCATTTAATACCTTTGGTAATTCTTCTTTTGATGCATACACTCTTAAACCTGGTTTACTAATTCTTTTTAAACCATCAATTACTCTGGTTCCTTTTTCATCGTATTTTAGTGTAATTCTTATAATTCCTTGTGTATCATCTTTGATTTCTTCAAAAGATTTTATATATCCTTCTTTGAATAGAATTTCAGCAATTCCTCGTTTCATATTGGAAGCTGGAACGTCTACTGTTTTATGCTTTGAACTATTTGCATTTCTAATTCTTGTTAACATATCTGCAATTGGATCTGTAATGTTCATAAATTACTTACCTCCTTTTCTTCTTTCTTAGCAAGGGGCTTATTTTCCCTTCTTATCTTTATTTTAGCATTCATTTATTTTTTAAAATAAATCAAAATTAGTATATTGTGCATTTTTGTTAAGTTTTTCAAAATGAAGGCGTACACGAGTACGTCGAAATTTGAAAAACTTACCGAAAATGTGCAAGATGCTGATTTTCATTTATTTTATTACCAGCTGGCTTTCTTCACACCCGGAATCTCTCCCTTATGCGCTAACTCTCTAAAACATACACGGCATATACCGTATTTTCTGATATAGCTATGTGGTCTTCCACATAATTTACATCTGTTGTATTCTCTTGTTTTATATTTTTGTGGTCTAGCTTGTTTTATTTTCATTGACTTTTTAGCCATAATTTTACTCCTTTCTTACAGTTCACAATCTCACTTTGTTCGATTGCGTAAGTCATCTGTAGTTCGCTTCGCTTCACACAGCTGACTTAAATGGCATGCCTAATGCTTGTAATAATTCTTTTGATTCTTCGTCTGTTTTGGCTGTTGTTACAAATATGATGTCCATTCCTCTTAATTTATCAACTTTGTCATATTCAATTTCAGGGAATATTAATTGTTCTTTTACTCCCATAGAGTAATTTCCTCTACCGTCAAAAGAGTTTGTTGATACTCCTCTAAAATCTCTTACTCTTGGAAGGGCTACATTGAATAATTTGTAAGCAAAGTCATACATTTTGTCTGCTCTTAATGTTACTTTACATCCTATGTTAACACCTTCTCTTAACTTAAATGCTGCAATTGATTTTTTGGCTTTTGTAATAACTGGTTTTTGACCTGTTATTTGCATTAAATCATTCATCGCATTTTCTAATGCTTTTGGATTTTCTTTTAAATCTCCTAATCCTATATTAATTACTATTTTATCAAGTTTTGGTACTTGCATCACTGATTTATATTCAAATTTTTTCATTAATGCTGGGATTACTTCCTTTTCATATTGTTCTCTTAATTTTTCCATAATCAACGAATCCTCCTTTCTTTCTTCTATTTTATGGTTGCACCGCATTTTTTACAAATACGTACTTTTTGGTCTTTTTCTATTTGATATCCAACTTTTGTAGCTTTACCACATTTTGAACATACTACATTTACTTTTGAACTTGGTATAGCACATTCAATTGCTATGATTCCGCTTTCTTCTCCTTGTCTTCTGGCTTTCACATGTTTTTTTCTAACATTTATACCTTTTACAATGATTTTATCAGTTTTTGGGTTGATTTGTAACACTTCTCCTGTTTTACCTTTGTCATTTCCTGATAAAACTTGAACATTATCACCTTTTTTGATTCTCATTTAGGAATTTCCTCCTTTTCTTAGTTTTTATTTTTGTTCTCTGTTATAAAACGAATTAGAATTAGTATATTGTGCATTTTGCTGATACTGTTAAGCTTTAGCTGTTACAGTATCAGTATGCAAATGAATTTTATATTCATTTGCCCTCATTTCACTAAACACAGCTAACTCAAAAATGTGCAAGATGCTGATTATAATTTGTTTTATAGAACTTCTGGAGCTAATGACAATATTTTCATATACTCCTTCTCTCTTAATTCTCTTGCAACTGGTCCAAAGATACGAGTTCCTTTTGGAGTTCCATCTTCTTTAATAATAACAGCTGCGTTTTCATCAAATTTTATATATGAACCATCTGCTCTTCTTAATCCACTCTTAGATCTAACAATAACAGCTTTTACAACATCACCTTTTTTTACAACGCCACCTGGTGTTGCTGATTTAACAGAAGCAACTATAACATCTCCTATATTAGATGTTTTTCTAAATGAGCCTCCTAAACATCTGATACACATGATTTCTTTCGCCCCTGTGTTGTCTGCTACTTTTAATCTTGATTGTTGTTGTATCATTTTGGTTCCTCCTTTCCTACTTTATATCTGCTTTTTCTACAACTTCAACTACTCTCCATCTTTTATCTTTAGAAAGTGGTCTTGTTTCCATTACTTTTACTTTATCACCCATTTGGCAAACATTTTCTTCATCATGTGCTTTTAATTTGTAAGTTCTTTTTACTGTTTTACCATATACTTTATGACTAACACTAGTTTGAACAGCTACTACTACTGTTTTATCCATCTTATTAGATGTTACTGTACCAATCATAACTTTACGAAGATTTCTTTCTTCCATTTAGATTTCTCCTTTCTGATAATGTCAGGGGACACACTCTTCCCCTTAGGTATTCCACTTAAGTTCGAGGAATGTCCCCTCCCCTTACTTTCAAGTGTTACCTTTTTATTAACATATTTTATTTTTATGCCTTAGCCTCTACTATTTTTCTTTCTGTCAATACAGTATTTATTTTAGCTATATCTTTTTTAACCTCTTTTATTTTCATAGGATTATCTAATCCATTGGTAGCTAAACTAAATTTTAATTTGAACAATTCTGTTTTTAGTTCACCTAATTCTTTCTCTAAATCTGGTGAAGACATTTCTCTTATTTTATTTATCTTCATCATTTTCACCTACCTTTTCTGTTTGTCTTGCTACAAATTTTGTTTTGTTAGGTAGTTTGTTCATAGCAAGTCTTAAGGCTTCTCTTGCAGTTTCTTCTGGTACTCCAGCAATTTCAAACATAACTCTTCCTGGTTTTACCACTGCTACCCAATATTCTGGCGCACCTTTACCTTTACCCATACGAGTACCGATTGGTTTTGCTGTTATTGGTTTGTCTGGAAAGATTTTAATCCAAACTTTTCCACCTCTTTTTATATAACGAGTCATAGCAACTCTGGCTGCTTCAATTTGATTTCCTGTAATTAAAGCTCCTGTTACAGCTTGAATTCCATATTCTCCATCTGTTACTTTATTACCTCTTGTCGCTTTTCCTCTCATTCTACCTTTTTGTACTTTTCTATGTTTTGTTCTTTTTGGCATTAATGGCATTATTGGTCTCCTCCTTCCATTTTCTTCTCTGGAAGAATTTCTCCTTTATAAATCCAAACTTTTACACCGATTTTACCATAGGTTGTATTTGCTTCTGCAAATCCATAATCAATATCAGCTCTTAAAGTTTGTAGTGGAATATTTCCTTCTTTATAGAATTCAGTTCTAGCCATGTCAGCTCCACCTAATCTTCCAGATACAGTAGTTTTAATTCCTAAAGCACCTGCTTTCATAGATTTTTGCATACATTGTTTCATAGCTCTTCTGAATGAAATTCTTCTTTCTAATTGTCCTGCTATATTTTCTGCTACTAATTGAGCATCTGTATCCATATTTTTAACTTCTACGATGTTTAAATTAACATCTTTACCAATTAATTTTGTTAATTCTGCTTTTACACTTTCTACACCTGCTCCACCTTTTCCAATAACAATTCCTGGTTTTGCTGTGTGTAAATTAACTTTGATTGCTTTTGCTGTTCTTTCAATTTCAATTTTAGAAATACCAGCAAGATATAATTTTTTCTTTAAAAATTTACGGATTTTTTGGTCTTCTACTAAATAATCTGCAAAATTTTTAGAATCTGCATACCATTTAGAATTCCAGTCTTTTATGATTCCAACTCTTACTCCTGTTGGATGTACTTTTTGTCCCATATTATTCCTAGTCCTCCTTTTCTTTCAAAACTATTGTAATGTGACTTGTTCTTTTTCTAATTCTTACTGCTGAACCTTTTGCAGCTGGACGTATTCTTTTTAAAGTTGGTCCTTGATTTGCATAAATTTCAGCAACATATAAATTCTCATGTTTCATTTCATGATTATTCTCAGCATTTGCTATAGCTGATTTTAATAATTTCTCTATAATTTCTGATGATGCTTTTGGTGTAAATTTTACGATAGCTAAAGCTTCATCTACATCTTTTCCTCGAATTAAATCTGCTACGATTTTAACTTTTCTAGCGGAAATTCTAACATATTTCAAGGTTGCTCTTGCTTCGTTTCTAACTAATGTTTCTTGTTTTTGCACTTTTCTTACCTCCTCGCTTTGACAAGGGACACTCCTTTTACCCTAAGGTATTCACTATAGTTTAAGGGGTGTACCTTACCCTTGTGAATTAGTGTTCACCCTTATTTTATTTTCTATATTATTTGTTAGTCTTTTTATCTCCTGCATGACCTTTAAAGGTTCTTGTAGGAGCAAATTCACCTAATTTATGACCAATCATTTCTTCTGCTATATAAATAGGAACATGTTTTCTTCCATCATGTACAGCAATTGTATGGCCAACCATTTGCGGATAAATCGTTGAAGCTCTTGACCATGTTTTTAGAACTTCTTTATTTCCAGATTCATTCATAGCTTCTACTCTTTTTAATAGTTCAGGTGCTATGTATGGTTTTTTCTTGCTTGATCTTGACATTATTATACTCCTTTCTAAAGTAATACAACTTCGCTCTGCTCAGTTGCATAAGTTATCTGTAATCGGCATAGCCTCAACAGCTAACTCATCCTCCTTACTTTCTTCTCTTAACAATAAACTTATTAGATTGTTTCTTTTTATTTCTTGTTTTATATCCAAGAGCTGGTTTGCCCCAAGGTGTCATTGGTCCAGCGTGTCCTACTGGCGCTCTACCTTCACCACCACCATGAGGGTGATCCACTGGATTCATAACAGAACCTCTAACAGTTGGTCTAATTCCCATATGTCTTTTTCTACCAGCTTTACCAATTTTAACATTCTCATGATCACTATTTCCAATTACTCCAATCGTAGCTCTACATGTTGCTAAAATTAATCTCATTTCTCCTGAAGGAAGTCTAACGTGTGCATATTTTCCTTCTTTTGCCATTAATTGTGCACTTTGTCCTGCTGCTT
>CAOKPI010000049.1 GCA_948470605.1 uncultured Clostridium sp. | reverse complement strand
TTTCTATTTTGTGGATAACTTTTTTCATTTTTTAGAAAAAAACCGAAACTTAAATTTACGAAATATTGAAAAAAATCCCTATCCATTGTATAATGGAACAAATAAACAAAAAGAAGGTTATCACATGAAAAATTATTTAGACATACGAAATGATTACCAAAAACACGAATTAGAAAAAATAGCAACCATTCTAAGAAATGGTGGAATTGTGCTATTCCCTACTGAAACAGTATATGGAATTGGCACAAATGGATTAGACGAAAAAGCAGTCGAAAAAATTTATGCAATAAAAAAAAGAAACAGAAAAAATCCTAGTAACTTATTAGTAAGTAGTATGGCAATGGTAGAAACAATTGCAGAAGACATCTCTCCTATGGAATATAAACTGATGGAGGCTTTTTTTCCTGGACCTTTCACCCTTATTTTAAAAAGAAAAAAAATTGTACCCGATATTGTAACAGCCAATTCAGATTTAGTAGGAATTCGTATGCCAGATAGTAGTATTGCTAAAAAACTAGTCGAATTAGCTGGTGTTCCGATTGTTGCTCCTAGTGCAAATATTTCGGGAAAACTTAGTGGAACCGAGTTAACCAATGTTATGGAAGAATTTGCTGACCAATTAGATTTTGCTATTGATGGTGGAGAAAGTAAAATTGGAATGGAATCAACGATTGTAAGGGTAATTGACAATATTCCTCATATTGTAAGACCTGGATTTATTACACCAGAACAGATAAAAGAGGTTTGTGGTGATGTCATATTAGAAGAAGATAAAAATCATTATTTGCCTAGCTCCAAAATGGAGCATTATCAATTATCGATTAAATCAACCTTAGTTTATAGCGAAAATAATCAAAAAATGATAGATACTATCCTTAATTTAAGCAAGCGTTATATAGATTCTACTGTTCTTTGCTGTAACGAGAATATTAAATTTTATCAAAATGAAACTGGCATACAAAATGTGATAGGTATTGCCTCTAAAAATAATTTAGAAGAATATATGAAAAAACTTTTTTCTTCTTTACAAAAGGCCTCTTCCCTTTCTCCTGACATGTTATTGATAGAAGGTGTTAAAAAAGAAGGTTTAGGTATTGCTATTATGAACCGTTTACTCAATGTCTGTAACGATAATTTTATTGAAATATAAAGGAATTATGAGATAATTCCTTTTTTGTTTAAAAGTTGAACTATTTTTTATTTGTAACTCTTAGGATACGAACAGTCTGTAATTGCATAACAGACTGTAATCTTGCTGGTCCCCCAAATTGTTACTCATAAAAAATAGTTCAACTTTTTAATAAAAACCAATATCGCACTTAATCATAATCTTTTTTGTGTCATTTTAAAAAATGAATCATATTATGTAGTAAAAGGAGGAAAAAAGATGTTTAGAAGAAAATGTTATTGTATGAACAATAGTTACAAAAATGATTCATGTGAATTACAAAATGATATGATAGAACATCAATGTAATGATGTGGTTTCTTATGAAGATTATAGTAATAGTTGTGATTGTGGTTTTGATGAAGAGTATAATGTATTCCCAGAAAACCCAATGTTAGCACAAAGCTATGTACCTTTTCAATATATGGATAAAACGTTTAAACCATGTGTTGGTTTGAAAATGGGAACTATCTTCCCTGAATTAGTTAGCCCTTATGTTCCTTGCCAATCTATGGAGGAAATGAGATATATTAAGGAAACAAATAAAATTGGAAAGGGGTGTAATCAATGTCGTTAGAAGAAAATAGAAATTGTGGTTGCCACGAAATGATGGAGCCTAAATGTGCTTGCCATTGTGAATGTGAAAAAGAAAGAACAGTGGATTGTGAAGCTAGAAGAGAAATGATACAACAAATTAGATGCTATGATTTTGCTATTACCGAATTAGCGTTATATCTTGATACTCACCCAGAGGATGAAAAAGCCCTTTGCTTGCATAGAAAATATTGCAAAATGGTAAAGGATTTAAAAGATAAATATCAAAAAGTATATGGACCTCTTACCATTAATTACCCTTGTAACAAGTGGAGATGGTTAGAAGAACCATGGGTTTCGTTTCGTTTGGGATTAGTTTAAACTCTGATTGAATAAAATATAATTTAGAGTTTAATTTAAGATTTTAAAATTAAGAAATTGTGTTATTTATAGGCTTGTCCTCTGTGTCTGCTTTTGTAACTAAAATAATAAGTTCATTTTGATTTAATTCATAAATAATTCGATAATCGCCGAATTCTAAGTCGATATTCATTTTTACAACCTACCATTTTCTTTATATAGCCCTTTGGCAGGTTGTAAATCGCTTTGTAAATTCGTAATCTTTGAATTTTGTCTTGTTTTTCAATAAATTTGAGAGCTTTCGGTCTAATTTTTATCTTGTAAATCATCATAAGTCAACCCCTCTCTTTGTAAAATTTCTTCAAAAGATACTGCATTTTCTAATTCTTTTTTTTTGGTATCTTTGCTTTCTGTTAAATAGTCTAAATACATTACTTTTTCAGTAATATCCATGTTTTCTAAAATGACAGTAGGCTCTAATCTTAATAGTTCAGAATCAATTGCTTTTTCCATTAAGATTTTAATAGAATTTAGACATTCTACATTAAGTCGTGGTGTCATTTTTATAACATCTTTGATTGCTTGTATTTGTGTTTCAGACATAGTTAATCAGCTCCTTTCTTTGTAATTTATATGTATATTATAGCAAGTTCAAAGTAAATTTACAATCTTTATTGTGGATTTTGCTTTAAAAGTTTGTTTAGATAGCCTTAAATTTATAATAAATATCAATATTATCATCATCTATTTCAATTTTATCAATTAATTTTAAAAGCAAATTTCTATCAATATTGTTTTCATTAAATTCTAATAATTCTTTAGTATTACTAATTAGCTCTTCTTTCTTTATCATATTTTTGTTAATGCTTTTTTCCTTTTGAATTCGATTTTGTAAAGATTTTTTATCTGTTTCATATTGTTTAGAAAGTTTAATAAATAAATCTTCTGTGATAATTCCTTTTACTTTATCCTCATATAAAGATTGAATTAAGTTATCTTTTTCAGCTATTTTAGAATCTAAATAATCCAATTTTTTATTATCTGTTTGTGTGTCATGACAGATATATTCTAATTCATCGTAGTTTAGAAAATTAGCAACGTTTTCTTTTAAACTAGTAATTACACTATTAATTAAAGTATCTTCTTTTAAATGGATATTTGAGCAAAATTTGCTACCATTTCTTTTATAAGAAGAACAAACGCATCTAAAATATTTTCCATGATTTTTATTATAGGTTATTTTTGCTTTACACTTTTTGCATAAAACTAGCCCTTGTAGTAAATGAGGAGAAGAAGTGGTATAATTCCATTCATTTGATTTTTTATCAAGCATAATTTGAACACTATTAAAAATATCTCTATCAATGATTGGTTTGTGATTATTTTCAATAATGATATGTTGCTGTTTTGGTACATCAACAATTTTTTTTGTTTTGTAATTTAACTTGCTATATTTATGTTGCACTAAATCACCTATATAAATTCTATCTCTAAGAATTTTAGAAATCATAGTTGTACTCCATAAATTAGTTTTATTATTTGGATTATAATAGTTTGTAGTTTTTCTTTTATAGGCAAGTGGTGTTAGTATTTTATTATTATTTAGATATCTACATATTTCAGTTTTATTATTTCCTGCATAATACATTTCAAATATTTTTTGAACAATAGGAGAAACCTCGTAATCTACTAAAATGATATTTTTGTCTTTTTCATCTTTTTTATAGCCATAAGGTAAAAAAGATTTAATGTTTTGTCCACTAGATGCTTTGGTTAGTAAGCTAGATCGAACTTTTTTTGAAATGTCTTTTGCATACATATCATTAAAAACAGATTTAAATGGTGTCATATCATTATTTGTGTTGTTATTATCAAATGTATCAATTCCATCATTTAAAGCAATATATCTTACATTTTTTAAAGGAAAGTATTTTTCTAAATAATAACCTGTTTCAATATAATCTCTGCCAAGTCTTGATAAATCTTTTGTAATGACTAAATTAACATTACCAAGTTCAATATCATTTATTAAATTTTTAAAATCTGGTCTATTAAAATTGGTACCAGTAAATCCATCATCTACATATATTTTAAATAAAGTCCAACCTTGATTTTTTATATAATTAGTTAGTAACTTTTTTTGTGTATCAATACTTTCAGATTCTTTGTCTTTTTCATCTTCTCTTGAAAGTCTTGTGTAAATTCCTACTTTAAAATAAGTAGGAGGAAAGTTATAGTTTAACTCTTGCATTTATCCTCCTTTCTAAGAGTTTAAATTTACGATAACTATTTATTTATACCTTTATATTTTATTTCATTTTTATCATTATTTAAATTCCAAAAAAAATAATTTTCGTTTAGCCATTCTTGTATTAATTCTGTAAGTGTTACGCCATTTTCATTATATATATTTGTTACTTTAGGTTGTAATGTGTTTTTTTGCATTGAATCACCTTCTACATAAGTTTATGAACGAAAAAAATAAATATAAATTGTCCAAAGATAATTTATATTTATTCATTTTAGTTCAAAATGTGTTTACTTATTTTTTTATATAGTTTTGTAGTAGCAATCTGAATGTTAATTGTTACTAAAGTAATTATATAATATTTTGTTTGCTTTGAAAATATATACATGTGAATTTTTAAAATGCTTATGTTTCAAAGGTTATAGAAGAAAGATATATCCACTTTAATAAAAATGTGAACAATAATTAAATTTTATGTTAAATTGATTGAAAAATACGTGAATTTATGCTATTATTATATAGTAACAGTTAGTTAAAGTAGCATACAAAAAGTTGGAGGTAGTGCTTATGCAACAACATCGGAAAGACTTACAACCATTTGACATGAAACGCCTTAATGAAATTCGTAAATTGAGAAAGGGCGATAAATGTTATTTCAGTGCAGGAGCTAATTCAAGCTTTTGGGATGAACTGGAGTGTATTCTTAAATGCAATCCTAAAAGTCACATGTGGGAAAGAAAAGACAATGATGATGTTGTACTTGGAGAAGTCTGGTACCAGCGGGTAGGAGAATTTTACTATAAACATACAGTTCATAAATTTGAATATATGTATGTAGCAGCTGAAGAATTGGTAATTGACTCACATGGACACAATGAACAGATTCATGAAGGAAAGCAAGTCAGGAAAACACGAGAATTCTATATTTTCCCTGATGGCAGAATTGAGATGTGCGGAAAAGATTGTAAGCACAGATTAATCAATGACTACGGGAAACCCATTTATGTTCTTTCACTGAAAATCTGTAACAACGGAAACCATTAATCCAGCATATTGGATATTTGTAATCCAATACAAAACAGCATTCTTAGACATATTTGTCAAAGGATGCTGTTTTGAAAATCATTACAGTTCATATTCTTTTATTTCACAATTTTTTAATCCTCTATTTAAGAATTTACCATCAATTATTCCATTAAAATAACCACTAAATGCTTTTGATACTCCACTATGACCTACTATTAGTACATTTTTATAATCTTTTGTTTTTAGTTCATCTAAAAAATTATAAATTCTATTAAAAAACTCTTTAATATTTTCACTTGTACCATATTGGATAGTCGTATAATAATTCCAATATTCTTCTCTATTTGTTACTTCAAGAGGTTGTCCACTTAAACTTCCTGGATCACGTTCTTTAAGTCTGTCATCTATTATTATATTTTTATTATCAATATTAATAATATCAGCAGTATGTTTTGCTCTTGATAATGGAGAACATATGATAAAATCATATTTTATAGCTTTAATTTTTTCTTTTAATTCTTCAGCTTGCTTTATTCCTGTTTCATTTAAGTCTTCATCTTCTCTGTTATACAATCCATATAAATTATGATTTACTTCTCCATGTCTTACTAAATATAATTTCATTTTTTTAATCCTTCCTTTATAGTTCATAATCATAAATTTTACAATTTTCATTAATATCTGATGAGTTTCCATTGTCTGGTATTCCATTAAAATACCAATAAATCGCTCTTGATATTCCTCCATGTGTAACTAATAAAATATTATCATCACTATTACTTGATTTTAATTCATCTAGAAAATCGGATATCCTTTCATATACACTTTTCATAGTTTCTAATTCTGGATATAATCTATCTGAATTATAATTCCAAAATTCATCCCATTTAAGTTGCTTGAAAGGAACTTTTTCATATATTCCCATATTTCGTTCTTTTATTCTATTTTCAATTATCACAGGAATATTTTTGTTTAATCCAAATAATTTTAATGTATGTTTCGCTCTTGGTATTGGAGAACAAAATATTTTATTGATATTTAACTTTTTAATATCTTTTCCAACTGCTATAGCTTGTTGGATACCTGTTTCATTTAACGGCTCATCTTCAGTTGCTATAATTTCATTTTTACCCATATTAGTTTCACCATGTCTAATTACATATAATTTCATTACAAATCTCCTAATTACTTAAATAAATATTAATAGTATGTTATCATAAAAAATTCATATCTTCAACAAATTTTTACATTAATTTTAATCAGCCACATATCCATATCAAAACCACTAACAATATACACACTTAATTTTGTAAAAATCCCTTTTCCTGTATCATACCCTTTAAACTCCAAACAACTTTTTTTGAGTTTTTGTTTATTTTTGGCATATTAGAAGCCTGTCAAAATATCCACTTTAAAGATATGAAAAAAAGCCCCAAGTGGATATATTAAAGGTATCCATTTGAAGCCCATTTTATATCCACTTTAATAATAAATATGGATATAAAAATTGTATAAACAAAATAGTTCCTCCAAACAAAACGAAAACTGGCCTTGGGAAAGGGGGAATTTCTAATGTGGACTTATAATAAAACATTACAATATCCAATCAATATTAAATGTACAGACCCAAAACTTGCTAAAGTAATTATATCTCAATATGGTGGTCCTGATGGTGAACTTGCTGCTTCTTTAAGATATCTTTCTCAAAGATTTGGTATGCCTGACCAAAAAGCAAAAGCTATTTTAAATGATATTGGTACAGAAGAATTAGTGCCTTGATGATGTCAATAGCTAAAGACATGGATTACAACTTTAACTATTGACTGTAAAATCCGTTAATTTATTCTCCTCTTAAACTTGGAACTAACTGTTCTAGCTTTTCTTGATATTGTTTTCCAGTAAAGCTAAATGTTCTTCTAATATTATTTAATCTTTGTTTTACTAAATCACTATCATATTTATCTGTATCAAATAATGAAAGAAAATACTGTTTAATATCATCTGAACTACCTTCAAATAGTATATCATCATTAAATTTTCTTGTTAGTTTAATGGTTCCTTTTGAATGATTGACTCCAAATCCTAAATCTTCTCCTAATGCCATAATTATATATGGCAAATCTCTATCCTTTGGAATTTCTCTAACTCTAGCTGAAAAAGTAAACATTTCATCTATTTTTTCTGAATCAATTTTATCATTAGCCATTTGAGATAAGTACATTATCTTCATTGTTATCAATCTGTTATTTCCTCCACCAGCTTTGTCAAAGATATAATATTTTCCATCAAATTTTATTAAGCCTAAATCTGTTTTATCTGGGTCTCTAATTTCTTTATAATAATTTGGATTTTCATTGTATAACTGAATAATATCGTTACCTCTATCTAAATCGGAATATGCTTCTATCCATGTTTTTCCAGCATATCTTTCATGATTTGTTCCCACAAGATCTCTTATATGAAATTCCTCTTTTTTAGCATCACAATAATTTGGAACTCCACAGTATGATATTTCTATATTCGATAAAGGAACATTTTGAATTCTTTCATAAAAAGTAGATGGGTAATTTTCTGTATTTACATGGATACTTTCCAAGAATTGTTTTCTTGTATCATTCATAATTTTAAAACTCCTTAATTAAATATTATAACAAAATATAAATTGCGGTATATGTTATTATACTTATATAATATATCATAAAATTGTATATTTCAAGAAAAATAATGATTAGATTTTAGGATATATATGTAATTCAAAATTAGTAGGGTTAGCATCTTTTTTTATAGCTTTTTCTGTTTTTAGATATGTGACTTTGGTAATTATACTTTTCAATAAAATGTTTTTATCTTCTGCTGTTTCTAACTTATTATATAAATCAATTATATTTTCTAATTTAGGTATCATAGTTTCCTTTTCATTTTGTATCTCTGTAGTTTTTTGTAATAGAGAATTATATTCTTTTAATTTGTTTTCTAAATTGACTATATTGTCTTTTATAGTTTTTGAACGACTTATAAATTCATCTTTGCTATAAATTCCATTTTCTAAAAAGTCATATATTTTATCAAGTTTAGCATTTTCCTTTTCTAATTCTTTTTTAGTAGTAGCAATAGATTTTTCAATTAACTTATTATTTTCAGTATTTGAATTATCTTTAATTTCATAATCGACTTTATAATTTTCAAGCCATATTTTTAATGCTTCAATTATTTTGTTTTCTACTATATAAAGTTTAGAGCTTACATTATCACATTTTGGATTAGAACATATAAGTGTTGAAGGCTTGTCAGCTTTTGTATAAGGTCTTCTTTGCATAGGTTTACCACATTTTTCACAAAATATAAGTCCGGGCTAATGGATTTTGAATTTGATGGCTATGTTTTACTTTTGGTGTATTTTGTTTTCTTTTTTCTTGTACTAATTCCCAAGTTTTATTATCAATAATTGGCTCATGTAATCCATCATAAATTGAATAATCATGATTACGAGGTCTACTAATGATAATATGTCCATTTTTCGTTTTCTTTTTTTGTTTCCTTCTATTCCAAACAATTTTACCGATATAGGTGGGATTAGAAAGAATATCTTTCACAGAAGAAATAGTCCATTCATTAGAAATTCTAGGTTTTAAATTTATATCATTTAATTGCTTTACAACAGAACCTATCGTGCTACTTTCAAAAGTATATAATCTAAAAATTTCTTTTACAATAGGTGCTTCATCTTGATTAATTGATAAGGTATAGCCTTTTGAATCTTTTAACTTTATTCTATCATACCCAAAAGGAGCAATGTTACCAACAAACTTACCTTCAGAAACAGAAATTTCACGACCTCTTTGTAAACGTCTATTGATTGTCTTATATTCTCTCCTAGACATAAACAATCCAAACTCAAAATATTCTTCATCAAATTCATTATCTGGATCATAAGTCTTAACAGGTGTGATAATTTTTGTATGAGAATATTTAAAAGCTTTAGAAACTCTACCTTGGTCAACGGTATCACCACGAGCAAGTCTTTCTACTTCAACTACTAAAACCCCAGTCCATTTTTCATTTTCAACATCTTTCAAAAGTTTTTGCATTTCTTTTCTTTCACTAATAGTCTCACCACTTACAACTTCTCGATAAATTTTTGAAATATGTAAGTTTCTCTTTTCAGCCAAAGTAGTTAAAATCTTCTCATGTCTTGCTAAAGTTTCGCCTTCGCCATATTTTTCAGCCTCGTAATCTTCTCTTGATTTTCTTAAATATATTGCATATGTGCCATTTTGCACATTTCCTCCTTTCCTTGTAATTAAGACAGCTGTTGAGGCTATGCCGATTACAGATGTCTTATGCAAAATGCTTTAGCATTTTGTATCATTGAAAATGCATAAGTATCTTGCACTGCCTTTAACTATGATATAAATTATATCTTTAATTGCAACAAATTACAACAAAGAAGGATTTATTTTTCTTATTAAATTAATAATAACAGTATCTATATATTCTTTTTGATTAGTCGTATTTTCTACAATATAATCATCATAAAATTTTACTTTAGTATTTTCAATAGTATATTCTTCTAATAACATATAAATCGCCTCTTTAAAATTTATGAGAAAAGCATAAAAAACAGAATTAAAATTTTCTAAATAAGCAAGCTTATAAGAAAATTTAAAATTCTGAATAACTATATTGTAAGGAGCTTTCCTTCGCTATCGCTCGAAAATTCCTACAATATAGAAAAATACCCAAGACAAACTTGTCTTGAGCAAATTTATATTTTTCTATGCTAACATTATATGATGGGCAACTTATAAAATCAATTCCCTTTTATTTCCCTATATTCTATAAATTTAATAAATAGTATGGCAAATTATGATGTTATGTTATATAATTTGTAAAAAAGAAAGGACTAAAAAGATGAATAATTATTTTGAAAATTTAAACGAAACTATAAAACAATATTTTAATATACTATCAGATGAAATACCTGATTTTTTATATGATTATATAGATACTCCTGAAATGCAAAAACAAAATGGAATTAGTGTATCTTGTGGAACTATATATTCTAAAATGTATAACTCAATGTGGTATTCAAGTTTAGACCATAGTGTAGCAGTAGCTTTAATAGTTTGGCATTTTACAAAAGATAAAAAACAAACTTTAGCTGGACTTTTTCATGATATAGCAACTCCTGTTTTTAAACATTGTATTGATTTTATGAATAAAGATTATGAAACACAAGAGTCTACTGAAGAATTGACTACTAAAATTATAAAAGAGTCTAAAGAAATAATGCTATTGTTAAAAAGAGATAATATTAAATTGGAAGAGGTAAATGATTATCATATATATCCTATTGCAGATAATGATACACCACAATTGTCAGCAGATAGATTAGAATATACTCTTTCAAATGGATTAGGAGCAACAGAGAAAATATGGGGATTAAATGAAATTGAAAGAATTTATAAAAATATAGAAATTCAAAATAATGAAGATGGAATAGAAGAACTTGGATTTAAAGATAAAGAAATTGCAGAAGAATTTGTACATACAATGAGCATTTTATCTTCTATGTACATAAAAAATAAAACTAAATTTTCAATGCAATTTTTAGCAGATATTATGAAAAAAATGTCTGAAAATAATTTAATTACGATTACAGATTTATACACTTTATCTGAAAAAGCAGTTATAAATAAGATAGAAATCTGCAAGCAAGATAAAATAGATGAATGTTTTAATCTGTGGAAAAATGCTATAGCAATAAATGAATCTGATGTAAAAGTAGATGATGTATATTGTGTTAGCATAGATAAGATAAAAATAAGATATATTAATCCATTAGTAAAAAGTAAAGGTAAGTTTATACGAATAAACAAGATTTCTGATATAGCAAAGCAAGATATTGAAAAAGCATTAAATTATAAAACAAAAAAATATGCATATCTAAATTTTGATTTTAATTAAATTAATAAATCCATTGTTTATAATTCTAATGTGCTTTATAAAATTAAGTCAAGGTTAAAATGAATGTGCTATCGCACAACCTTGACTAGATTTTAAAAGCACATTCTTTTTCAATTAAGAGGATTTAAGGATAATTTTATTCTATACCTCAATTAAAAATTGAGGGCAGGAAAGTGAGTGTTCACACATCTCCTATACACATTGAAGGACAAGCTTTCAAGAGTTAATAAAAGAACAAAGATTTTAAGTAAATATGATGTAAAAATTCACCGAGTGAACTGGCTGAAACCCACTATTTTTCGTTTTAAATTGAAAATGGTGAACTAAAATATTAAAAAAGTTCACCAAGTGTACTACAAACTTTCTGAAATTTTGTAAAAAATGAGTTATCGATAAATCCTCGATAACTGATTCTAATCATAGAAATTAGAGAAATTTTGAACCTGTTCCATTTTGGAACAAGTTCACTTAGTGTACTTGAAATTGATTAAATTTTATTAAAATTCAAGTTTCGATTTTTTGAAAAAATAAATTTAATATTTTGTACAAACTGGTA
>CAOKPI010000048.1 GCA_948470605.1 uncultured Clostridium sp. | reverse complement strand
GAAATCCGGGCCTTTCGAAATTATGCTAATGCTAGCAAATAGTAAAAAAAGTAATGAAGAAATACTTGAGTTGTTAGCAGAAATTTGTGTAGATTATGAGGACTACGGTTATACTGAAAAAGAAGCAATAAAATTAGCTAAGGGAATTGTAAAGCATAAAAAGTGTACGACAAGTGTGCTTGAGAAACTGTGGAAATCCGGGCCTTTCGAAATTATGCTAATGCTAGCAAATAGTAAAAAAAGTAATAAAGAAATACTTGAGTTGTTAGCAGAAATTTGTATAGATTATGAGGACTACGGTTATACTGAAAAAGAAGCAGTGAAATTAGCAAAAATACTTCACAAAAAACTTCACAAAGTAAGTAAATGAAAAAAAGCCAAAAGCAAAAAACAAAAGGAAATCCCGTTCTAGGATTTCCTTTTGTTTGGTATTATGTATAAACAATTTTTCAGTGTAACTATTCAGGTAAAAAAATTTAATTTTTCGCTTTTTAAATTTTATAAAATGTGTTACAATTGGAACAGCAAAAAATAAAATCTTGCATTAATGCAAACTAGATATGAGCCTAGGAAGGAATGAAAAAGGATGTCAGAAAAAGCAAAAAAAGTAGAAGAAATATTTAGTGATTATAAAACCAATTCCAATCTAAAATACGCAGAAGTCAGAAGTCTAAACATGATAAAAAAAACTAATACTTTGCAAGTCATGTTATATTTAGATGAATACATAGAAATCAAAGAAATCTGGTATTTTGAAAACTTTTTACAACAAAGATTTCAAATTGAACACATCGATGTCACCATACAATACCATGAAAAAGTAGAAAAAAAAGCCGTAACAGAAGAATGGAAAAACATTATCGCCTATATGTCACACAAATACCCACTAGCCAAACCCATGTTACTCTTAAAAAGTGATGTAGAAGTAGAAGCAAATAACATTCATATCAAAATGCATATCCAAGGAGCCGACTTTTTAAAAGCCAAAAAAACGGACCAAGAATTACAAAAAACCATAAAAAACTTATTTGGGGAAGACTATGTCATTGACTTAACAGAAGACTTATCCAAAAAAGAAATGAATGAAATCCGTGAAAACATCAAAAACCAAGAAGCACAAATCATAGCCCATATCGAAGAAGAAAATAGACAACATGCCATTGAAAAAGAAAACCAAGAAATCGTACCAGAATATCATGACGTAGACTACGCTCCACCAACCGATTTAGAGGGCTATATACCACCAGAAGAAATAGACATGCCAAGTCCGCAAGAGCAAGAATACATTATGGGAAAACCATCCAAAGCCAAAGAAAAACACGTAAAAATCAAAGATATTACTGCCAATGATGGAAGAGTAACCCTAGAAGGAAGAATTGTAACAACCGATGTACGAGAAACCAAGTCAGGTAAAGGAATGATTATTTTTGATTTATATGATGGAACAGGAACCATCACTTGTAAATCTTTTGCCAAAGATTATGCCGAAGGGCAAACCGTAGTGGAAAAAATCAAAACAGCCAAAGCCATTAAAACCATTGGAAAAGCAGGATTAGACACCTATGCTGGTGATATTACCATCATTGCTAATACCATTATGGAGACAAATGCGGAACTGCCAGAATTACCAACTGAAGAAGAACAAGAAGACACGCCATTGATTTTAGGTAGTACACAAAACATTACAGACCCATTAGTAAAAGTGGAAGATTTGGGAGTCGATGATGGAAAAATAGTTCTGCAAGGAGAAATTATTTTTACCGAAGACCGAACCCTAAAATCAGGAAAAACATTATTTAGTTTTGACCTATACGATGGCACGAGTACTATCACTTGTAAAGCTTTTTTGGAAAAAGAAAAAGCCAAAAGAATTATGAAAAGAATCCAAAATGCCAAAGGCGTTAAAGTGGCTGGAACAGCCCAAATGGACACTTTTTCCAATGAATTAACCGTCATGGCAAATACGGTAATAGAAACCGAAGGACTTAAAAAACAAACGAGACAAGACAATAGCGAAGTAAAAAGAGTAGAATTACACATGCATACGAAAATGAGTCAAATGGATGCTATGACATCAGCCAAAGATTTAATCAAAAGAGCCATGCAATGGGGCATGAAATCCATAGCGATTACCGACCATGGTGTCGTACAAGCCTTTCCAGAAGCCCATAAAATGTTAGGATATGATAATCCAGACATGAAAATTTTATATGGTGTAGAAGCCTATTTGGCACCAGATAAAAACGAAATTGTAACCAATGGAAAAGGGCAAAATATCGATACTACTTACTGTGTACTAGATTTAGAGACTACAGGTTTTTCCGCAACGACCGAAAAAATTACAGAAGTTGGCATCATGAAAGTAAAAAATGGAGAAGTACTTGACCAATTTAGTTGTTTTGTAAATCCAGAAAAACATATTCCACAAAGAGTAACAGAAGTCACCAATATAACAGATGATATGGTAAAAGATGCGGAAACCATTGATATGGTATTTCCAAAGATTTTAGAATTTATCAAAGACTCTGTTTTGGTTGCCCATAATGCACCATTTGATATGGGATTTTTAAAGCAAAATGCCAAAAACTTAGGATATGATTTTGATTTTACTTATTTAGATACCTTGAGTTTAGCCAAAGACTTATTTCCAGATTATAAAAAATATAAATTAGGAAAAATTGCGGAAAATCTAGGAATCAAAGTAGAAGTTGCCCACCGTGCTTTAGATGATGTCGATACTACTGTCAAAGTATTTAACGTCATGATGGACATGTTAAAAAAGCGTGGTGCTAAAACAGTAGATGACATTGACAAAGTAAGTAGCACCGAAGAAGCCAAAAAAGAAGAATACAAAAAATTAAAAACCTATCATGCCATTATTTTAGCCAAAAACTATGTTGGTTTACGAAATTTGTATCGCTTGGTATCTTTTTCGCATTTGGATTATTTTTACCGAAAACCTAGAATTTTAAAGAGTTTGTATAAAAAATATTCGGAAGGACTAATCTTGGGAAGTGCTTGTGAAGCTGGAGAATTGTATCAAGCGATTGAACTAGGAAGGACTGATGATGAAATTGAAGCGATTGCAAATGACTATGACTATTTAGAAATTCAACCAACAGGAAACAATCAATTTTTAATTAGAAAAGAAATTGTGAAAGATGTAGAAGCTTTGCGTGATATTAACCGAAAAATTGTGGACTTAGGAGAAAAATTGAATAAGCCAGTCGTAGCAACTGGAGATGTTCATTTTATGGACCCACAAGACGAAATTTATAGACGTATTTTAGAAGCGGGACAAGGCTATGAAGATGCAGATAATCAAGCTCCCTTGTATTTAAGAACCACAGAAGAAATGCTAGAGGAATTTAGTTATTTGGGAAAAGAGAAAGCCTATGAAGTAGTTGTGACCAATACCAATTTAATTGCCGATAGGTGTGAGCAGATTAGCCCGATTTCACCAGAAAAATGTCCACCACATATTCCCGGGTGTGAGCAGACCATCAAAGACATTGCCTATGAAAAAGCCCATGAATTATATGGTGACCCATTGCCAGAATTAGTGCAAGAAAGATTAGACAAAGAATTAGATTCCATCATAAAAAATGGATTTTCGGTTATGTATATCATTGCCCAAAAATTAGTATGGAAATCCAATGAAGATGGCTATATTGTAGGGTCAAGAGGCTCTGTTGGTTCCTCTTTTGCTGCTAACATGACAGGAATTACAGAGGTCAATTCTTTACCGCCTCATTATCGATGTCCGAATTGTAAATATTCAGATTTTACTGACTATGGCTATAAAAATGGATTTGACTTACCAGATAAAGCATGCCCAAAATGTGGACATGCCTTAGATAAAGACGGCATGGATATTCCATTTGAAACCTTTTTAGGGTTTAATGGAGATAAAGAACCAGATATTGACTTAAACTTTTCAGGGGAATATCAAGCTAAAGCCCATAAATATACAGAAGTTATCTTTGGAAAGGGAACTACTTTTAAGGCAGGAACCATAGGAACCATAGCAGATAAAACAGCCTTTGGGTATGTCAAAAAATATTTCGAAGAAAGGAACATTCCTATCAATCGAGCAGAAACCCAAAGATTAGCCAGTGGTTGTACCGGAATTAAAAGAACGACTGGGCAACATCCAGGAGGAATTATCGTTGTACCAAAGGGAAGAGAAATTTATGAATTTTGTCCTGTACAACATCCAGCAGATGACCCAAAATCAGATATTATAACCACTCATTTTGATTATCACTCCATTGACCAAAACTTGCTAAAGCTAGATATATTAGGGCATGACGACCCAACCATGATAAGAATGTTACAAGATATTACAGGGAAAGACCCAACCAAAGTACCATTGGATGACAAAGAGACCATGTCAATTTTTAGTTCTACAAAAGCATTAGGTGTTACGCCAGAGCAAATTCATTCAGAAGTAGGAAGCTTTGGGGTACCAGAGTTTGGAACGAAATTTGTAAGACGGTATGTTAGTGGATACAAGACCAACTACATTTGATGAGTTAATTCGAATTTCTGGATTATCCCATGGTACCGATGTGTGGCTAGGAAATGCACAAAGTTTGATTGAAGCAGGAACTGTGACTTTGCAAGATGCCATCTGTTGTCGTGATGATATTATGATTTATTTAATCAAACAAGGGTTACCACCCAATCCAGCTTTCAAAATTATGGAAACAGTTCGTAAAGGAAAAGCCTTAAAAGACCAAGAGAAATGGGCAGAATACGTAGCCTTAATGAAAGAACATGAGGTACCAGACTGGTATATTAAATCTTGCGAAAAAATAAAATACATGTTCCCAAAAGCCCATGCAGCAGCCTATGTAACCAATGCCTTCCGTATTGCATGGTTTAAAGTTCATGAACCATTGGCTTATTATGCTGCTTATTTCTCTATCAGAGCAGATGAGTTTGATAGTGAATATATGGTGTATGGAAAAGAGAAAGTAAAAAATAAAATGAAGGAAATTGACTTGGCTGGAAATAGCGCAACGGTGAAAGATAAGAATATGTATGCTGTGCTGGAATTAGTATTGGAAATGTATGAAAGAGGATTTCACTTTTTGCCAATTGATTTATATCAATCTCATAGTACCAAATTTTTAGTTGAGGAAGGTGGTATTAGACCGCCATTAAATAGTATTCCAGGACTTGGAACAGTAGCAGCTTTGGGGATTGAGAAGGCTCGCCAAGAAGGAAAGTTTATGTCTATTGATGACCTAAAAATACGTTCTAAAGTGGGAACGGCTGTGACAGATTTACTTAAGAAATTTGGTTGCCTAGAGGGCATGAGCCAGAGTAATCAAATGAGTTTGTTTGGGTAATTTTGGAACCAAAGAACATATGAGATATTTCTAGAAATTTACATAAGTTTGACTTTGTAATAGGAAATTGGTATAATTATAGTATATAAATAAGCTGTTTTCCTAAACAGGAGAATTACCCCATCTATTGATGGAGAAATAAAAGGAGGGCAAGCCCATGTTACAATTAATTACAGATGCGATAGAGGTAATTGTAGCGGCAATAGAAATTGTGATAGAGACAGCAACGGAACCGGAGGCGATTTTTTGGACATTTATTTTTTTGGCACTAATGGGAAGAGAATTGTTTTCTAAGGAATAAAGGAATTATATTCAAGTCCGAGTGCTCTTAGAAAGACCTTATTTTGATTGGTTAATAAAAATCAAAATAAAGTCTTTTTATATAATAAAAGATGTTATACATAAAGTTTTTACAAAAAAGTTGGCAGATGAATAAAGAAGAGGTGTATAAAGTTATTGGAAATATTAAGAAATTTTAATTATATGCCTTTTATTCTTATTAAAATTGAGATGAACATTTTTTGAAATATTAAATTTGACAAATTAATCAACATAATGTAAAATAAAAGGGAAGAATAGAGAATTTTAGATACAAAGGAAAGAGAGGAAATTAAGATGTTACAACAAGAAACACCGATTCATTTTGAAGAAATATTTTCCATGCAAAATATTTTATTATATGTATTAGCCATTAATCTTTTTGGCTTTTTTATTATGTGGTTAGATAAAAGAAAAGCAACCAAAGGAGCGTGGAGAATTCCTGAAAAGACATTGTTTATTGTAACTGCTTTAGGTGGTGGAATTGGAACCATTGCAGGAATGTATACCTTTCGTCATAAGA
This sequence comes from uncultured Clostridium sp., assembly GCA_948470605.1. Classification (GTDB taxonomy): domain Bacteria; phylum Bacillota; class Clostridia; order TANB77; family CAG-508; genus CAG-269. The sequence goes on along the minus strand of CAOKPI010000048.1, from coordinate 5,795 downwards.
CGCAAAAACTTAATTTTGTGATTGGTTTTCCTTTTATTACCATATTAGAGATTATAGCTGCTATTTATTGGATATTTTTTGATTAAGGCAAGACACATTATGTTATATACACGTAAAACAAAAATCTAGAAAAGCTTAAAAAATAAGCAATCTAGATTTTTTAATTTTTTTTAAATATGCAAAAAACTAGTACACATAAAAAGTAAAAAAATAAAATGATAGTTAGAATATTATAGCAACCAAATTCAAATGTGAACAACTTATAAATGGAAATCAAGTAATTTAAGTTATTCACAAAGTTATCCACAGTTTCCACAAACAAAAAATAAAATGTGCAAACAATTCAAAAATAAAAAAATAGGAAACATAAAGTTAAATAGGATACATAATTGTAACAAGAACGTAATAATTTTGTAACAATACAAAATAAATGCTTAAAAAATAGTAGAAAAAACTCGATTTTAGATGAGAAATATTGAAACAGGAAAAAGAGAATGTAATATTCCTGTAATCATTTTGTAAAAATATAGAACTACAGATTCATAAAAAATATAAAAAGAATTGTTTGAATACTTGTGGAAAACTTTTAATAAATGACGAAAATTGTAGAAAATGCATATAATAAATATAGTAAGAATGATAAATGCAAGGAGAAGACAGATATGTTACACAAATTTAGATATATATTAAAAAGAGATAGATGTTATTGCGAAACGCAAATCAGTAAAGAACAATTAGAAAAAATGATAGAAAAAGGTGCTATTTTAGTGGACGTTAGAAGCCCACAAGAGTTTGCAGAAGGACATTTGAAAAATGCCATTTCGCTACCAGAATATGAAATGAATAAAAGTGTTAATGATATTTTGCCAGATAAATTACAAATTATTATTGTTTATTGTAGTACAGGTCATAGAAGTGAGAAAGCACAAAAAGAATTAATAAAGCTTGGTTATCAAAAAGTTTATAACTTGTGTAAGGGATTAGAAAATATCTATTAATATAGAATAACTTTTATATTATTTATTATAAAATACTAAAACTTAGATAATTAAGCATTGAACATTTTAATCTTTTATGCTAAAATGACACAAGAAATGATTTTAGAGACGGAGGAAATATGAATAATAGACAAGAGCACATTAGAAATTTTAGTATTATTGCCCATATAGACCATGGAAAGTCAACTTTAGCAGACCGATTGATTGAAATGACGGGAGTATTGTCTAAAAGAGAGATGGAAAGCCAAGTGTTAGATAACATGGAGATTGAAAAGGAAAGAGGCATAACCATAAAATCACAAGCAGTGCGAATGATTTATCGAGCAAAAGATGGACAAGAATATACCTTAAATTTAATTGATACACCAGGACATGTAGATTTTAATTATGAAGTATCGAGAAGCTTAGCAGCCTGTGATGGTGCTATTTTAGTGGTGGATTCTAGTCAAGGAGTAGAAGCACAAACATTAGCAAACGTGTATCTAGCGATTGATAATAATTTAGAAATATTACCAGTTTTAAATAAAATAGATTTGCCAAATGCAAGGGTAGAAGAAGTAAAACAAGAGATAGAAGATATTATAGGAATACCAGCAGAAGATGCTCCCTGTATTTCAGCAAAATCAGGATTAAAGGTAGAAGAGGTGTTAGAGAGAATTGTAACTGACTTGCCAGCACCAAAAGGAGATGAAAGCAAGCAAGCAAAATGTTTGATATTTGATTCTTATTACGACAATTATAAAGGAGCAGTAGCTTATGTCAGAGTGGTAGATGGAACCATAAAAGTAGGAGATGAAATTCAATTAATGGCAACCAACAAAACTTTTACGGTAGCAGAAGTGGGATATTTTGTGCCAGGTTCCTATATGCCAACCAATGAAATCAAAGCAGGAGAAGTTGGCTATATTGCGGCTAGCATTAAAAATTTGTCAGATATTCATGTAGGAGATACCATTACTTTGAAAGAGAATCCAGCAGAAGAACCATTAAAAGGTTATAAAAAAGTAACACCAATGGTTTATTGTGGATTATATCCAATTGATGGTAGTCAATATGAAGCTTTAAAAGAGGCTTTAGAAAAGTTGGTATTAAATGATGCGGCTCTAGAATATGAAGCAGAAACTTCAGCTGCTTTAGGATTTGGATTTCGTTGTGGATTTTTAGGATTACTACATTTAGAAATTATAGAAGAAAGATTGGACAGGGAATTTGATTTAGGACTAATTACAACAGCACCATCGGTTATTTATAAAGTTTATAAAACAGATGGAGAAATAATCGAATTATACAATCCAGAGGATTTGCCAAAGCCACAAGAGATTTCTTATATTGAGGAACCTTTTGTAACAGCTAATATTTTGACACCAAAGGATTATGTAGGAAATATCATGGAACTATGCCAAAGAAGACGTGGTGTTTATATCGATATGAAATATTTAGATGAAACCAGAGTCACTTTAGTATATGAAATGCCATTAAATGAAATTATTTACGATTTCTTTGATAATCTAAAATCGAAAACAAAAGGATATGCGTCTCTAGATTATGAATTCAAAGAATATAGAAAATCAAATTTAGTCAAATTGGATATTCATATTAATGGCGAACCAGTAGATGCTTTGAGCTTTATTGTTCACAAAGATAGTGCCTATGATAGAGGAAAGAAAATGGTGGAAAAGCTAAAAACAGTTATTCCAAGAAAATTGTTTAAAATACCAATTCAAGCAGCGATTGGTGGACAAATTATTGCTAGAGAAACGATTTCAGCTATGAGAAAAGATGTACTGGCTAAGTGTTATGGCGGCGATATTACGAGAAAGAAGAAATTATTGGAGAAACAAAAAAGAGGAAAGAAGAAAATGCGTGAGATTGGAAATGTGGAGATTCCACAGGAGGCTTTCTTGTCTGTGTTAAAGTTGGATGATGAGTAAATGTCCCCACTGGTTCCGGGAGTAAATGGGGACATTAGAAGAGATATTTTATAAAGGAGAAAACAAAACATGAAGGAAGAAACATACCAAGACCAAGTAGAAGGAAGAAATGCTGTATTAGAACTATTAGAAAGTGGCAAAGACATCAACAAAATATTTATTACTAAAGGAGAACGACATGGTTCGATTAACAAAATTATCAGCATAGCAAAAGAAAACAAAGTCATTTTAGTAGAAAAAGAAAAAAGGCAAATGGAGCAAATTGCACAAACGCAAAACTATCAAGGAGTCATTGCTTTAGTACCACCCTATGAATATTGTGAAATAGAAGATATTTTGCAAGAAGCAAAACAAAGACAAGAAGAACCATTTGTGCTAATTTTAGATGGGATTGAAGACCCACACAACTTAGGTTCTATTATTAGGACAGCTGAAACAGCAGGTGTTCATGGGGTTATCATACCAAAGAGAAGAGCAGCTACTGTCAATAGTACAGTCAATAAAGTATCAGCAGGAGCGGTGCAACATATGAAAATAGCAAGAGTAACCAATATATCAGATACCATAGAACAATTGAAAAAAGAAGGACTTTGGATTTGTGGAACGGATATTAATACATCTACTTATTATTATGACCAAGATTTAACAGGAGCTATTGCAATTGTAATCGGGAATGAAGGAAATGGAATGGGGCAAAAAGTAAAAAAGAATTGTGACTTTTTGATTAAAATTCCAATGAAGGGAAAAGTAGATTCGTTAAATGCTTCTGTTTCTACTGGGATTATTATATATGAAGCGATGAGACAAAGGGGACAGATTCCTTTTGTCTCAAATGGGAGGAAAATGTGATGATGACAAGAAAAACAAGAAGAATGATAATGACTGCAACAATTATCATGATAGTATTGGTAATAATATTTACACTAGTTTTTTTGTATATCAATACAGATATGTTTAAATCCAGTTCCACATTATTTACTAAATACTTAGGACAAAATGTAGAAAATATGGATTCATTTTATCAGGAAGCTGTAACAAGTGAATATGATAAAATGTTACAACAAAATAAATATAAGACAGAAAGTCAAATAAGAGCAAATTATATGGAAAATATTGGAACAACCTCTGAAAACACAGAAAATTCTATGAATCAGTTAAAATTAAAAATAAGTGGACAAACAGATAAAAGCAATCAATATAATTATCAGGCTATTCAGTTATTAAATCGTGAGGAAAGTGTAGCAAAAGTAGAATATGTACAAAATGGAAACACTTATGGAATTAAGTTTTCAGATTTATTTAATCAATATGTTTCAGCCAATAATGAGAATCTAAAAGAATTATTTAGCAAACTTGGTTATACAGAGGAACAGTTAGAAAATATACCAGATACGATAGAATTTGAGCAGGATATTAAAAATATCTTTGGATTTTCAAAAGAACAGAGAGAAAAATTAAAGAAGAAATATATTAGTATTGTAAGTAGCAGTGTTTCAAAAGATAATTTCTCCAAACAGAAAAATCAGACGATTCAAATAAACGAAAAAAATGTAAAGGCCAATAGTTATATTTTGACAGTAAGCAAAGAAGAACTAAATAATATATATATTAAGATATTAGAAGAAATGAAACAAGATGAAATTATTTTATCTAAAATTGATAAGCTACAGTCTATAGGTAAGAATTTTCAATTAAATGAAAGAGAGACTTTAAGAGAAAAATTTGTAGTAAAAATAGAAAGTTTGATTGCAGAGATTTCTAGAAACAATATAGGAAATGATAAAGTAAAAGTGATTGTTTATGAAAATAATCAAACCACGATAAGAACTGTTATACAGCATCCAGATTATGAAATTAAGATTGATTTATTAGATGAGTACATACAAATATCTTATCAAAATACAGTAAATAAACAAGAAAAGGTACTTACTTATAAAAAAAATAAAGGAGAAACCAGTGTTGTCGTTACTCATGTAAAAAACGGGGAAACAAAGCAATATAGTTTGTTAGCAAATGAAAAAGTAGAAGGAAATCACTGTTCAAAGGATATGGTTTTTAAATATGAGCAGGATTCCCATAGATTAGAAATGAAATGGGAAAAAGAAATAGATGTTGTGGACAATTTTGATAATGAGATTACTATGAATGAAGGAAATTCTGCTAATTTAAGTCAAATGGAAGCAGAACAGGTACAAGCAATATGGAGCAAGGTTAATACGAGTGTTTCTCAAAAGATAGATGAAATCACAACAGTTGCTATTAAAATGGAGGATTTATGGAAGGTAGCAAAATCCATTGGCATAGTAAGTGAACAACAAACTTTGGAGGCAATGGGGATTACTGAGACAGAAAAGAATCGATTTAATTCTCAGTTTGAAATTTTACAAGGAGAAGAATTAGAGAGTGGTACAGTATTAAATCTAATCGATGCTATTCAAGAGAATTTAGTAGAGTTAGAGATTGTTTCCAATAAGGAATTGAAATTAAAATTAGATAGATTCAATAAAAATGAAGATGTGGCAAATACGATGCGTTCTTTTATAGAAGAAAATAAAAATAGAAAATATAATGCTAAAGTGGAATATGATGAAGAAACTGGTTTAGTATGTGATATATTATTAACTTTATTAGAAAAATAGAATAGAAAATTTGCAATAATAGGGTCAAAATCAATTGAGTTTTTCAGTTGATTTTGGCTTTATCTGTTTATGGAAAAATTTACTTTGGAAAAAAGAAAAAAATTTTGAAAAAAGTGTTGACAAACAAAAAAAACTATCGTATAATAAAAATCGTCCCACAAAAATGGGTCAGAAAAAGTACATTGAAAAGTAAACAATAAAATCCTTTAGAGAATAAACCGAAGCGG
>CAOKPI010000047.1 GCA_948470605.1 uncultured Clostridium sp. | reverse complement strand
GTGCTTTAGTTAAGATTCCATTGTCTCCTGTTAAAGTTGCTACACTTACTGCTGCTAGTATCATTAATACGATGATAGTTAGCACTAATGCAATTAATGTGATACCTTTTTCTTGCTTGCTTTTGTTTGTTTTTTTCATAAAAAACTCCTTTTATTTTTATTATTCTCTCTTATGTTTTAAAATATACACGACATTTTTGTCGTATTTCAAGATTATTTTATATCTTTTCAAAATCAAAGTCAATATGTAACGACAAAAATGTCGTTCTTTTTTAACCCCTGCTGTAATATAATAACAAAAATAATACTGGAGGTTAGAAAATGATTAGACAGTACCGCTTAACAAGAAATTTATCACAAGAAGAACTTGCTGAAGAAATTGGCATTAGTTGGCGTCAATTACAAAGGCTTCAATACAATGAAGAGAATACAAGAATTTCTACCTTCAAAAAAATCGTAAAAACTTTAAATGTCCCAGATGATGAAATCATTAAATTTATTAGAAAATAGTTTAAATGGAGGTACTCTTATTTTAAAAATAAAAGTACCTCAATTTTATATTTTTTTCGCCATAGACATGGCACTTATTTTTTCTTCATAAATTATATTCTTACCCTTTGACTCATTTAACTTTTTCTGTAATTCCATAATCGGAATTGGTAACAAAGAAATGATAATGGTAATCATCCATTGGATTTGATTTAGCGGAACTAATTTGAAAATTTCCGCTAATGCTGGTATTAGTACAACTGATATTTGCACAAGAGTTCCAATGATAAAACTTCCGATTAAAAATTTATTTTCCAAAATACCTATTTTAAAGATAGATTGTTCACTTTTTATATTAAAACTGTGGACAAGTTCTAGTAATCCCATACAAAGAAATGCCATCGTTCTTCCTACTTCTAAGCCAAAAAATTTATTTCCTAGACTAAAAGCAACCAATGTCAACATACCAATCATAATCCCTTCTACCACAATTTTATTCCATAAACCATCTGCAAAGATTCCTTTTTGACGGCTTACTGGTTTTCGACTCATAATGTCTTTTTCTGGTGGCTCTAAACCAATCGCAATAGCTGGTAACGAATCGGTTACTAGATTAATCCATAATAATTGAATCGCAAGTAAAGGTGATTTTAATCCTAATACCAATCCCATAAATATAGTTACAATTTCCCCTATATTGGTAGCAATTAAGAAATGAATCGCTTTTTTGATATTATCATAAATATTTCTTCCCTGTTTTACAGCTTCTACAATGGTTACAAAATTATCATCTGCTAACACCATATCTGCTGCATTTTTAGCGACATCTGTTCCATTCTTTCCCATTGCAATTCCAATGTCTGCATTTTTTAAAGCGGGACTATCATTCACACCATCTCCTGTCATAGCTACTACTGCTCCTGTACTTTGCCATGCTTTAACAATTCTTACCTTATGTTCTGGTGTCACTCTTGCAAATACCGCATAATCCGCTATGTTCTTTTGTAATTCTTTCTGTGGTATTTTATCTAATTCTTGCCCTGTGATGGCTTTATCTTTTGCCTTTAAAATGTTTAGGTCTTTTGCAATTGCCTTTGCTGTGGCTATATGGTCACCTGTTATCATAACGGTTTTGATGCCTGCTTTTTTACAAGTCTTTACCGCTTCTTTTACGCCTTCTCTTGGTGGGTCTATCATACCAATTAATCCCACAAAAATTAGGTTACTTTCAATGGTATTAGTATCTATCTTTTGTGGCAAAAAATCTAAATCTTTATAGCCTACTGCTATCACTCTTAAAGCTTTTTCTGCCATTTTTTCATTCTCTTTTTGTATCTGTGCCTTTTGTAGGATGGAATTTTGTCCCAATTTTCCATTGATTTGCTTCTGACATCTTTCTAAAAGAACATCTGGTGCTCCCTTTGTAATAATTCTATATTTATTTCCTATTTTATGGATGGTAGTCATCATCTTTCGATTGGAATCAAAGGGAATTTCATTGACTCTTGGCATAGCTTGATACAATTGATTTTTGTCTTTGCTATTGTGAAAACCTTCTTTCACAATAGCTGTCTCTGTTGGCTCGCCACTTATTTCTAGCTTTCCTTCCCTGTATAAAAGATGACAATCGGTACACATACAGCTAAGTTCTCTCGTTAAATTGACATCTTGGCTATGGATTTCTACTACTTTCATTTTGTTTTGCGTTAAAGTTCCTGTTTTATCGGAACAAATCACAGAAGAATTTCCTAAAGTTTCTACTGCTGGCAACTTTCTAATAATACTATTCTTTTTTGCCATTTTGGTAACGCCAATGGATAGCATAATGGTTACAATAGCTGGTAGTCCTTCTGGTATCGCTGCTACGGCTAATCCTACTGACGTCATAAACATTTCTATTGGGTCAATTTTTTTAATCAATCCAATTCCAAAAATGATAAAGCAAATGACTAAACATACCATTCCTAATATTTTTCCTACTTGTGCTAGTTTTTTCTGAATCGGTGTCTCTGGTGCTTCATCTTCTATTATCATATTGGCAATTTTACCAACTTTTGTGTTCATTCCTGTTTCTGTTACAACTGCTTTTCCATGCCCATTAACTACAATGCTTGCCATAAATGCCATATTATTTCTATCCCCTAACGGAATATCTGGTTTGCAAATTTTGTCCGCATCTTTTAGCACTGGTTCGGTTTCCCCTGTTAAGCTAGACTCTTCTATTTTTAAATTAAAACTTTCTAAAATTCTACTATCAGCTGGCACATAGTTTCCTGCCTCTAATAAGATAATATCTCCTGGTACGATTTCATCTGCATGAATTTCATTGGTAATGCCCTCTCTTATGACTTTTGCTTTCATAGGTGTCATTTCTTGCAAAGCTTCTATCGACTTTTCTGCTTTGGCTTCTTGTACCACCCCCATAATAGCATTTAAAACGACAATGGCTATGATAATAATGGAGTCTATGTAATCATTTTCTCCTTGTATATTGGAAATAACAGCTGAAACAATAGACGCCATAATTAAAATAATAATCATAAAGTCATTGAATTGTTTGATAAATTTCATAAAAATACTCTCTTTAGGCTTGTCTTGTAATTTGTTTTTTCCATATTCTTGTTGTCTTTTCTTAACCTCTTCCTCACTTAGTCCTTCTTTTCTGTCCGTTCCTATTTTTTTAGAACTTCTTCTTTTCTTAACGTTTCCCACATAATCTTCTCTCCTTTGTGAAGGGAAAGAGGGACGTTCCTTAAAATCCCTTTTTAGGGATTTGGGGATAGTCCTTTCAATGTTTCCTTTTTAAAGGAGTGTCCCTCCATTCCCTCTTTTAGAGATTTTAAGGAACGTCCCTCTTTCCCTCTTTTTTGTTTCTTGATAAATTCTATGTGGCTTGTACTAAGTTTATGATAAGTTTGTACAAGTTTTATAACAAATTTCTTTTTTCGACATATGATACTTTAGGAGGTGTTTTTATGTTAATCAATTCGCTAATTTTAGCACTTTCTAGTAGTATTGATTCTCTTGGCATTGGAATTACATATGGAATTAAAAATACTAAGATTTCTTATATGGGAAAAGTTGTATTATTTGCCATTTCGTTTTCAATTTCTATTCTATCTGTTTGGTTTGGCGATGTAATAAAAAATATTTTTTCTGATTTTGCAACGAAATTAATGGGAAATATCATTTTAATTGCTATGGGTGGATTTATTTGCTTTCAAGCAATTCATAAACATGAAATAAATTATAAAATGAATAAAAAGGATGAAAAAATCTATAGCTTTTTTATTGATTTTTTAGGAATTACCATTAAAATTATTAAAAATCCTTCTTCTTCCGATTTGGATTCTTCTAATTCAATTGATAGTAAAGAAGCACTGTTTTTGGGTATTGCCCTTTCTTTGGATTGTTTTTGCATTGGTATGGGAGGTAGTATGATTGGAGTAAGTCCTTTGCTTTTTCCTTTGTTTATTTCTATTTTTCAACTCGTATTTTTAAATATGGGTCATATACTTGGAAAAAAACTCTACCAACTAAGTGATTTGCCAGATAATACTTGGTCTGTTATTTCTGGTATTTTATTGGTTTTTATAGGATTATTGCGATTTGTTTTTTGACGTTTTGCTAATTTTATGTTATGATAAATATATGTTTTATTGCTAGGTTGAGTAGCTCAAAAGGTAGAGCATTGGAAAGAGGTTTCAAGGTTATAGGTTCAATTCCTATCTCAACCGTTACCAGATGTTTTTTTATCTGGTAAATAAATAAAAGGAGGACATTATGTTTACCCATAGTGTTGGAGGAACCATTGTTTTTATAAGTTCAGTTGACTTGGGAAACGCTGCTGACCATCTCAATTGGTTGGCAAAAGGTTCTACTAATAAGGAGGCTTCTACCTTGCATTCACAGACAAACAATCCTTATCCTATATTGAAGCAGCCTCAATATACAGTGGACAGAACTGCGTAGTTCCTCAAATTCCTCGAAAACAGCTTATACCATTTCACGTGTATAAGCTGTTTTCATTTTTTATTATTCTCAAACATACAGACCAATTCCATCTACCCCAATTTCATAGACAATAACTTTGAAATACCATTCTCCTCCATTGTCACACCATATACCGTATCTGCCGCCTCCATCGTACCTTTTCTATGGGTAATCACTAAGAATTGTGTATCCTTCGAAAACTTCTTTAAATATTCAGCAAATCGATATACATTCACGTCGTCAAGTGCTGCCTCAATTTCGTCTAATACACAGAAGGGAGCAGGATTGATTTTTAAAATGGCAAATAGCAAAGCAATTGCTGTAAATGCTTTCTCCCCTCCAGACAGCAGCATCATATTTTGTAATTTCTTTCCTGGTGGTTGTACATGAATATCAATACCACATTCTAAAATATTTTCCTCATCTTCTAGTTTTAAAGAAGCATTTCCTCCACCAAACAATTCCTTGAACACTTCTTCAAAATTTTTGTTGATGATAGCAAATTGTTTTTTAAATTGCTCCTTCATAGTAGTTGTCATTTCTGCAATGATTTTTCTCAACTTATTCATAGTGTCTTCTAAGTCTACTCTTTGTTCACACATAAAGTCATATCTTTCCTTCATTGCCTTATATTCTTCCATCGAATCTACGTTAACACTTCCCAATTCTTTGATTTCTGTTCGTAAATGATTTACTTTTTTCTGGGTAAGAGATACATTATCAGGCTTTTTATATTCTCCCACTTGGTTTGGTGTTAACTCATACTCTTCCCACATCTTATTAATAATCATATTAATATCATCTTCTAATTTTGTCTTTTTGACATCAATTTTTACAATTTGTGCTTTTAAGTCCTCTATTGTTTTAAATTTGCTAGTAATTTCTTCTTCTTGTTTAGAAAGTTTCTCGTTTTTATCGACTCTTTCTTGCTTTAGTTTTTCGATTTTAGCTCCGCTATTTTGTACGTCTTTTTTAATGTTAACAATTTTATCGTTAATTTCTTCAATAGACTCTTTCAATTCAAAATTATCATGAATAATTTGCTCAATTTGTTCTTTTTTATTGGCAATACTTTTGTTAGCTGTTTCAATTTCTTGTTTGATTCTTTCTTGTATTTCTTCCATTGATGCTTCACTTTCGTCAAAAGAAGAAACGGAAATTTTTAAATTCGTAATATCAAAATTCAAATCATCTACATATTTTTGATTGTCTTTATTTAATTCTGCAAATTCAGAAATAATGGTGGTTAGCTTTTCGGTCTCCTCTGTTAATTCTTGTATTTTCTGATTGATATTTTCTTTTGTTTCAGTTGCTTCTTGTTTCTGCTTCTCTAAATTTTCCTGCTCTTCCTTTAATTTGTTTAAACGGGTTTCAATTCTAGCAATATTTTCATCTATGGCTATTACTTTTTGTTTTTCTGTCGCATACGTAATGTCAATTTCTTGCAATTCTTTTTCTAAACTAGTCGCATTTTCTAAGGTCTCTTCGATAGAATCTTCGTAGTCCTTTTTTTCTTTTTCCAATTGTTCAATCTTAGCCTTTAATTTCTTGATGTCTTTTTCTAGTTTTTCAATTTCTCTTCCTCTTCCTAGAATATTAACTGTTTTTTTCGCTACTGAACCTCCTGTAATGCTACCAGAAGCATTGATAACATCTCCTTCTAAAGTGATAATACGGAAGGAGTAACCATTTTGTTTTGCCACTTTAATGGCTGTATCCATGTTATCTACAATAACCGTTCTTCCTAACAAACTAATTACAATTTGTTCATATTTTTTGTGATAATTGATTAGGTCTGAAGCAATACCAATTAACCCCTTTTCGTTTCCTTTGATTTTGTCTAACTTTTTCCCTCTAACGGATGTAATTGGTAAAAAAGAGGCTCTTCCCAAATTATTTTTTCTTAAATGCTCTACTAATTTTTTAGCATCGGTTTCTGTCTCTGTTACAATATTTTGTAAGCTTGCTCCTAAACACATTTCAATCGCTGTTTGGTATTCTTCTGGCACTTCAATAACATTGGCTAATACCCCATGCATTCCTTTTCCTAAGTCCTTTATGTTTTCGCAATCCTTTAAAAGGGTTTTTACACTTTTAATGTATCCCTCTTTTTCTTTTTCGGTTTCGATTAAGAATTTTAATTTTGATTCCTTAATTCTCATTTCACTTTGATAAGCATGAATGCTATTTTGATAGTTCTCTATTTTTTTGTCCGCTTCTTCTTTCATTGCCTGGATTTCTTCCATCGATTTTACGACTTTATTTCTCTTACTATCAATCTCGTAAAATTCTTTTGCGATTTCATCTTTTTTAAGCCTTGTACTATCTAATTCTGATATGTAATTGGTGATTTCTGTTTTGATTTGATGTTGTCTCTTTTCGTAGTTTTCATAGTTAATGTCTTGGGTATGGCTATCTGCTTGTAACTCATATTTTTGGTCTGTATTTTTTTCTACTTGTGCTTTGTAACCTTCTATCTCTAGCTCTTTGCTTGATAATTTTTGAGTTATTTTAGCTAATTCTTCTTCTTTTTCTTGCAATTCTTTTTCAAACTTTTCTTTGTTTTTCTTTAAATTAACCTTTTTTTCTTCCCTTTGCTTCATTTCTTCTTCTAATTCTTGTTGCTTTAACATGGCTTCTTGTATTTCTTTTTCAAATCTTTCTTTGTTTTCTTGGTTATTGTGAATTCTAGTATTGGCTACATTAATATCTGAATGCAACATCTCAATTTCTTTCTGACTGGCAAACCCTATGTTTGACATTTCTTCGATTTGGTTGGTTATTTCTTCTACTTGTGTTTTTAATTCTTCTTTTAATTGTTTAATTCTTTCGAGTTTTTCTTCCTCTTCTTTACATTGAGAGTTGTAAATTTCTTCAGCCTTTACAATTTCTGCTAAACTAGTTTTATATTTTTCGATGTTATATATAAATAGCCCTATTTCGATGCTTTTTAATTCCTCTTTTAAGCTTAGATATTTTTTTGCTTTTTCTGCTTGTGCTTTTAATGGTTCGATATTACTTTCAATTTCTGCTAAAATATCATTGATACGAAGTAGATTTAGTTTTGTTCTTTCTAATTTTTTCTCGCTTTCTTCTTTTCTCGCTCTAAATTTCACAATTCCTGCCGCTTCTTCAAAGATATGTCTTCTATCTTCTGATTTATTGCTTAAAATTTCATCAATTTTACCTTGTCCAATAATAGAATAACCGTCTTTTCCGATTCCTGTGTCCATAAATAATTCTAATACATCTTTTAACCTACAAGCTACTTTATTAATAAAATAGCCAGTTTCTCCGCTTCGATATATCTTTCTTGTTACCGTTACTTCCGTATATTCAATTGGTAATGCTCCATCTGTATTATCAAATATTAAAGAAGCCTCCGCAAATCCTAGAGACTTTCTATTTTGTGTTCCTGCAAATATAATATCTAACGATTTCGTTCCTCTTAATGATTTCATACTTTGCTCTCCGCAAAATCCATCGTATGGCATCTGATATATTACTTTTTCCAGAACCGTTTGGTCCAATAACTCCTGTTATGCCTGGTCTGAATTCTAGTACGGTTTTGTCTGCAAAGGACTTAAATCCTTGTAATTCTAGTCTTTTTAAATACATCTATTATCACCTTTTGTAAATTTATTCGTTGTTCAATTTTATCTTTTTTTGACTTATCTCGGTAAGACTGAACTAGAATAAGTTTATACTATTTTTGGCTTTTTGTAAAGAAATTTGTCAGAATTACTCAAGCCTAAAATGTTTCAGCTAAAAAGTTTATCTATTTTTTATGAAGTAACAAATCGGGGGGGACCAACAAGTTACAGCCTGTTATACAATTACAGACTGTCCGTAGTTGGGAGTTACAAATAAAAAATAGATAAACTTTTATTAACAACATTAGACTAAATAGAGATTTTATCATACAAACTTAGCATTTGACACAATTTGAGCTATATTATAAATCAAGCGTTGTTTCGCAGGGGTACAATTGATTAAAGTTTCATATAATTCCTTATCTAAATAATTAGGTGCTTTTGTTACGGTTCCTCCAATCAAATATTCTATACTTGTTCCTAATACCCTACTTATTTGAGCTAACCTTTTTAAATTTATTTGTGAAGAACCTCTTTCTACTCTACTAATATACACTGTTGTTACATCAATTTCTTCTGATAATCTTTCTTGTGACCAGCCTCTTTTTTTCCTTTCTTCTCTTATCCTTTGACCTATAATCTTATAATCAATATCCATATTATCACTCCCTTTTCATAGGTAAATATAACACTATGAGTTCTATTTGTCAATATGTTTTTAGAATTTATATGTAAAATTTTATTGTTATATTCCCCTTAGATTAGTTTTCATGCCACGCCCGTTGTTCGTTCACGAAAATTGCAGGCAATTTTCTGTGAAATGCTTATATGATAGGAAGTTCGGAGAACTCTCCTATAATATTAAAATTGCCAAAAAGGTGCATCCCTATTGGCAATCTTTTAATTCTTACTTAACTGCTTTTTCTGCATATTGATTATTTACAATTTTGTCATAAGGTGCATTCTCTTTCAATTCTCCTGCCATTATCATAACTTCTTCTAGTCTTTCAAAAACTTCTTGTTTTAATACTGGTGTATCGTTCCATGCATCAATATCTTGATAACTTTGAATTGCTTTTGCTAACATCTCTATGTCTGTATCTGGGAAAAAGCTTTTAATTACTTCTGCTATTTCTTTACTGCTGTGTTCTTTCACCCATTGTTGTCCCTTATAAATGGCATTTGTAAATTTCTGAATGGTATCTTGATTATCTTCTATATAACTTTTTTTAGCAAAGTATGCTGTGTATGGAATTTCTCCTGCTGCTTCTCCCACAGATGCTACCATATATCCTTTTCCTTGTTCTTGTGTCATAGAGGCTGTTGGCTCAAATAGCGTAACATAGTCAGCATTTCCACTGGCAAAAGCACCTGCCATCAAATCAAATTTGATACTATCATCTAAAGTCGTATCTTTTTGTGGGTCAATTCCATTTTTCTTTAATACATACTCTAGTGTCATATATGGTACTCCACCTTTTCTTCCTGGAATAACCATTTTCCCTTTTACATCTTTCCAACTAAAATTTTCTGTTTGATTTCTAGCTACTAAAAAAGAACCGTCTTTTTTGGTCATTTGCGCAAATACTTGCGTATAATCTTCTTTTCCTTCATTATAAACATAGATAGAAGCCTCTGGCCCTGCAAAACCGATGTCACATTGGTTGGCAAGCACAGCTGTCATGACCGCATCTGCTCCCCTTTTCTGATGACAACACTTTATGACCAGCCTTTTGCGTGCTTAAATGGAAGATGTTATGACTGTTTGCAAAATTTTGACTGCATAGCATTTTCTTTTGATTTTCTGCTATTTTTGTATTTAATAAATTAATTTCAATGGTGTCTCCTTCTCCATAAGCACTTTCTATTAATAAATTTAGAATGTCTTTTTTGTCTTTCAAGTCAAAGGTTTCCAATATATCAAAACAATTATCTATAATATTTAATATGTATTTTGCTCCTTTGCTTAACTTTCTACTCATCTTCTTGTTTTCACTTTTTGAATGTTCCAAAACATCAATTTTATTTTTCAATTCTTCCTTTTTATTTTGTGCCTTTATTAATTCCTGATTGATAATGTCAATAACAGAAATGTCGATGTATTTTACTTTTTCGGCTAAATCTTTTATTTCCTTTTTGTTTTTTTCATATTCTTTTTTTAGTATTTCCATTTCTGCTGTTACATTTTCTTTTTGATTGCTATTAAATGCCATATTTTTTAATTCTTGATAAACTGCTGAATTTGGTACAAATATGTCTTTTAAAATTTTAATAAAATTATCGTCTAATTGATTTCCTTTTATATTATGAGAATTGCAATTTATTCTTCTAGTTCTATCCTTTTCCCTACAAACATAGTAATAGGTTGTTGTTCCATCTTTATTTTGTCTGTTTGATTTTGGTATCATTTTATTGCCACATTTTTTACATCGTAATATTCCAGAAAATATGGTTTCATTGTTAGGATTGGCACTTGCTCGATAAGATTTATCTTTATTCTTTTCTAATAATTCTTGTACTTGTACCCACTCTTTTCCTGTTACATATCCTTTATGCAATCCAACTGCTATAATCCAATCTTTTATTGGTCTATCCTTTTTATTATTATTTGTTTTATTATAAGCAATAATTCCATATTTTCCATCAAACTTTTCCCTTCCATCTTGCTCTGCATATATGTTTTGCCCTTTATTCTTAAAGTATTGTAAAATGACATCATCATTTTGACTATATACAGGATTGGTAAGTATATTTCTTAATGAGTATTTTCTGAATTCTTTCCCTTTTCTGGTGTATATTTTATTTTTTAATAGATAATGTTCTAATCCTGCTAATGATTTGCATTCTAAGTATTTTTTGAAAATTAGTTGTACTTTTTGCTTTTCTTCTTCATTTACTTTTAATTTATAGGCTTTTTTATTTTTGTTTTGTATGGTATTTGTGTTTGTATTTTCTTCTTCTATTGGCATTATTTCAACTTTTTCTGAATCAAACCCAAGTGGTGTATCTCCTCCTAACCATCTTCCTGTTTTGGCAAGTTCTAGCATATTATCTCTTATTCTTTCTGCTATAACTTCTCTTTCTAGTTGTGCAAATACCGATGCTATGTACATCATGGCTCTTCCCATTGGTGTTGTTGTGTCAAACTGTTCTTTTATGGATACAAAACTTGTATTTAGTTTGTTTAATTCATTCATTAAACTAGAAAAATCGGCTATATTTCTACTTATTCTGTCCAATCTATAACTAATTAATATGTCAAAAGGATTTTCTTTTTCTTCTTCTAAAAATTGTTTGAATTTTGGTCTTTCTATATTTCCTCCTGAAAATCCTTCGTCTTCAAATATGGTAGTTCGTATTTCATATTCATTTTCTGGATAGTTCTTTTTGATATATTCTTTTGCTAGTTCTATTTGATTGCCTATGGAATCTCCTTTGTCTGAATATTTTGATTTTCTTGAGTATATGGCTATTCTAAGTTTCTTTTTCATTTTTCCTCCTTTGCTTAAGGTATTTTCTACTAATTAAAATCTATTCTGCTATTTTGTTTTACATACTTTAAAATAAGAACAAAAGGGGCATGATTAAAATTTCTTGACCTTTTAGATTACTCACATGCCCCGTCTTTGTTCGCTCGCCAAATTTGCTTTAGCAAATTTGTGTGAAATGTATTGATGTTATAGAAAAATCTTCGATTTTTCCTATAACACAAAAAAAGAACTACTATTTTTATTTTAGTAATTCTTTAATCTTATTATTTTTATAGTAATTCAATTGGTATTAAATTATTATCTTTATCAATTGGAAATATATCTTTTGTTAAACAAATTACTCCACCATTTCCTACTTCCATTCCAAATTTTTGTGTAACATCAAAATTCTTTATAGCTTGTTTTCCTGGATGATAGCTTTTCTTTATTTCTAACGGATATACCTTATTATTATATAGAATAATTAAA
>CAOKPI010000046.1 GCA_948470605.1 uncultured Clostridium sp. | reverse complement strand
ATTGTATTGTGGGGTGTGTTGAAAATGAATAAAAGATTTTTTATACATCAAATAACCATATATCATTTTGAGAATGATGAGAGTGTTACGAGATTACATTTTGAGCAAGTTTATTTTAGACATAATAAAAAGACTAATTTAATAGATAAACGGACTTGAAAAAGGAAGTACAGGTTCAATAACAATACCTACTATTGAGGAATTAGATATTTCTACAGATGATTATATAGTCGAAGGAATCATAGATGATAAATTTGACTTAAATAGTTTAATAGAAAAATATCAAGTTTTTAAAATTGTTAGTGTTGATGATAATAGAAAAGGCAACCTTAAACACTACAAAATAGGAGTTAGTGAGTAATGCAATTAACTGTAAAAACAAAAATAAATAGTGCAAATAAGATAATAAAAGACCATCGGATTAAATGAAGATGGGAGAGTAACACAATTTTTACGAGATGATGTTTATCGTTTGTACGAACCATATGTTCCAAGAGAAAGCGGAAACTTATACAGACAAGTTACGTTTCCAAACAATCATTCTATTAAACATATAATGCCTTATTCACACTATATGTACAAAGGCAAAAAAGCTGTTGGGGCTTCAAGACCAAAAGGGGTTAAAAGAAAAATTTCTAGCAAACCACTTAATTATCAAGGAACACCTAAAAGAGGAGCAGAATGGGATAAAAGAATGATGAATGACAGAGGACAAGAAGTTTGCAAAGATGTAGAGAACTTTATTAAAAGAGGAGGCAAGTAATGGAAAAGTCTAAGATGGAACTAATAAAAGAATGGATAGAAAAATGTCCATTACTTAAAGGTGGCAAAATTAATGTTGATTATTTAAAGGATAAAGCACAAAGTTATTCGATAGATAAAGTTCCAGTAGAACCACTAGTAAAACCATTTACTGATGGTGGAGGAATAATGCAGATAGCTTTTGACTTTTCTGTGACAGCTCCGATTTCAAGCAAGTCAATTATAAATTTAGCCAACAGCAAATTTTGTGAGGATTTTCAAGATTGGATAAAAACACAAAATAAAAAAGGAATATTACCCAAGATAAAAGGTGTGCAAGAAATAAAATGTACATCTCCAGGATATTTATTACAAAAAACAGAAACAACAGCAATTTATATAATACAGATGAATTGCCAATATTACGAAGCCTAAAGGCTTTATTTTTTTATAAGGAGGAAAAAAGATGGAAGAAGAATTAAGATTTTATAAAAGAAGTGATGTAGTTAATTTTATGGGATTAACTGCTGACGCAACAGAGTATACAAGAATGAAAGGTTTCACATCTGCTGAAGATAGTACAAATGTGGAAACTGATGAAACTAAATATGTCGATGAAAAAAATAAAAGAAAAAGAACCACAGGATATGCAACAGAAAAGTCATATGAAGCGGATAGAATTGTAGGAAATGAAATACATAATTTGTTAGCACAAGTACAAGAATTAGAAAAAACAGATGTAAATGTTCCAATCGTAACTGTAGATTTTAATAAAGAAGGCACAACAAGCGGAACGTATTATGCGAGAAGACGTCTATACAATGTAATTCCAGATAGTGCTGGTGGAGATGAAAATAAATACACAATAAGTGGTGCATTAGGAGCTAATGGAGAAATTGAAGAAGGAGAAGCAACATCAACAGACGGCTGGAAAACTTGTACTTTTACAACTAATACAGATACAGATGATACAAATTCAGGCATTCAACCAGCAGCTTTAAAAACAACAAAAACAACAAGTGCAAGCAAATAGTTTGCACTTGACTAATTTTTTTTGGAGGTAAAAATGAAAATTTTAAATAAAGGAATAGAATTTGATTTTTTAGATATTGAAAATATGGCAAAATATGAAGAAGCTTTAGAAAAATACATGAAAAAGTTGGAAGAAATAAAAGAGTTTAAAGGTAAAGATTCAGAGGGGTTTAAAATGCTTTGCGAAACTGTATACAATTTCTTTGATGAGTTAATAGGAGAAGGAATTGCTGTACAAATACTAGGAGAAAAAAGAAATTTTGGTAAATGTGCAAAAGCAATGCAAGAAATAATTCAAGAAAAACTAAAAAGTGAAAAAGAAGTAGATGATATTTTAGGAAAGTATAGCTTAGGTGCGTTAAATGAGTCTGCTAATTCATAAATTACCAGTGCAAGTTAATGGAATGGTAATAAATACTGATTTTAAAATATCAATACTTTTTGAACTATTAATGCAAGATGAAAAAATAAAAAAAGAACTAAAAATTATGAAGGCATTGCAATTATATTACCCAGATTTTAAAAAAATAAGTGATTACGAAAAAGCAATTGAACAAATGCTATGGTTTTATAGATGTGGAAAAGAATTAGCTAATTCAAATAAATCAAATGGAAATAATAAGTATAATCAAATTTATAGCTATGAGTTTGATGATAATTATATTTATAGTGCCTTTTTACAGCAGTATAATATAGATTTACAAGAAATAAAGTATATGCATTGGTGGAAATTTAAAGCATTGTTCGACGGATTGAATGAAAACACTGAAATAGTAAAAATCATGGGTTATAGGTCAGTTAATTTATCACAAATAAAGGATATAGAGAAAAGGAAATATTATAAGAAAATGAAAAGGTTGTATGCATTGCCAGATATGAGGACACAAGAGGAAAAAGAAACAGAATTTGCAAGAAGTTTTCTATAACTTTTTCTCATTCGACATATTTCGACATAAAAACATAAAATAATATGTTACACTCTTTTTATAGTTATAAAAAAGGGGGATTATACATGAAAAACAATGAAGAAGCTGAAAAAGCAAACGAAGAAACTTACATTGAATGTCCAAAGTGTGAAAGAAGAATTAAGGAAGAAGAAAAAGAATGTCCTTATTGCCAATACGATTTAGTTAATAGACCAAAAATAGAAAAAGAAGGAATGGAAACTTACAAGAAATGGTTTGCAGGAGGATTACTCGCGTTAATTGTTGTTGTGATTGTAGGAATAAGTATAAGTTCAGACAATACAAACACTACTACATCAGCTAACACAGTCAACAAAACAAATAATACAAAAAATACGACTACTAAAATCGAGAAAGCAAAAGTAACAGTTGTTGATTTTAGTCAAATGTCAAAAGAAGAAATACAAAATTGGTGTAATACAAACAAGGTAAAGTATAACATAACAGAAGAATATTCAGATGTTATTGCGAAAGGAGCATTTGTAAGTCAAAGTGTCAATGCTAATGGAACAATATATGAAGGAGACAAAATAACGATTGTATATTCTTTAGGGAAAGAACCAACTATGGGAGAAAAAAATGCACTTTCAAAAGCAAAATCATATTTAGCATATTCATCATTTTCTTACAAAGGATTAATTGAGCAATTAAAATACGAAGGTTTTTCAGATATAGAAGCTACATATGGAGCAGATAACTGTAATGCTGATTGGAATGAACAAGCAAGCCAAAAAGCAAAGTCATACATAGAATATTCATCTTTTTCAAGAAGCGGATTATTAGAACAGCTAGAATACGAAGGTTTTACAAGGTCGCAAGCAGAATATGGCGTTTCAGCCATTGGATATTAAAAAAATAAAACACTTGTTTAGGTATGTGTTTTTAATTTGTAAAAAATATTAGTTAGAAAAAGCAGCAGATTAAATTCTGGTGCTTTTATTATGCCTGAAAAGAGGTGAAAAAATGTCAGATGGTTCAGTAACAATAGACACAAAATTAAACAACAATGAATTTAAAAAAGGGATAAACGAATTAGAAAGTATAGGTAAGAAAGGCTTAAAAGGTCTTGGGGTTGCAATAGGAATAGCTGTAACAGGATTAAGTGCATTGGGCGGTTATGCTATTAAAGTTGGAAGTGATTTTGAAGCTGGTATGTCAAAAGTACAAGCCATTTCTGGAGCTACACAAGAAGAGATAAATAAATTAACAGAAAAAGCAAAAGAAATGAGTGCAAAAACAAAGTTTAGTGCGAGTGAATCGGCAGAGGCTTTTCAGTACATGGCTATGGCAGGTTGGAAAACAGGAGATATGCTAAATGGTATTGAAGGAATAATGAATTTAGCAACTGCTTCTGGAGAAAATCTAGCAAGTGTTTCAGATATCGTGACAGATGCTTTGACAGCCTTTGGATTGCAAGCCAAAGATAGTTCACATTTTGCAGATGTTTTGGCAAAGGCAAGTTCTAGTTCTAATACAAATGTTGGATTGATGGGAGCTACTTTCAAATATGTTGCTCCTATTGCTGGTTCAATGAAATATAGTATTGAAGATACAGCAGTGGCAATTGGTCTTATGGCTAATGCTGGTATAAAAGGGGAACAAGCAGGAACAGCTTTGAGGTCAATGTTAACAAGGCTTGTGGAACCTCCAAAAGAGGCAGCGGAGGCATTAAAAAAATTAAATATATCTGCTAAAAATTCAGATGGAACAATGAAGCCCTTGTCTCAAACCTTAAAAGAATTAAGAACAAAATTTTCAAAATTAAATGATAATCAAAAAGCTTCTTATGCAAGTTCTATTGCCGGGACAGAAGCCATGTCTGGAATGCTTGCTATAGTAAACGCAAGCAATACTGATTTTGAGAAATTAACTAAAGAAATAAACAATTCTGAGGGTGCAACAAAAAAAATGGCTGACACAATGAATAACAATCTAGAAGGTGCAACAACTATTATGAAAAGCAACATGGAAAGCTTAGGAATAGCCATTTATGATAAATTTAAAGGTCCAGCCACCAAAGGAATTAAATCAGTTACAGAAGTACTAGAAAAACTAACTAAAAGTACATCAAGCGGAAAATTATCTAGGAGTTTAGATAAAATCGCAAACAGTTTTGGAAAATTGATAGAAAAGGGTGGAGATTTGATAGCAAAAGTATTGCCGAAGCTGATTGATGGATTTGCATGGGTATTAGATAATGGTGGGACAATTGCAAAAGCAATAGGCACTATTACTGCTGCCATGTTATATTTTAAAACAACAGCTAATATATCTAAGGTGGTACAAGGATTTCAAAACGCTCAAGTTGCTTTATCTTTATTTACATTGCAAGCCAAAGGTGCAACAGTAGCACAAGGAGTATTAAATGGAAGTTTGACACTAGGAGAAACAGTAGTTGCACTACTTACAGGAAAAATATCGTTAGCAACAGTAGCACAAAAATTATGGAATATGGCAATGTCAGCAAATCCGATTGGTGTTTTAACGGTAGCAGTTGCAGGATTAACAGCCGGATTAATCTACTTGGCTACAAGACAGACAGAAACTGAGAAAAAAGCAAAAGAATTTGCAGAAGAAATGAAAGAGACAAGAATATCTTTAGAGGAATATAACAAAAGTATAGATGATACTGCAAAAGCAAATCTAGCACAAATTAATTCTACAAGTAAGTTAAGAAATGAATTAGAAACTCTTGTAGATGAAAATGGAAAAGTGAAAGAAGGATATGAAGGTAGAGTTTCTTTCATATTAAAGCAATTAAATAGTGCATTAGGAACTGAATATAAACTAAATGGAAACGTAGTAGAAAGTTACAAGGATATACAAAATGAAATAGACGGAACAATAAAAAAGAAAAAGGCAGAAATAATTTTAAATGCAGAACAAGAAAAATATGCTAAAGCAGTGGAAAACGAAGAAAATGCGGTTAAAAATTTAAGAGAAGCACATGATAAGTTGGGGATGTCTCTAGAAGAAGCAAAGACGAAACTTCAAAATCTAAAAGATAAAGCAGCTATGAATGCAGAAGGAAATGGAACAGATTTTTGGACATCTAAAGAAATTAAAAATTTAGAAAATTTAATAAGTGGATATGAAGAGGCAGAAAGTACAGTAAAGCAATGCGTAGAAAATAAAAAGAATTATGAAAGCGACTACGCATTGTTCGCAGAGGGAAAATATGAAGAAATAGGAAAGACAATAACAGATACAACAAGTAATTGGGCTGATTCTTCTTTAGCTGAGATTAGAAGCGGTATCGAAAATCAACAAGCAGAACTACAGATAAGTAAAGAACTATATGAAAGGTATGGTTCGGAAGTATCTCAACAACAAATGGAACAAGCAAAAATAAACTTACAAAATTTAGCAAGTGAGTTAGCAGAGAGAACAAAGACAGTAGGAACATTAGGAAAAGATGAAACAGAGGCATGGAGGATTCTAGCAACAAGTTCACATGAAGAATATGCAAAAGCATTGTCAAAAGTAGGACCAACCACACAAAAAGAAATACAGATAGCAACAGGAGTGGTAGCGTCTAACACAGAATTAGGAAATGCGAGTGAAGGAATTGCAAATGATGCTACGGAAAAATACAAAACGAAATTAACACTAAAGGAAGCAACAAAAAAAGTAATAGAGGCTGCTACTTCGCAATTAAATAACGACACTACTGCAGAAAATGCAAGTAAAAATATGGCAAATGATATGACGACAAATTTTAAGAATAGATTAAAGCTTAGTGGAAAAACTCAAGAAGAAGTGGCACAAATAGCTTCAAAATTAAATAATGATTCATTAGTAGGAAATGCGGCGGCAGATTTAGGAAAAGACGTTGATAGAAATTTTAATAAAAAACTCAATGGATGGGAATGGGGTTGGCATTTAGTAAAAAATATTCATAGTGGATTGACTAATCAAAATTCAAAAAACTTAATTTCATCAGGAGCCAGTACAATTGGTTCAATAATTAATTCTTTTTTACATCATACTACACCGGATAAAGGACCTCTTAAAGATGATGACAAGTGGATGTCTGATATGATTGACAACTTTGTAGTTGGAATAAAAACCAACGCACCTAAAATGTATAAGCAAATTGAAGAAATGGCTAAAAGAATAGAAAATGAACTAGATTTAACAGAAACATACAATAAAATGCAAGCAACAGTTGATTTTGAAACAGCAAGATTATCTACAAATTTAACAGCACAAGCAACATTGAAAGCAAGTAAAGAACAACCAATTGTAATAGCAAGAGACCATACAGTTCATATTGATAATACACAAAATTTCTATGAAAAAAACACAACACCATACGAACAACAAAAACAAGCAAAACAACAATTAAGGAGGCTGGCTTATGGACTATAAACACAATTTAGTATTTAAAAGCAATAAAAAAGAACTAACTATGAATAGTAAATCTGATATACATCTAATAGACATCAAAGGAATAGAAGCTAGTTCTTATACAATAAATACAGCAAATTCTGAACAAGATGGAGCGATACCGACTTCTTTAAAAGTAGAACCACGAGAGATTACAATAACAGGAGATATAGAGAAAAACGACAAAGAATCTGAAAACAGAGATTATCTAATTAGATTTTTTAATCCACGTGCCGAAGGCGAAATGTTTATAACAAGAAATAATATTTCAAGGAAGATATCATACAAGGTATCTTCTTTTGATTTTGTTACAAACAAAATGTATGAATATATTGACTTTACATTAGTTTTAGAATGTGTAGAAGAACCTTATTTTTCTGACGCTAAAAATAGAGGTAATTATTTAACTTTAATAAGTCCACAATTCGCTTTTCCGCTTGCAATATCTGCTGTGAAAGGTAGACCGATGGGGTATAAGATGTTTAAACCAGTAATGCCACTTGTAAACGACGGAGACAAACAGACTGGAATTGAGATAATTGCCACAGCAAAACGTGGAAAAGTGGACAATTTAAAGTTTATTTTAAACAATAAAGAATACATAAAGATAAATAACGTGACATTAAATCAATGGGACGTACTAAGAATAAATACAAGTCCAAGAAAAAAATCTGTAACTCTGAATGGCGTAAACATTATAAATAAAATAGACAGAAACAGCACATTTTTTAATTTAAAAATAGGCAAAAACATTTTAAAATACGAATGCGACAATGGAGGTACAAACGTAGATATAAATGTATTATTTTATAGAAAGTATTTAGGTATATAGTATGGAATTATTATTATTAGACAAAGAGTTTCAAATATGTGGAATAGTAGATGATTTTTCTAGCTTAGTATGGAATAGAAAGTATTATGAATGTGGAAATTTCTGTTTGCAGACAAGTATAAATAATTTAGAACAATTTAAAAACGCTAAGTATGTATATTCTAAAGAATTTTTAGAAACAGCAATATTAGAGACATTTAACTATATAGAAACAGAACAAGGATTAGTAATAAATCGAACTGGAAGATTTTTAGAACGCATATTGGCAGACAGGGTAATAGACAATACACAGTATTTTACAAATATGATAACAGAAGATATTGTGCGTAATCTAGTAAATACATTTTGTATAAACGCTGGGATTAGGACAATATCAAATTTAATTTTGGGAAAGCGTAAAGGACTAGGAAAAAAGCGTACTATACAAATGACAGGGGATAATTTACTAGATAAAATTTATGAACTTTGCAAAGAAGACGAGTTAAGCATAAAACTTTGGTATGATTTTAACAATAATAAATTAGTGTTTGAAGTTTGGCAAGGATTAGATAGAAGAGATACGCAAGATACAAATACATGGGCTATATTCTCTAAAAATTTTGAAAACATACTAGAAGATGAATATTCATCAGATGAAACGAAATATTGCAATTTTGCTTATGTAGCTGGAGAGATAGATGACGATACAGGAACAAATGAAGATGGTACAACAAAAACTACTAAAAAACGTATTATTACAACAGTAGACAGAGTAAAAGAAGGGGAAGAACGTAGAGAGTTATATATAGACGCAAGAGACTTACAGTCAGAAAAAACTGACGGCGAAGGAAACAGCATTAAAATATTAGAGGCAGAATATATACAAATGTTAAAAGAAAGGGGAATAGAAAAGCTTAATGAATGTAAAAGAATAGAAACATCTAATTTTAACATAAATCCCCTGTCTAATTTAGAATACGAAAAGGACTTTAATTTAGGAGATAAGGTTGTGTATAAAAATGACGAACTAGGATTTAATATAGAGGACAGAATTATAGGGGTTACAGAAAGTTATGAAAACGGAGAAAAAACAATAGAGACAACCTTTGGAGAAGACTATAATATTAAAAAAGTAAAGGAGGCAATATAGATTGAGAAGTGGATTTTTTAACTCAGAAATAATAAGTTATGACGCTGAAAATATGCCAGTGTTTGACAGAGCCGAAGAGGCTTCTTTTTTTGCTAAATATTTTAGTCAATTTATTTCTAATGGTGTATTTCCAAACCCATCAACGAATATGCAAGTGCTTGCAACAGAAGGCATGGAAGTCAAAGTAGATACAGGAGTATGCTATATAAATGGTTATATGGGGTGGGTAGAACCATTCGAGATATTAGAAATAGAAGAAAGCGACTTACAAGCAAGAATAGACAGAATAGTAGCCAGATTAGACTTTACAGATAGAAGTATAAATTTATTCGTAAAAAAAGGAACAGCAAGAGGGAATCCAGTAGCACCAGAATTACAGAGAGATTATGACATATATGAAATAGGTTTAGCAGATATAAGAGTAAATGCAAATGTAATAGAAATTATGCAAGAAAACATAACAGATTTAAGACTAAACACAGAGCTTTGTGGAGTAGTAGCAAATCAATTACAATACGTCGATACAACAACAATATTTAATCAATATATGGATTGGCTAAAAAGAATAATGCAAGAAGGTGAAGAAAGACTAATTAATGCCGAAAAGAATTTTGAGAAAAATTTTAATGCATGGTTTGAAAACGTGCAATATGTACTAAGTGGTGATGTAGCAGGAAAATTGCAGGTGCAAATAGACAATCTTCAAAAAATGCTAATGGAAGCAATATCTCCTGTTTTAACGGAAGATGGAAGTTACCTTGCTACTGAAGATGAAGAATTAATAATTAGAGGAATGTAAAAAGGAGGATTTTTGAGATGATTAAAAAAATATCAGAATTAACGGAAGCAATTAATATTCAAGAAGCAGATTTGGTGTGTATTGTTGATTCGGTTAATGAAAAAACAAAAAAAGCTACACTTAGCAATCTACTAAAGGGAATTGTTCCTAAGAACGCAGGAGCACACAATTCGATTTACAGAGGAAAAGATATAACAGATTTATTTTATAATGGTACACTATCACAACAAATAGCAAATCAGACATTTGATGATATTTTTATAGGCGATTATATAATAGGAAAGGTAAGTAAAAGGAAGTATTTAGTGGCAGATATTAATTATAGGCTACATTGTGGTGATACAGAATGTACAACTCCACATATTTTAATGATACCAGAAAAAATAATGGGAACTGCAAAAATGAATGATACTAATATTACAACAGGAGCTTATGTTGGTAGCAAAATGTACACAGAATATTTAGCACCATTTAAGGCTGCAATACAAAATGATTTTGAAATAAGTCATTTAGTAGAACATAGAACATATTTATCAAATGCTACTTCAGACGGATATGAAACTGCAGGAGTCTGGATGGATTCTACAATAGAATTAATGAATGAACTTATGGTAAGTGGTAGCAATATGATTCACAATATGATAAACGGAACAGGAATAGTTCAAAACTATACAATAGACAAATGTCAATTATCATTATTTAAATTAGACAAAAGCAAGATTATTGCACTTAATGATAGTGGAGAAAGACAGGCGTATTGGTTAAGAGATGTTGTTTTTGCATCTCGTTTCGCTACTTCAGGAAATCGTCGGCAGTATTAGTAGTAATGATGCTAGCGACTTTCATGGTGTTCGACCAGCTTTTTTAATTAAATAACAAGGAGGGATAAAATGGAAAAATTATGGAAAATCACGCTATCTGACGGAACAAAAATTGAAAATCTTAGACTAAATGGTAATAATTTTATATCAGAAGCAAAAATAACTGAAAATGATTTTAGAGGAAAATTATCAAAGGTAATTTTTGAAGGAAAAGTTGAAGGAAAAGACTTTAAGCAGGAATGCAATAATATGGAATTAGTCCAAATTGCTCATTATGAAGATGGATATTATTTCGTATTAAGAGAAATACCACAAGAAGAGCTAGACAAATTAAAAATCCAATCTGACATAGAATATATAGCAATGATGTCTGATATTGATATGGAGGAGGAAATGTAATCATGAGTAAAAATTATGAAAAAGTCAAAAATTATTATGATACTGGAGTTTGGAATAAAGCAAGAGTATACAATGCTGTTGACAAATGGATAACTAAAAATGAATACAAAGAAATAACAGGAGAAAATTACACATAAATTTCTAGGAGGAAATCATGGAAGAATTAATGAATTTACATTTTACAAATATTTGGTGGGTATTTCTATTACTCTTGATTGTGATGGGGCTAGACATAATAACAGGATATTACAATGCTTGGAAAAATGATAATGTATCAAGTAGACGAATGAGAGATGGGCTGGGGAAAAAGTGTGCCGAACTATGTTATGTGGTTTTAGGAACTTTATTTAATTTTGCATTTGGTATAAGTGCTGTAATGTATTTTATGGTTATTTATGTATGTTATATGGAGATAGTATCTTTGTTTGAAAACTGTGCAAAATTGGGACTACCTATACCAAATCAAATAAAACAAAAATTAAACAATGAGGAGGAAAGAAAATGAACGATAATTTAAGAAAAAAAATAGCACTTGCTATTGCAACAGCATGCATTATGATTTTAGTTGGATTTGGCTATTACGAAACAAATAAGGACAAGTCTACAGAAGAAATAATAGAAAGTGCTGTAGAAGAAATAAAAGAACAAATAAGTACATATGAGATGTCAGAAGAGGAAATAAAAGAGCTTTCTAGTACGGAAATTAAAGAACAAACAGAAGAACAAGAGAAAGCACAAGAACAAGAAGTAGAAGATGAGGGATTCCAATTACAAGGCGAGATTGCTTATGAGGGTGATAGAGCGAGAACTTGGAATGTAGAGCTAGGAGATTACAAAGGACTTACATATTACAGCCAGATAGATAGTAGATGGTCTGGCAAGATGTATTCTAGCGTAGGAAATAGGAATCAGACGATTGGGACAAGTGGTTGTGGTTCAACGTGTGCTAGTATGATAGTGACAGCTTGTAAGGGAACAATTACACCAGATAAGATGTCAGATTTGTTTGTGAGGTATGGTTATCGTTCAGCTAATAATGGTACTTATTTTAGTGCTTTTCGAGCTGTTGCTGATGAGTTTGATATTGGTTATCAAGAGA
>CAOKPI010000045.1 GCA_948470605.1 uncultured Clostridium sp. | reverse complement strand
TACCAGTTTGTACAAAATATTAAATTTATTTTTTCAAAAAATCGAAACTTGAATTAAAGAACAACAGTGGCATGTTTAAAATTTTTTGACCTTTTAGATTAGTTTTCATGCCACGCCCGTTGTTCGCTCGCGAAAATTGCAGAGCAATTTTCTGTGAAACGCTTTATATTATAGGAAGTTCGAAGAACTTTCCTATAATATAAAAATTGCGCCAAGAGGGTCTATCCCTTTTGGCACATTCTAATCTTATACTTTCTACTCAATTATAAGACAAATTTCTTAATCATAATAACTCCACTTGCAATCGTTATCAATACAACAAATCCTAATGTAAAATATAATCTAATTTGTCCTGTACTAATAGATAGCATAACTGGTGCATCATCAATATCATCTTCTCCTGCCTTTTTGTTATCTGGTGTTGAATCTATATCTGGTACGCCATACTCATTATAATCTTCTGATATTTCTGCTGTGTTATTCATTACTCCCATATTATTTTCACTATTAATCCATGTAAGTAAAACTTCCACATCAGCATATTCTCCTGGTTGTAATAAAGTATTTTCTAATAATCTTGTAGAAATTATATTATTTCCTTCATCTTTCCAACCTGGATTATCTTCTGCTACAAATTTTAATCCTTCTGGTATATAATCCGTTACTTCTTTTGCATATCCTTCAATTTCGCCTTGATTATAAACACGAATTGAATATTTGAATTTAACTGTTACTTGGTTTAATTTTTTTCTATGTAGCTCTACTTTTACAACTTCCTCTGGGTCATCCCATGCATCATGTCCCGTTTGTGTTACGGTTTGCTTTCCATTTTCAATCACAATAGCTTGTGTTACCCATTTTCTTAAAGCTAAGTCAAAGATTTTTATATTAACTTTCTCAAAATCATCATCATCTTGTTGTCCTGGTACATAACTTCCCTTTTCATTCTCTTTATAATTTGGTAAATTTTTATCTGTAGGAAGTTTTACATTGTCTTCTTGGGAATCTCTATCTACTGCTGGATTTTTATTTCCATCTAAGTATTTTGTAATATCAGCTATATTCGTAATATTTTCACCTGATTTAGCCTTTTCACTTACCTTACACATGATTGGAACTTCCTTGTAAGATAGTACATAAGATTGAGTTTTTAATTGATTTTGCGTTGCAGAACTATCTGCTAATACTGCTTTGTTTATTTTTTCATTTTCTAAATAACTTGTTGTTACAGTTCTTCCATCTTCTGAAACCTTCCAACCATACTTTTTATTAAATTCGTCATCTACATATTCCAAATATGGTGGTAAATGGTCTTTTATTTCAGCTGCATAACCATCTACATCGCCTTCATTATACACTCTTAGCATATACACTACTATATCATTTGGTTTAACAAGAATTGGTTCTTTTGTATGATTGTAAGTAGCCGTTGTAATTAATTTTCCGCTCTGATCTTTGGTGTTTAATTTAGAAGTATCCACAACTGGTGCTCTCGTATAAGAACCATCTGCATTTTTTAAGTATTCTTTATCTTCTATTTTGGTATCATTACTCACTGCTATAATAAATTTTCTTAAAGCTAAGTCAAATGATTGTAAAATAATATTATCATAATCTTCATCATCTTCATATTTTACCCATTTTTCGGTATCAGAATCTCTGTCATCTACAGGATTTCCATCTTTATCACTGTCTTCTGTTATAGCTGCTTCATTTCTAATAACGGTTCCTGCTATATTTTCAGATATTACTTTAAATTTAACCGCAATTTCTTTATGATCCAAATCTTTTTCTGTTTTGGTTCCATCATTACGTCCAAATGCTTTTATTAAATTTCCTCCTACTGTTGTCTCATTTTCTTTTGCTAAATAATCAGAAGAAATTTGAATAATATTTTCTTTTGCTTCGTCATATACAAATTTTCCCCATAAGTATTTTTGATTGAATTCAATGGCTTCTTTTTCTTCCTTTGTCAAAGTAGTATCGGCTTTTAATTCTTCCCCTTGTTTTTCAGACCATATAAATTGTAGGCCTGCTGGCACATCTTCTGTTATTTCTTGTGCATAGCCATCTATCATTCCTTCATTATAAATATTAAAAGTATAGGTTACAATATCCCCTTTTGCCACACCAATTGGCTCTTTATTTAACTTATAATCAGCTGTTGTTTTACTATCAGCACTGGAAATATTTAATTTGCTTACATCAATACTCTCTACTCTGTTTGGCACATCTTTGCCATTTACTTGAGTAATATGCTTAATTAATTTTAAGTCAAATTCATTTGGCATTTCTGGTAATAAAACTAATTTTTCAAAGTCATCATCATCTTGTTGCCCTTTATAATAAAAATTAGAATCTGATAAATCTGTTTTATTTTCTCTTCCTGTGTAGTTAGACATATTATCTTTGTTAACATCTGGTTTGTTTGCTGGTTCTGAATCCCTATCTTTCCCTGCTTGTGTTGTAATGACAGTACCTTCTTCGTCAATCTCTTCTGAAATCCATGCTACATTTGTTAAAATTTTATTATTTTTTGCGTCTGGTGTTGCTGTAACAGTACATTCAATTTCAATGGTTTCCGAATCTAATGTTGGCTTTGATCCTTCAGGTATGTACGTATCCTTATATCCTTCTAGATTCTCTGTGTTGTCGGCTTTTCTTACTAAATTTAATGTATTGGTAGTCTCATCATAAGAACCTAGTTCAAAATTACCACTTACCACTTTACTAAATTTTAGTCCTGTTGGCAATTGGTCTACTACTTTAGTAGCTCGTCCTGCCATCTCTCCTTCATTATAAATTGTCATTTTATAAGTTACTTTATGACCTGTTGCAACTGTTACAGGGTCTTTCTTATGCTTGTAAGTTGCTGTTGTAGTAGATATCAAAGTACTTTCATCTATATTAGGAATTCTTGAACTTGCTCCTGTTAATTCTTTATCGTTTACTTTTGTGATATATTTCCTCAATGCTAAATCAAATGATTTTTCTGAAGAAAAATTTAATGATACTGGTACGGATTGTTTTTGTTTATCTACCTCAACAATTGGTTGCTCAGAATTATTTTGAGTGGATGCCCACAAGGTCATAGTTGTATTACTATAATTGATAGCGATATTAACGGTTATTGATTTCACTTGACTCTTTGGGATAGAAAGATAAAAATCTTCTCCTACTAAATCCTTCACTGTCGTTCCATTTTTAACTGCCTCTTTATTGTGGTTTAATAATTGATAATTCACATCTTTACCTTCATTTTTAACTGTAAAATCTATAGTATATGGAGTAGCATTTAATCTCTCTATTTTAATTGGTCCTATTATATAGTTATCACCAGAAATTTCACCATTTAATTTTGTAGTACTAACTTTAGCAGGTGCTCCTGAATTAGAACTTGAATTGGTGTAGCTACTAGCATTTTCTTTTGCTTGTTCAATCATATAGTTATATAATACAATTGCTTGATTCTCTCTTGCCAATCCTTTCCCTGACTGTTGTCCTCCACTTGTAAACTCTTTTTCGTAATTTGATAATGATTCATATTTTTGACCATCCTCAGTATAATAAAGCCATGAAGTAAAGCCGTTATCTATCGTTTTATCAAACCTTGTTGGTTCTTCATGATTCGTAAAATACCATAAAACTGCTTGTTGAATTGCTCTTATATCATTGTCTGTTAAAGCATATTCTGTTAAATCATATTTCAATGGAGAATTTTCTTTTATAAAATCCGCTATAAACATATCTTCTGGTAAATCAAATGCCTTTACCATTAAATCTATATATGTACTGTATTTAGTCGAATTCTGTTGAGCATATTGGATAAGCCTATAAATTAATTCCTTCTTATCCTCCTCGGTAGATTTTCCTGGCAAATATAAACTATCAAGGACAGCTAAAATAGCATCATAACTATTAATCTCTCCCACTTTTCCTGTTACTAATCCTTCTAATATATTATTTTGCTTTTTTATTTCATCTCTTTTTGTTTTCATATCATAGGAAACATTATAAAGTTGAGGGTTACGATTTCCAGCTGTATCAGTAGTAGCAAATCCTACCCCTGATTTCAGACAATAATAATTACCATTCTCATAACCACTACCAATAGAAGATGCTTTATATTTTACAATATTCCATATAGTCGCTGCATTATTTTGTCCTGTTTCGCCAATAGAATAACCCATATGAGGGGTATTATGCTCCATTAATGGTTTTACTCCCATATAACGTTGTTCTGCTGCATAGGCGATACCATTTACAGCTACCAATATTACAAATACAAGAATAGTAGTTAAACTCAATAGTACTTTTTTCAAGTTCATTTTTTTCTCTCCCTTACTATAATCTCTCATTCTGTACTAATATCATTTTACACTTTTTTTTGATTTAGTCAATAGGATTTTTTTCCTATTATTCATGTTATTTTTTTATCTAAATTCTTCCCTTACGGAAATATCTTTTACGCATTTCTTTATTAAAATAAAGCCTACATTACAATTATATTACATTTTTACAACAAAATCAAGATTTTACGTAAATTAAATTGTTTTTTCCATTTTCCGCAAGTGTTCACCCATTATTTAATTAAAATTCATAATCTTAAAAACCAAACAATATATTTTTATAGGTGATAAAAATATGATTCTAAAAAATAATACCATTAAAATAATTTTACTTTTCTCAATGGTTTTACTCCTTTTTTCTTCTTATCCCATCTATGGTAATGATTTAAATCAAGAAGAAGATATGGATATTGCTAATGAAATAAAAACTTTAACAGAAGAAGTCTCAAGTGATATTTCTAATCAAACATTAAACTTAAATTCTCGCTCCTGTGTAGTAATTGACCGATTAGCACAAAGCATATTATATGGCAAGAATGAAAAAAATAAAGTCAAAATGGCATCTACCACTAAAATAATGACAGCCATTATAGTTCTTGAAAATTCTTCTTTGGACACAACTGTAGAAGCGTCTAAAAAGGCTGCTGGTACAGGTGGGTCTAGATTAGGTTTAAAAACTGGTGATAAAATTACCATTCGTGATTTAATGTATGGTTTAATGTTGTGTTCTGGAAACGATGCTGCTGTTTGCTTAGCAGAAAGTGTAGGAGGTAGCATAGAAGGTTTTTCAGAGCTTATGAATACAAAAGCTCAAGAATTGGAACTACATAATACTCACTTTGAATCCCCTCATGGTTTAGATTCTGACCAACATTATACAACCGCCTATGAATTAGCTCTTCTTTCAGATTATGCTTTAAAAAATCCTACTTTCTTAAATATTGTTGGAACCAAAAATCATACAGTTACCATCAATGGTACACCTAAAACACTTTCCAATACAAATGAATTACTGGGAAATTTAGATGGGGTTTATGGAATTAAAACTGGCTTCACGAATGGTGCCAATCGATGTTTGGTAACGGCCTGTAAAAGAGGCAATATGGATATTATTTGTGTTGTACTAGGAGCAGATACCAAAAATTTCAGAACAAAAGATAGTATTAAATTAATTGAATATAGCTTTAAAAACTTTGAATATTTTAAAATAAAAGATTTTGTAGATAAGTATCTACTTGATTGGCAAAATAACAATTCTGATTTCTTTTTCGTTGAAAAAGGGCATTCTAACCAATTAAAAATGAAAGTAGATACTTCTCTAGCACAAGCGCCTATGATTCCAGTCAAAAAAGAGCTAATTCCTACCATAGAGAGTAATCTATCGATTCAACCTTATTGGCAAGCACCTATCCATGAAAATGATAGGATTCGGTCAATTACATATCTTCTCTCAAGGTACTAGTATAGCAGAATTTAATGTATTTTCTGATGTGACCATTCGAAAAAATACGATAGCCGATTATATGTTTAATTTCTTCAAGTCTTATCCAGAACAACTAGAAAATTCTTTGAAACGATGATTTTGGGGACGGAGGAAAAAATCATGGTTGTTATTTCTCTAAGATACTATTGAATAAAAATTATAGTTCAATCATGATTTTTTCCTCCGTCCCCAAAATCCTCTCCAAAACAAAATGAGCCAATAATTAATATCATTGGCTCACTTTGTTTATCTACTATTTTACATTTTCCTTTATGTAGTCAACTACATCTCCTACTGTTACTACTTTTTCTGCATCACTGTCAGGAATTTCTATATCAAATTCTTCTTCTAATGCCATAACTAATTCAACAATATCTAATGAATCAGCTCCTAAGTCATCAATAAAAGATGCTTCTAATGTAACTGCTGTGTCTGCTACACCTAATTGTTCAACAATAATTCCTTTTACTTTTTCTAAAACTTCTTCTGAACTCATATCCAGAGTTCACCTCCTCTCAAGTTTATAAATGACTAATTTATATTTCATTTATATTATATGTTTTTCTATTTGTCAAGTATATTCCAAAAATATTTTTATTTTGTACACATTAGTCGAAAACAGCTTATTTATTGTCTTTTTCACGTTGTTTTTCAAATTCCTCTATCATATGATTTACTGTTTTATTTTCAACAAATTTTTCTGCTTGCATAATGGTATATTCAAACAATAAACTATCACTACTTCC
Source organism: uncultured Clostridium sp. (assembly GCA_948470605.1). Classification (GTDB taxonomy): domain Bacteria; phylum Bacillota; class Clostridia; order TANB77; family CAG-508; genus CAG-269. The sequence continues at coordinate 6,922 of CAOKPI010000045.1, read as the reverse complement.
ATGTGCTTTTACAACTGGTTTTTTGACACCTAAGAATAAGGCACCTCCATAAGATTTATAATCCATTGTTTTGCTAAACCTTTTCATAGCTGGCAATGCTGGGATACTAAGTATTTTCGCTAGTAAATTTTTCATAAGGCTTTCTTTTAAACTCTTCTTGACAAATTTTCCTACTCCCTCTGCTGTTTTTAAAAATACATTCCCTGTAAATCCATCGGTTACAATGGCATTTACTTTACCAGAAAAGGCATCTCTTCCTTCTACATTACCAATAAAATTAAGCTTGAATTCCTCTGCTTTTTCCTTCAATAACTGATAGCTTTCTTTTACTAGTTCATTTCCTTTTGTTTCTTCTGTTCCAATATTTAACAATCCAATTGTCGGATGTTCAATTCCATAGGTGTTTCTTAAATAAATACTAGACATTTGTGCAAATTGTAATAGATTGACTGGTTTGCAATTCGTATTAGAACCTGCATCAATTAATAATAATTGGCTTTTATAAGATGGTAAAACCGCTGCCAAAGCTGGTCTATCAATACCTTTGATTCTTCCTACTAGCAAAGTCGCACCTGTTAATAATGCTCCTGAATTTCCTGCTGAAATAAATACATCTCCTTCTCCTTCTTTTAGCATTTTAAACCCAACTACCATAGAAGAATCTTTTTTACGTTTAATAGCAACGGTTGGTATATCCTCCATTTCAATGGTTTCCGTGGCATTTCTAATCTTTAATCTTTCTGAGATTTCTTCTATTTCTTTTCCATAAAATTCTTTTACTTTTTTTCGAATTACCTCTTCTTTTCCTACTAAAATTAATTCTGCTTTAATTTTGTTGATACTATTTACTGCTCCTTTGATACTATCGTCTGGTGCATTGTCTCCTCCCATAGCGTCTAATATTATTTTCATTGATATTCCCCCTAGATTCCGTCTATTCTATTATATTTTTAATATCTATATTTTATTATTCTTTCTAAAAAAAAGCAAGTACTTTTATCTTTTATATCGAAAATATCTTATGATAACTCCTAAAGTTAAGCAAACAACAATTAACCCTACTAAATAATTAACTACTATTCCAGTTCGAATTGAGGTAAGCAACGTTGCATTACTAGAATTGTTAGTGTTAAAAATTTCTTTGTCTACATTAGAAATAATCAAACTTTTTTTATTCTTCTGTTCTATCATTCTTTGATCAATATCTTGACTAGATAGTACAACCACTTTGTTTTCTTTGCTCCCTGTTATTTTAGCCGCTTTACCATAAACTACTAATTCTTTTGTTTTTGTCTCATCTGGCTCAAGCTCCCCAAAACTTTCACAAATCAAACGATTATCTTTTGCAAATGTCCATCCCAAATTATCTGATAAATCACACTGCAATCCATTTGGTAAATAATCAATAACAGCATCTACTTTGCCTTTTGCATTCCCATGATTGGTAATTGTAATATTATAGGTTATTTTTAATTGTGTCGCATTTATATTTTTTCTATCTATTTCTATCTTACTTAATTTATTATTGTTTTGTGGTACTTGATGATTAATCTGACCTGCTGCTGTTATTTCTATAATATCTTGAATTGTTTTTTCAACTACAAAATCGGTATGACTAATTCGAATTGGTAATATTGTTTTATTTTCTTCTTTCCCATATTCAATTTTCTCTTCTCTAATATCTATTTGTTCTATTGTTGTTTTATTTTGAATCATTTCTACTACTGCTTCTTTTTCTATAACTTCTAGAACTAATGAAATATCTCTGTAATCAATTTCTTTTTCATTTAGCTTTTCTATTTCATTTTCTATACCAGATGCAAAATTCAACTTTTCACTAACTACTGTTTCTGTATCAATTTGTTTCCATTTATTTTCTTGATTGGTTTTGTCTTCTGCAACAAATTTCATACCTTTTGGAATCACATTTGTTATTTTTTGTGCATAGCCATTTCCTTCTCCTTTATTGTAAATTCTAATTGTAATTTCAACCCTATCTCCAAAACGAATTTCTGGATATTTATTTTTCTCTGGATTGATTTCTTGATTTGTTTCTTCAGTCGTGTTCTCGTTTGCTTCTTCTTTTGTTTTTTCATCTGTCTTCTCGTTTGCTTCTTCTTTTGTTTCTTTATCTGTCTTCTCGTTTGCTTCTTCTTTTGTTTCTTTATCTGTCTTCTCGTTTGCTTCTTCTTTTGTTTTTTCATCTGCCTTCTCGTTTGCTTTTTCTTTCATTTCTACACTCGTCTCTTCCTCTGTTTCTTCTTTCATCTTCGCTTTTGTTTCGTCTGTTTCTTTTTGGGCAGTATTTGCTATTGTTACAGTTGGTTCCCACTCTTTTAACTTTCTATCATTTACTTGACTTATAAATGTTTCTAACTGTAAATTAGGCTTATCTGGCTTTGAAATCTTAACCAACATCTCTTCTGATTTAGGCTGTATTAAAACATAATTTGCACAATCTTTTCCTTCTAACTCAATTGGTTCAATTTCTACTTTTCTTGTACCAATATCAGCATCTGGAATAATTCCTGTTTTAGGAATTATTGCTATTACCTCTTCTTTACCTACAATATTTTGTAATTCTCCTCCTTCCAGCTCTACTACATTTGTCTTATCATATTTTCTATCTTTTGTTTTTAAATTATCAATTGTTAATTCTCTTTTGGTAATTGTTACTTTCATAGCCTCTTTTGCTGGTTGAATAAGTTGATAATTTGTTGCCTTTTCACCTGTTAAAATAATTTCTGGTACTGTAACATTATATTCTCCTATATTTTTACTTGAAATTATACCTATTTCTGGTAAAACTGTTTCTACTTGGTCTCCTTCTTCAATTCCTATTAATTTTCCACCTGTTAAAACTACTTTGTCTGTTCCATCGTACTGTCTATTTTGTGCTGTCATATCTTCAACCGTAATCTCTTTTTTTGTAATTTGTACTTTTATCGGTTCTGGAGAAATTAACACATAATTTTCTTTTTCATTATTTGTTAATTCTATGGCATTAATATCTACTATTTGTTCCCCTGTAGCATTACTTTTTGCTACTCCTCCATTTAAGATAAATCCAATACTATCTGTATTTTCTTCTATTAGATTATTTAATTTTCCTCCCATAATTTCTATTTCTGCCTTTTTATTATATGGTCGTGAAACTGCTTGCAATTCTGTAATTGTTAATTCTCTTGGCGAAATAGTTGCCTTCAAACTATCTTTTGATGGCTGGACTAACTCATAATTCTGTGCCTTTTCACCTGTCAAGATAATATCTGGTATGGTAACATTGTATTCTCCTATATCCTTATTTGAAATTGTTCCTAATAATGGTAGGGTAAATCCTACTTTATCTGCTCCCTCTATTCCTATTAAATTTCCACCTGTCAAAGCTACTTGATTGGTTCCATCATATTGCCTATTTTGTGCCATTATATTTTCTATCGTTGCAACTTTTTTAGTAATTTCAAATGTTCCCATTATTCCTGTATTATATTCTACTCCTTCATACACCACTTTTAAATCATATTCATATTTTCCTACATCAACTGGCTTTTGTATACTACCATTATAATATTCTACAATAGTTGTACCTTGAGATTTATCATAAGTTACTCCTTTGTCTTGTGCATTATAAATTTCCTTATTCTTAGTAACTTGCAAATTTTCAATTAACTTACAGATTGGACATTCCTTATAACTGGAACTATATGTAGGATGTTCTAATCCTGCTTCACATCGATTATGAATATTATTTATTATAAATTCTTTTGTGCTTATGTTTCCTATGTTATCTTCTGCTTTAATTACATAGGTTCCATTCTTATTTATTTTAATAACACTATTTCCTAAATCTGTTAAAGTTTCATTATTAACAGATACTGTTTTTAATCCCGAAAGTAAGTCCACTGCTCGAATATTACAAATAACACCTTGTGTTGTAACTGTATTGAAATCACCTTCTACTTGAATAGTTGGACCTGAATTGTCAATCAGATAAGGTCCTAATATTCTATCATTACTAACATTATTGGCATTATCATAGGCAATAATATGTAAATATTTTCTCCCTTCTGTATGAATAACAATATCATCTTCAGATTTTGCTATTTCAGCACTCCATGTAGTCGGTATTGCTTGACTGTCTGTAATCGCATATTTATATCCTCTAACTAAACTTCCACCCTCATCTGTAAATTTAACATGTACTGTTGTTCTTTTTGCCCAACTTGCTGTAACAGGGGTTGCAACTACTTCTGGTGCCATGGTATCTTCTACAATTTTAAAAGTCCTTCCATATTTCTCTGAAATGATATTGTCTGAATTGGTTACTGTTAAGTACATAGTATAAGTTCCTACTCCCTCATCTAAATAATTGATTTTGGGAGTTGTACCTGAATATATTTTATTTCCATCTTTATAAACTTCCCATAAAGAGGAAATAATCTCTCTTCCTACTGGGTCATAAGATATGTTATTAATTTCAACCTCTTCATACTTTGTTATATTATCATTTGGAATATCATACATGGCAACTGGTAAAGCTCTCGTATCTTTTGTTATATACTTAGTTGCTGGAATGCTCCATGTATTTTGAAAATCTTTTACCCTTAGTTGTACAATATATGTTTTATCGGTATCCATAGTTGTCAATTTGCCATTATTCCAAACAGTAGAACTTGAATCTTTCCATTTCCACTCTTCTTCTTCTATACCATTGTTTTGAGAAATTTTATCTTTATCATAAGATTGACTATTTAACGTAATACTCGTACCAGAAATCTGCATTCCTATTTGTGCAATAGGTCTTCTATGTACAAAAATTTCTTGTGGATAAATTGATTGTTCTTTATATTTAATAACATATCTACCTGTTTTATCAAAAGTTGTTATTAAATTATTAATATATTTTCCAGACTCTGCAAATTGTCCTATATTATTTTCAAAATAGGTATAATCATGCTCTATTTCCCATTTACCATAAGGCCATTCTGAATCAATGGTATTCTTGTCTATTCCTGGTGGATTTACTGATAAACTAATTGGTTCATCTACAATTACTGTTTGGGTCAATTTCTGATTTCCTACAATACTTTCAATATAGGCTGCTGTTTCATTAATAGAAGTATCGTAATCAGTATTGCTAATAAATTTCCCATTTCCATTGTTAGCTTCTACTAAGTCACTAAATTGAGATTGATTCTTATCTTTCCCCCAGCTTACAAAATAAATATTCTCATTTAAAAGTCTTGTTAATAATTCACTATATGCTGAAACATTTTTCAATTCTTCATTTTCTGTATCATCTACATTAACTAAAAATTTGTAAGCCCCTTGTCTCCAATCTGGTTCTCTTAATACTTCATTAAAACTTCTAACTACTGTAGTCTCTAAATTTATATTTGTTAAAGTAAATGAACCTATATTAGTGCAATTATGACTATAATGATCAGAAAAAAAACCAAATCCATTCCCTATTGTCTGTTCATCTTCTGGAATTTCATAAGTAACACTTGAGCTCATTCCTCCTCCATTAATAACAATTTCACTATCTGTCGCTGTTACATTAAGAGTTCCTGATGTATTAATATTTAAGCCTTGCACTAAAGTTTTTGTCATATTGGTAGTGTTTGTTCCTATGTTATAAGTAAATTTCCAAATAGCCCCATTTTTATTTCCTGCGACTGTATACCAGTTTTGACCACTCTTATTAAAACTAAGCATATAACCACTTAATACATTCCCTTCTTGCTTTACCCTAAGTAACATTCCAGCTGCATTAAAACTATCACCAAAGTCAATGTTGTAGCCAAAATTAAATTTTTGCTCTTGATTCCCTATAGGCATAATCCAAATGGCATTTTTCCCTGGATTGGTTTGATTTCCCTTCATGATAACATTTTGTCCATTATTTGCAATAGCAATACTTCCAATAGAAGATGAAATGTCTTTCTGCCATTGAAATGATGTCTCCATATTTACTGTTTGTGCTTTCACAGCTGTTACTTTTACATCAGAAGGATCCACATCAACATTTCTCAAGGCATCCATTATATTTGTTTTAAAATCAGTAATTTCAGTTTTAGTTCTAGACTTTGCTAAAACTATATCAATTTTAGGTTTTGGTGTTATACCAAGTACCACATTTTGTTCTTCAATGGCAAAACTTTTCTCCATAACTTTATTTGCTACAAAAATACTAAAAATAGTAGCTAGTAATATTAGCTTTAATAAAAGATTTGAATTCTTCTTCATATCTTTCCTCCTTATTTCAAATCAATACTGCACCTAATACTAGCATGTTTACTTTTTTATTTCAACGTACTTTTTTTAGTATATTTTATAACTCCCTAGGGATATTTATAATTAATGTTATGTTACTATTTTGTATCATTTTCTTTACAAAATAAAAGAATCCCTTCTTTTTCTTAGGGATTCTTTATATATAGTGATTTATTACATGAAATCAATTAATAATAAAATGATCCCACAAACAATTACTATAAATCCATTTCTTCTTGTCTTTTTTACTACATCTTCTGATTCACGTTGACTTTTTTTAGTTGCTTGTTTTGGCATAATTGCCATAAACAATCCTAGTAAAACAAAACAACCTGATAAGATATATGGTAACATCTCGTACATATCAACACTCCCCTTTCTTATTTTAAAATGTCGCAAAAGGACTCTTCCATTTGCGACAAATCTATCTTAAATTAAGCTAAGATATCAGCAACAACACCTGAACCTACTGTTCTACCACCTTCACGAATAGCAAATCTTAATCCTTTTTCGATAGCAATAGGTGTAATTAATTCGATTGTCATTGATACGTTATCTCCTGGCATAACCATTTCAGTTCCAGCTGGTAATTCAATAACACCTGTAACGTCTGTTGTTCTGAAATAGAATTGTGGTCTATATCCAT
>CAOKPI010000044.1 GCA_948470605.1 uncultured Clostridium sp. | reverse complement strand
ATAATCAATAAAACCTTTGATTTTCTAAGAAAAAATTTTTTATTCGTTATCACTGAGTCTTTTCCTTGTCTCTTTACATTTTCTCCAAAACATGATAAAATAATACAAATTTATTTCGGAGGTAAAACAAGTGAAAAATGAATTAATATTAATACTAGACTTTGGGGGACAATACAACCAGCTAATTGCAAGACGAGTAAGAGAATGTAACGTTTATTCTGAGGTAGTCCCTTATCATCTATCCCTAGAAGAAATCAAGCAAAAAGCACCAAAAGGAATCATCTTTACAGGCGGGCCTGCCAGTGTATATGGAGAAGATTCCCCTAGATGTGATGAGAGAATCTTTGATTTAGGAATTCCGATACTTGGCATTTGTTATGGTATGCAATTGATGACTTACACATTAGGAGGCAAAGTACTAAGCGCAAACAAACGTGAATATGGAACCATCGATGTTTCCATCAATAACTCTTCCTTACTTTTACAAGGGTTTGAAGACATCAATCCCTTTTTAATGAGTCATACTGATTACGTAGAAACCGTACCAGAAGGATTTAGAAATATTGGCTCTACCCCATCTTGTCCAAATGCAGCAATGGAAAATCCAGAAAAGAAATTATACGGCATACAATTCCATCCTGAAGTAAATAACTCTGTTAATGGCATTCAAGTTATTAAAAACTTTTTATTCAATATCTGTAATTGTAAAGGAGATTGGCTAATTCGTTCTTTTGCACAAGAAAGCATTCAAAAATTAAAAGAAAAAATCGGAGACAAAAAAGCCCTATGTGCTTTATCAGGTGGTGTCGATTCATCTGTAGCTGCTGTTTTGCTTTCCAAAGCAATTGGCAAAAATTTGACTTGTATTTTTGTTGACCATGGACTTCTTCGTAAAAACGAAGGAGACGAAGTCGAAGAAATCTTCAGAAATCAATTTGATATTAATTTAATTAGAGTCAACGCAAAAGATAGATTTTTAGAAAAATTAGCCGGTGTGTCTGACCCAGAAACGAAAAGAAAAATCATCGGAGAAGAATTTATACGAGTTTTTGAAGAAGAAGCACAAAAAATAGGAACCGTTGACTTTTTAGTACAAGGAACCATTTACCCTGATGTCATTGAAAGTGGTTTAGGAAAAAGTTCCGTTATTAAAAGCCATCATAATGTTGGAGGACTTCCTGACTATGTAGATTTCAAAGAAATTGTAGAACCATTAAGAGATTTATTCAAAGATGAAGTTAGAAAAACAGGATTAGAATTAGGAATTCCAGAAAACTTAGTGTATCGTCAACCCTTCCCTGGTCCAGGACTAGCTATCCGAATTATTGGAGATATTACAGACGACAAACTAACCATACTAAAAGATGCCGATAGTATTTTTAGAGAAGAAATCGCTAACGCAGGTCTTCACAAAAGTATTAATCAATATTTTGCTGTTCTAACCAATTTAAAATCCGTTGGTGTTATGGGAGATGAAAGAACTTATGATTATACCATAGCCCTTCGAGCTGTTGAAACAACAGATTTTATGACAGGTGTTTGGAGCAAAATTCCTTATGAAATTTTAGAAAAAGTATCTTCTCGTATTGTAAATGAAGTCAATCATGTCAATCGAGTGGTATATGATATTACCTCTAAACCACCAGCAACCATTGAATGGGAATAAATTGCCAAGAATTGCCAAGGAGGACGGTTCTTTTTGGCAATTTTTTATATTATAGGAAAGTTCTCCGAACTTCCTATAATATAAAGCATTTCACAGAAAATTGCTTTGCAATTTTCGCGAGCGAACAACGGGCGTGGCATGAAAACTAATCCAAAAGGTCAAAAAATTTTAATCATGCCACTGTTGTTCTTTGTAATAAAAAAGGTTATTATATTTTTTATTAGCAACTCTTGGGAATTTTTAGTTATCTTCGGTCGAAAATCGTCTTAAACACACCTTTATCAATCAAACTAGCAAAAATATTTTTAACTATAATTAATACAATCGGACCAATTAATAATCCCATGATTCCAATTACTTTAAAACCAGTATACATAGCAATTAAAGTAAAGATTGGGTGAACCCCAATATTTTTACTAACTAGCTTAGGTTCTAATACTTGTCTGGCAACTGACATAATGATAAGTAAAACGATGATAGCAATTCCTAAGTTAAAGTCTCCATTGATGGCGCAAATGGCAGCCCAAGGAACCATGACTGTCCCTGACCCAAGAATGGGAAGAGCATCTACAAATCCTATAAATAAAGCCATTAATAAAGGATATGATATGTTAAATCCTGTAAATTGCAAGATATATAAACCAATTAAAGAAATGATAAAGGAAATGAGAACTAAAGTAGCTTCTGCTTTTAAATAACCTCCTAAAGTTTGAATTAAATCACGCAGATGGCTTCCTATTTTTTTGACCCATACTTTGGGAAGATGATGTTCAATTTGGTCTAATATATAAATTTTATCCACACAAATAAAATATAAGGCAACCACTGTAATACCAATGCAAATGGCAATGGATGGCAAACTCGTTACTAAATTGATTAACCCTGTTAAAGAGTTTCTTAACCAATTAGAAATGGTTTCTAATAAATCGCCTGTTGAATTCTGGACAACATTTAATACCTCATCTGATAAATGAATTTTATCAAAATCAAATCGTTCTATGAGAGCCTGAAATTGTATGTAGGCTTTATCAAAATAATTGTTTAAACCTTGTAATAAACTAGAGGCTTCTGAAAATAATGTTATTAATATCCAAGTTAAACTCCCTAAAATTATAGCCAAAACAAAGATAAAAATAATGATGGAGCTAGTCCTTCTCGTTAATTTTGTTTTTTTCATGCTCCATTTAATAGCAGGCTCTATCATAAGAGATATGATAAAAGCAATTAAAAATGGCATATAAAAAATAGAAAGTCTCAAGGCAAGGTATAATCCTAATAATAGCAATACAACATATAATATGTTTTTGGCAACCCTTGTCCAATAAGCAACATCAATAATCATGGTTCTTCCTCCTAGTTTATTCTATGTAAAAGAACGGAATATTATCCGTTCTTCTTTCAAAATTATTCTGCGTTTTTGTGTTCTTGGCAATTACAAATACCTTCTATGGTATTACATACCTCTTGTTTTCCGATTTCTCTATCATTTTGTGCTAAATCACCTAGTGTTAAAATTCCAATTACCTTATTGTTTTGGTCACAAACTGGCAATCTTCTAATTTGATTTTGAGACATTTTGCTTTGTGCATTTGACATTTCGTCATCTTCTGTACAAGTGCATACATTACAAGTCATAACATCACTAACCGCACAATTTTTCGTATCTTTTTCACAAGCTACTGCACGAAGTAAGATGTCTCTATCTGTTACAATTCCACAAATACAATTGTTGTTGTCACAAACAGGGATACATCCTACATGATTTTCACTCATTAATTTTGCTACTTGATTTAAGTTTGTATCTGGTTTTACACAACATACATCATGACACATACATTCTTTTACTTTCATCATTTTACCACCTTTCAAAATTTCTCGTTTTTATTTTTTGCAAAATAAAAAAATATATGCAAAAATTAATTTGCATATATGGAATTTTTTGGAAAAATATTGACTTTTATGGTGAGTTTTGTTATAATAAGTCATATCTAATTATTAAGCAAGTGGTTTTATGACTTGCGCAAGTTCCGATAGTTCAATGGTTAGAATAACAAATATTAATAACATCCTAACCCATGATGTTGCCATGTCTTTGTGACGAGGGTTCGATTCCCTCTCGGGACATTCTTATGTTGTTTTTTAACATAAGTGTAAAACATAAAGAGGAGGTCGTGCTGTCGTCGTACAGTAGGACCTCTTCCCTTTTTATTCATAAATATCATTCATATCCTCATAATAATTGCTTCTTGGCATGATTGGAGGTCTTCCTCCTGGTCCTCCTGGAAAAGGTGGTCTCATTGGTGGTCTATTAGGTGGAAATGGTGGACGATGCCCTGGAAATCTTCCTGGTCTTCCAAGCAATTCTCTAATTAATAAAATTCGAATTAAATCTTGCAAGCCTCGATTTCTAAACTGCCTATCTTCCCCTCGATTTTGCGGAATTTCTTTGGTGGTTTCTGTCTTTACACGACTGGAATTATTTCGATTTCCAACAGATTGCACCTCATTTGTTAAATTGATATTGATGTTAATTTCTGTATCATTTTCTACTGCTACATAAATTTCATCTGTTAATTCGTCCACTAATTCAGATGTAATTGGTTTGGTATTGTTGCTACAGGCTTTATTCACCATAGGATAGACTACTTTGTAAATTTCTGGATAACAAGCTTCTAATTGGCTGTTTGTTTCATTATTTCTTTGAAATGCCATACTATTTACCATATTATAATCATTTTCACAACAACTATTATCGCTAGTATAATTTGGATAGCCTAAAATACTCCTTATGTACTCTTCATATGATTCGTTATGCATATCATAACCTCCTTCATAAAATTATTTCTAAGTATATTTTATGAAGAAGAATTTTAAGTGTGACAAAATTAAAAGAATGTAGAACCTTAAAACAAAAGATGTCCATTTCTGGACATCTTTTGTTGGCAAGTGAGTTATTTTAATTTATGGCTTGTAAGGACTAATCATTTTTAGACCTTTATGCATGTTACACATTTCTTTATACAATTCAACATATTGTTCTTTCGTACAATACACTCTAATAGAAGAACGAAAAAAAGGATTTCTGACTTTTAATCTTTCGATTTCAATATCCATTTTTTTACAAATTTCTAATAGAGTATTACTAAGAGATGTTGGAACATACGCTACCGTTTTAAAAGTCCCAGAAGGCGTAAAGTATTTTAGCCTAAAAATAAGTTTATACTTCTTTTTTTCCTTTTCCATAATAGCCTCTCCTTTCCATTTGGAAGTTGCAAATTCTTTGATGCTACATATAGCTTGCCTCTATATTACAAAGAAAGGGTTTACGAGTTTCATTTTCCTATTATTATATGTAAAATCAACATTAATTATGACAATTCATTCACTAATTTTTTAAACTGATTGCCTCTATCTGCAAAATCTTTAAACATATCGAAACTAGCACTCGCAGGAGAAAACAAAACAACACTTCCTGGTTTTGCCAATTTCTTAGCCATCGTCACTGTCTGTGCTAAGCTCTCGCACATATAAATTGGTAAATCTTTGTTTTGACTTTCCAATTCTTCTTTTACCACATCAAAAATTTTACCAGAGGTTTGACCCATCAATAACAACGCCTTTACTTTTTCTACAATTGGTTTAGCAAGAGGTTCATAATCCAAATTCTTGTCATAGCCACCAGCAATCAATACAATATCTTCGTCAAAAGCATGCAAACCAGATAGTGTTCTAGTAGGAGAAGAACTAGCAGAATCATTATACCATTTTACTTGGTCTATTTCCCTAACCAATTCAATTCGATGTTCCACTGGTTTGAATTCTTGAATCGCCTCCACAGCAGTTTCTATCGATACTAATGTTTTGGTAGCTGCGATTGCTGTTGCTATATTCTCCAAATTATGCTCTCCTCTTAAAATCGCATCTTCTCCATTGAAGATATGTTTCCTTATTTTATCTTCACATTCTTTTATCACTCTACCATCCACCATAAATCCATTGTCTAACTTTTCTTGACGACTAAAGAAGATTACTTTCCCATTTGCCTCTTTTTCACAATTTTTTGTTATCTCATTGTCATGATTTAAAATTAAAATACCATTTTCATTTTGATATTTAAAAATATTTTTCTTAGCTTCAATGTATTCTTCATAATCTTTGTGAATATTGAGATGATTTGGTGTTATATTAGTCATAACAGCTATATCTGGGCTAATTTCCATTCCCATTAATTGAAAACTGCTCAATTCTAATACCACAATATCTTCTGGCATCATTTCAGAAAGTTTCGTAAACAATGGCGTTCCTATATTTCCTCCTAAAAATGCATGATAACCTGCTTTTTGCAAAATGGCATGAATTAAACTGGTGGTCGTAGTTTTACCGTCGCTTCCTGTTACACCAATGATTTTGCAAGGACACATTTTCATCAACATTTCAATTTCTGTGGTAACAATGGCTCCCCTATTTTCTTCTTGTTGCAATTCAAATTTTGTTGGCAAACAACTTGGCGAACGGAAAATAATATCAAATCCTTTTAAATTTTCCAGACAATTTTTTCCAAAAGAAAATCCAAAACCATAAGACGTTATTTTGTCCATTACATGTTTGGGAATTTTTTCTATGTTTCTCTCATCAAAAACGGTAACTCTTGCTTTTTTATGATACATATCGTCTAATAATGGTAAATTGCTAACACCTAATCCTATGATAGCCACTTTTCTAAATTTTATGTATTCGTTAAATTCTTCTAATTTTTCATTTTTAAAACTCATATTTGCCTCCCATTTATTCTATTCTATTTTTTGTTTTTGGTTCTTTGAAAATTTTTCCTTTTGTTTGTTTTATCGTTTTTTCTATTATATCTTAAATGGAAGAAAAAGACAAATTTAAAATCGTATATTTTGAAAATTTATCGGCAACAATAAAATTGAAACTTGAATGGAGGTGCTTTTCATGTCAAAGAAAAATAAAGAAAACAAAAACAATAATCAAAATAATAACAGAAACAATCAAAACAATAACAATAACGAAAATCAAAACAATAAAAACTGTAGATAGTTAAATCCCCCGAATCATCGGGGGACTTTCTATGTTATCTAGCCCATCACAAGTTCTTGCATTAATTCATGGACAGAAACCAGTTCCTTTACTTTACCTACATTGCTTCCACAAAAAATCAAAGCTTTTTCCATATTGCCTTTAACGGCATTTATCAAGGCTTTTGTAATACAATATGGGGTATCTGCTACATGGCATGTTTTGATACAACCATAACATTTTTCGATTTTGCATTTTTCTTTTTCATTTTGTTTGATAAATTGATTATAAATTGCTCTTCCTGGCATTCCCACTGGGCTATTAATTATCTTTATATCTTGTGTATTGGCTTTTAGATAGGCTTTTTTAAATTCTTCTGAAGCATCACATTCATAAGTAGTAACAAATCGCGTAGCCATTTGAACACCACTTGCTCCTAATGCTAAAAATCTTTGAATATCTTGATTATCCCAAATTCCTCCTGCTGCAATAACAGGTATTTCTTTTCCTCTTTCGTTTTCTATTTCTTTTATATAGGCTACGATTTCTTTCGTAATCTCTTCTAGCTTTGGTTTTTTATCCTCTTCTAATTCTTCTCTTTTAAAGCCTAAGTGACCACCTGCTTCTGGTCCTTCAATTACTATCATATCTGGTGTGTAATTGTATTTTTTAATCCAATGCTTTACGATTAATTTACAACATCTAAGAGAAGAAACAATTGGTGCTATTTTCGTTTTAGAATTTTTTATATACTCAGGTAATTCTTTTGGGATGCCTGCTCCTGAAATGATTAAATCAATTTTGTTTTTCACACATTCTTTTACAATTTCTTTATAATTGTTAAGTGCTACCATAATATTGACCCCTAAAATTTTGTCTTCTCCTGCTATTTTTCTTGCCATTTTTATTTCTTTTCCAATGGCTCTTAAATTTGCTTTTAAGGGATTGGTATTAAAATCTTCTTCTTGATAACCAATATTAGCTGTGGAAATAATTCCAATTCCCCCTTCTTTACTAACCGCTCCTGCTAATTTATGTAAGGATACTCCTACCCCCATTCCTCCTTGTATAATTGGGTATTTTGATTGCTTATTTCCTACTTTTATGCCTTCCATATTCTTCCTCCTATCTAGTATTTTGTACTAGATTATCACTTTATCTATACTTTGTCAATGAGTGACCGACCCTTCTAAGAAATAGCAATTTTTTCTTGGTATCACTCATTTTTTATATTATAGGAAAGTTCTCCGAATTTCCTATAATATAAAGCGTTTCACAGAAAATTGCTCTGCAATTTTCGCGAGCGAACAACGGGCGTGGCATGAAAACTAATCTAAAAGGTCAAAAAATTTTAATCATGCCACTGTTGTTCTACAACAAAAAAGAAACCTATATTTTAAGTTTCTTTTGGTTCCCTATAAAATGCTCATTATATCTGGTATTTTTCTCTTTCTTGATAGGTAGTATGTAATAGTTTTTCTGCACGATAGCTTCCTGGTCTTTCTAAATATTCTTCATAGATTTTTTTAACAATTGGATTTTCGTGAGATTTTCGAATCGTGCTTTTTTCATCGATGGTATAAAGAGCCTCTGCTCTTAGTTTTCTGACATCTATTTCGGAACGTATTTTAGAGCTTTTAATTGGTTGCCCTCCTCCCATAACACATCCTCCTGGGCATGCCATGATTTCTACAAATTGATAATCTGCTTTTCCAGATTTGATTTCTTCTAATATTTTCTTAGCATTGGCTAATCCACTGGCTGCTACCACTTTGATGTCGGTTCCAGCAATATTGACAGTTGCTTTTTTAATACCGTCTCCCCCACGAACTTGTTCAAAGTCTATTTGGTCTAAGTCTTTTCCTGTTAAGGTGTCTTGTGCTGTACGTAAAGCTGCTTCCATCACACCACCGGTTGTTCCAAAAATAGCTGCTGCCCCTGTTGCCTCTCCCATTGGAGAATCAAATTCACTATCTTCCAACTTGGTAAATTCAATATTTGCCTGTTTAATCATACGAGAAAGTTCACGAGTAGTAATAACATTATCCACATCATAAAGCCCGTTATTTTTCATTTCTGCCCTTTGTCGTTCGAATTTTTTGGCAATACATGGCATAACAGATACCACATAGATTTTGTTAGGGTCAATTCCTTCTTTTTTCGCATAATAGTTTTTTAATAAGGCTCCAAACATTTGATGTGGCGATTTACAAGTGGATAGATGTGGCAATAATTCGGGATAATTCATTTCGATGTATTTTACCCAGCCTGGACTACAAGAGGTAATCATTGGTAGATGTTCTTTTTCTTGGAATCTTTCGATGAATTCGTTGGCTTCTTCCATGATGGTAAAGTCTGCTCCTGTGTTGGTGTCAAATACTTTATCAAAGCCTAATCTTTTTAAGGCTGTTACCATTTTACCTGCACTATTTGTTCCAATTGGCATATCAAATTCTTCTCCTAGAGCCACTCTAACAGCTGGTGCTGTTTGTGCAATCACATAAGTGTCTGGGTCTTTTAATTTTATCCAAACATCGTCAATGGTTTCTTTTTCATGTAACGCTCCTGTTGGACAAGCTTCGATACATTGCCCACAATTCGTACAGTTGACATCATTTAAGCTATGGTCACCAACCGTTGAAATACAAGAGTCAAACCCTCTATTGATACAGTCTATAGCTCCAATTTCTTGTACCTTTTTACAGGCTGCTACACATCTTCTGCATAAGATACATTTATTAAAGTCTCTTACAATAGATGGTGATAAATCATCAATTTTGTGTTCTGCTCTTTCTCCTTCAAATTCTACTTTTGAAATATTGAATTTGGTGGCTAGATTTTGTAACTCACAATTCCCAGAACGTGTACAGGTCAAGCAATCTTTGGCATGATTGGATATGATTAAATCTAATATGACATGTCTGGCTTCTAATACGTTTTGGGTGTTGGTATGTACTACCATTCCTTCTTCTACGGTTTGAATACAAGAGGTAGCAAAGCCTTTTCTTCCTTCTACCTCGACGATACACATTCTACAGTCTCCTACCTCATTAATGTCTTTTAAGAAACATAGTGTTGGTATGTCGATTCCTGCTTGCTTGGCTGCTTGTAATAGGGTGGTTCCTTTTTCTACTTTTATTTCTTGGTTATCGATGGTTAGGGTTACAAGTTCTTTTTTCATAAATTTCCTCCTTTTGGATAATTAATCATTTATGATATTTAATATATATTGTTTAAATTCCTCTGATATTTTTATTGTCTTTTTACGATTTAATAAGGCATATTCAGCTCGGTTGTCATCCATTGCAATAGAATTCCCATCTGAGAACTCTAATGTTATGATTCCTATAATTGCCAAATCCACTTGCTCATTAGGTGGAAGATTCGATAAATCAGTATTTTTATAAAAATTTATTATCTTATTTTGTTGTTCTTTTGTTAGACTGATTTCTTTCATAATTAATTCATAAGTTTCTGTATCATATTTTCCTGTGTTGTATCTCATTTTGACTGTTAGATTGTTTTCTTGATTTATTTGATTATTGGTGGACATTGGTACTAGTGATTTTTTTGACTCTATTTGATTTTCATCATTCTTTTTCATAAAAACTATTGTAATTCCTATTATGATTGTTATGATTAATATTATTATTA
Organism: uncultured Clostridium sp.; assembly: GCA_948470605.1. Classification (GTDB taxonomy): domain Bacteria; phylum Bacillota; class Clostridia; order TANB77; family CAG-508; genus CAG-269. Next base: position 4,092 of record CAOKPI010000044.1, on the reverse strand, counting down.
AAATAATGGTTGTTCTATTTTTCATTATCTTCCTCCTTTTATATAGAATCATCAATTGGTAATTCAATTGATTTTTGCTTCAACATTTCTAGTTGATTTTCTGATAAATATTGCTTATGGATAATAATTAACATTACAAATTCCTCAAAAAAGTTATCATTCATAATATAACATCCGTTTACCTTGTTTTTATCTCCATAACTATCTTCTACTTTCCATCTCTCAGGCTTCTCATCTTTTAAATTAACACCAACAAAAGTCATAGCATGATGAGGATAAATATCTTTCGTATCTAATGCCTCTTTTTTAGTTAATCTTTTTAAATGCATTGTCTGTTCATAATTATATAATCTTGTATCTAAAATGCCAGATTTAATATCTCTTAATTTCTTTATATGTGCTGCCATCCATACTGGTATACCATCTTTTAGTTGTTTAATAACTAGTGTTTTCAATTCTTCTACTGGTAAATTTAAAAATTTAGCATTGCTTTCTTTGTGAACATTTCCTAAATAGTTCAATTGGTATACTTTCCCATATTCCTTATTATGCATAGGAATATTTCCAATTGTAATAAAATCTTCTAGTTTAATCGTAAGATATTTCTCCTTAAATTCTAACGGTGTTAAATTTGAAATTCTTTGAATTTCCCCTTGTTTATTTTTATATTCATAATCAATAAAACAAGGAGGTTCTCCTAATATTTTAGATAATATCTCATAATTTTCTTGTAAATATTTCTGTTTATATGTTTGTATTTCTTTGATTGTGATATTTTTTTCTTTCATTTCTATTATTTCTAATGCATCTTTTTTTACTTTTTCTGTATATAACTCTTCCATTGCTGTGGAAGCCATGCTAGATATTGTATTTGGCATATAAGCTAATGGCACAATTCCATATTTATTGATAATGGTATAAAACCCTTCCCAATATCCTCCTTCTACTACTGGATATTTAAATAAGTTTAATTGATTTAAATTCTCAAAGCTTGTATCTTCTATATGAATTAATATTTCGTAAAAATTATTTGCTTTTTCTAATTTATCAAAAAAAGCTATATAGTTATCTGATAAATCGATTTTAGTTACATCTACTTTCAAATTATCTGCTATATTTTTCTTTATCATATTAATTCCAGCATATATCCAACATTTGCGACTAGATTCCTGATCCAATCGTTTGCTTTCTGGAAGTTCTATATTGTAAATGGGTTGGTTTTCTATTAATATCTGTCGATTTAAACAAGTCTTTTCTAATCCATTATTGATAATAGCATTTTCTATTATTTTATTGTTTGGATTACTGTTGTATTTTTTTGAAAATTTTTTTATATCTTCTAAATCTATGTGAGTCATGAATTTCTCTCCTTTATTTGTTTTCATTATTTTTTCTAAAATCATTTATAATTATTGTAATAAAATATACATTATTTTTAATGTTATCTGTAACTCATTTCACTCAAACAGCTAACTTAAAATTATTCATCCAATTGCTTTAAACGGACAACTAGATAAACAAGTTCCGCACTTAATACATTTATCCTGATTAATCACTCTTTTCTCTCTAGCTTGACCTTCAATTGCCTCAACAGGGCAAGACTTCTGACATAAGCCACAACCCTTACATTTTTCTTCGTTAATGGTAATTTTTGACATAGCCTTACACTCCAAAGCCCTACAATTTTTATCCACAGCATGTTCTTTAAATTCTTCTCTAAAATAGCGTAAGGTACTAATCACTGGATTTGGTGCACTTTGACCCAATCCGCAAATACTTGCCTTTTGAATATTAGAAGCTAGTTTTTCCAGTTTATAAATATCGAATTCTGAACCTTCTCCATTGCATAGTTTTTCTAATATTTCATGCATTCTTTTGGTTCCAATACGGCAAGGCGTACATTTACCACAACTCTCACTTACCGTAAATTCCAAATAGAACTTAGCAAGTGATACCATACATTTGGTGTCATCCATTACAATTAATCCACCAGACCCCATCATAGAACCAATTTCTTTTAAAGACTCGTAATCAATTGGAGTATCTAAATGTTCTTTTGGAATACATCCACCAGAAGGTCCACCTGTCTGGGCTGCTTTAAACTCTCTACCATTTGGAATGCCTCCTCCGATGTCAAATACAATTTCTCTTAAAGTGGTTCCCATAGGCACTTCTACCAATCCTATGTTATTGACATTTCCACCTAAAGCAAATACTTTGGTTCCTTTTGAATTTTCCGTTCCAATCGAAGCATACCATTGGCTACCTTTTAGAATAATTTGTGCGATATTCGCATAGGTTTCCACATTATTAATCAAAGTTGGTTTCCCCCATAAACCAGATGTCGCTGGATATGGTGGTTTTACTCTTGGCTGACCACGTTTTCCTTCAATGGATTCCAATAATGCGGTTTCTTCTCCACAAACAAAGGCTCCTGCTCCTAATCGAATTTCAATATCAAAAGAAAAATCAGTATCCCATATATTTTTTCCTAAAATCCCATAATCTCTCGCTTGGTCAATCGCAATTTGCAGACGTTTCACAGCGATGGGATATTCTGCTCTAACATAAATATATCCTTGATTGGCTCCAATGCAATAAGCAGCAATTGCCATAGCTTCTAATACAGAATGAGGGTCTCCTTCTAAAATACTTCTATCCATAAATGCTCCTGGGTCACCTTCGTCAGCATTACATACCACATACTTTTGCTTTCCTTCCGAAGCTTTGGTTAGTTCCCATTTCATTCCAGTTGGGAAACCAGCTCCACCTCTACCACGAATGCCAGATGCTTTGATTTCTTCAATGACTTCATCTGGGGTCATTTCTGTCAATACTTTTTCTAATGCTAGATAGCCATCAAAAGCAAGGTACTCATCCATTTCTTCTGGATTAATGATGCCACAATTTTTTAAAGCAATTCTCTTTTGCTTTTTATAAAAATTCAAATCATCTAAACTATTAACTTTTGTACCATCCATATCCTTGGCTAATAATCTTTCTACCTTATTGCCTTCCACAACATGAGTTTGGATAATCTCTTCACAATCCTCTGGTTTCACCATCGCATAAAAGGTATCTTCTGGTCGGATAATAACAATTGGTCCTTTGGCACACAAACCAAAACAACCTGTTTTAATGACTCTTACATTTTCAATTTGTTTTTCTTTTAAAATCTTTTTAAACTCTTCTAAAATTTGAGGTGATTTCGAAGAAGTACAGCCTGTTCCTTGACAGACTAAAATGTGCTTTTCTCTTGTGTCTGCTTTGGTGTTAACTCGTAAATCTAACTCTTTTCTTTTTTCTTCTCTTATTTGGTGAAGTTGTTTTCTCGTTTTCATCGAATTCCTCCTTTTTGAGACCTGTCCCTACTGTCTCATTAACTCATCTAATACTTGGTCTAATTTTTGAACAGTAGCTTTCCCATATACCTCTCCATTTACGGTGAATACAGGTGCTAAACCACAAGCTCCTACACATCTTGTTTCTTCAATTGAGAATAAGCCATCTTCTGTGGTTTCTCCTAACCCGAATTTTTAATCTTTCTAGTAATCGGTCTAGTATTTTTTGCGAACCTTTGACATAGCAAGCGGTTCCCATACATACCGATATATTGTATTTTCCTTTTGGTTTTAGTGAAAATCTTGAATAAAAAGTAACAACACCATATATTTCTGCCATTGGAATTGACAAAAATTCAGATAAGTCTTTTTGTACTTCCATTGGCACATATCCATAGTGTTCTTGAATTTCGTTTAACATTTGAATTAAATTGTCTTTGATTGGTTGATATTCTGCAAAAAGTTGCTCCATAAATGTATCTTTTTTGCTTCCATCACAACAACATTTGGTATCTCTATTTTCATTTTTATGCATATTTTTCTCCTCCTTTAATAATATGTATTAAATGATTAACTAAATTATATCAAACTCATATTTTTTATACAATGGTTTTTAAAAATTTTATATTTTTGTGTTACTTTTTGTTTTTTATTGACTTTTTTGCTAAAAAGTGTAAAAATAGAGTTACAAAAAATAAGATAGTGTAAAGTAATCTATGAAAAAATGAAATATGGGAATAATTTCCATAAA
>CAOKPI010000043.1 GCA_948470605.1 uncultured Clostridium sp. | reverse complement strand
GCAATACTCTTGAAATAACACCTTTGTTACCATGACGTCCTGCCATTTTATCTCCGACCGATATTTTTCTTTTAGTTGCTATGTAGCATCGAATAATTTGATTGACACCAGGTCCTAATTCGTCAGAATTATCTCTTGTAAATATTTTTACATCTACAATGGTTCCTTGTTCTCCATGTGGTACTCTAAGTGATGTATCTCTAACTTCTCTTGCTTTTTCTCCAAAGATAGCTCTTAATAATCTTTCCTCTGCTGTTAATTCTGTTTCTCCCTTTGGTGTAACTTTACCAACTAAAATATCTCCTGGTCTTACTTCTGCACCAATTCTGATAATTCCGTTTTCGTCTAAATCTTTTAAGGAATCATCACCAATATTTGGTATATCACGTGTAATTTCTTCTGCTCCTAATTTTGTATCACGACATTCACAATCATACTCCTCAATATGAATGGAGGTAAATACATCTTCTTTTACTAATTTTTCATTGATTAAAATAGCATCCTCGTAGTTGTATCCTTCCCAAGTTGAAAAAGCAACTAATACATTTTTACCAAGTGCCATTTCTCCATTCGAAGTTGATGGTCCATCTGCTATGGCATCACCTTTTTTCACTTTTTCTCCTACTGTTACAATTGGTTTTTGATTAATACAAGTACCACCATTGGTTCTCTTAAATTTGCGAAGTTTATGGGTAATGGTTTTTCCTGTATTATACTTAACGGTAATAGCATCTCCTGTTACTTTTTGAATCACTCCATCTTCTTCTGCTAATACTAAGATACCAGAATCTTTGGCTGCTCTATATTCAATTCCCGTTCCTACAATTGGACTTTCTGTTATCATAAGTGGAACAGCTTGACGTTGCATGTTAGCACCCATTAAAGCTCTTTTGGCATCATCATGCTCTAAGAAAGGTATCATGGCAGCAGCAATGGAAACTAATTGTTTTGGTGAAACATCAACATATTGTACTTTATCACTATCAACCTCAATTACTTCGTTTTTAAATCTAACTCTAATTCTTGATTGAACAAATTTCCCATTTTTATCAACTGGTTCAGAAGCTTGTGCAATAATATAATTGTCTTCTACATCTGCACTCATGTATTCCACAACATCTGTCAATTTATGGGTTTTAGGGTCTACTTTACGATATGGTGTTTCAATAAATCCATGCTCATTGATATTGGCAAAAGAAGAAAGGGCAGAAATCAATCCTATATTTGGTCCTTCTGGTGATTCAATTGGGCATAATCTACCATAATGTGTATAGTGAACGTCACGTACCTCAAAACCAGCTCTTTCTCTTGTCAATCCACCAGGTCCTAAAGCAGATATTCTTCTTTTATGTGTTAATTCTGAAAGTGGATTGGTTTGGTCCATAAATTGTGATAATTGAGAGCTTCCGAAAAATTCACGTATTGCTGATGTGATTGGTTTGGTATTGATTAATGTTTGTGGTGTTACAACATCTAAATCTTGAATGGTCATTCTTTCACGAACAACTCTTTCTAATCTCGTCAAACCAATCCTAAATTGATTTTGCAATAATTCTCCTACACAACGGATTCTACGATTTGCTAAATGGTCAATATCATCTGGTTTTCCTAATCCATGAGAAAGATTTAATAAATAATTGACAGAAGCAATCGTATCCTCTGTTGTGATATGTTTTGGTACTAATTCGCTTTGTCTTTCTTCTATTACTTTTACTAAGTCTTTCTTATCTGTGTTATCTATGATATTTTTTAGTACATTATAATTCACCAATTCTCTAAAATGTAATTTGCTTAAATCAACATTTGGTAAAATTTTGTGGATATTGCAAGTAGAATTTCCTATAATTCTAACTTTTCTTTCTCCTACTAATACATCAACCACGTTAATACCTGCATTTTGAATATTTTCAGCATTTTCTTCTGAAATAATTTCTCCAGCTTGTACTAGTATTTCTCCTGTTTCACTGTCAACAATATCTTCGGCAGCTATTTTATCTTTAATTCTTCCTGCTAATCCTAGTTTTTGATTAAATTTATATCTACCTACTTTTGCTAAATCATATCTTTTATTATCATAAAACAATCCATTAAATAAGTTTCTAGCGGCATCTACGGTTGGAAGTTCTCCTGGTCTTAATTTCTTATAAATTTCAATTAAAGCTTCCTCTTGGTCTTTAACCGTATCTTTTGCCATAGTAGCTGTCAACATTTCCTCATCGCCAAATAAGTCTCTAATTTGGTCATCTGTAACAATACCTATTGCTCTTAATAATGTGGTTACTGGTACTTTTCTGGTACGGTCTACACGTACATAGAAAATGTCATTTCCATCAGTTTCATATTCAAGCCACGCTCCTCTAAGTGGCATTACAGTAGAATTATAAGTTCTTTTTCCTGTTTTTGTGTCAAATTCTTCTCCATAGTAACAGCCTGGTGAACGAACCAACTGACTGACAACAACTCTTTCTGCTCCATTAATAACAAAAGTTCCACTGTCTGTCATTAATGGAAAATCTCCTAAGTAGATTTCTTGTTCTTTAATTTCACCTGTTTCACGGTTAATTAATCTTACTTTTACATGCAATCTGGTAGAATAAGTAGCATCTCTTTCTTTAGCTTCTTCTACACTGTATTTTGTTTTATCCTCCATGTAATAATCGAAAAATTCAAGAACTAAGTTTCCTGAGTAGTCTTCAATTGGTGATATATCTTTTAATACTTCTCCTAATCCCTCTTCTACAAACCAGTCATAAGAATCTCTTTGTACTTTGATTAGGTTTGGCATTTCGATATAATCACCAACTTTTGCAAAATTCTTACGAGATGCCTTCTCGTAATTTATTTCTTTGATTTCCAAAAAAAATCACTCCTTAAATAAAATTAAGCAGAAAAAAATTAATTGTTACTTGTTAACATTAAGTAACATTTATATTGATTAAAAGAAGTCCTTCTTAAATGACAATTTGCTTGGCTAACATCTTCGTTTTGTCTGCTTTTACAATTCGAAAATCTTAGGGCTCCTTGTATTTAATTCCTCTTCTCTTAAGTTTTAACTTTGAAAAAAATTTTAAATAATCATGTCTATTATAATAACATATTTCCCTTACGGTTGTCAAGGATTTTACACATTTAAGTTTAAGTTTTTTATCACTAATTAACCCTAGTCACCTTTTATTTTAAAAGTTTATCTATTTTTTATAAGTAACAAATCGGGGGGACCAGCAAGATTACAGTCTGTTATATAATTACAGACTGGCAGTCCGCTGGGAGTTACGAAGAAAAAATAGATAAACTTTTTAATAACTATCAATAGGTGAAATAGTAACCTCTCTTTTGCAAATACAATAAACTTTTTTTAATAAAATACTTTAATTTAAAATTGTGCCAAATGCACCAAATATTCCAAAAGAAGCTAATCCCATTATCATACCAGCTAAAATCACGCCAGCCATTACTGCAATAACACTCTTCTTAAAATCCATATCTAAAAAGCTTGCTGCCAACGTACCTGTCCACGCTCCTGTACCTGGAAGTGGTATTCCAACAAACAGAAACAAAGCCCAATACAAACCACGTCCAGCTTTTTCTTGTAACTTTTTACCACCTTTTTCACCCTTTTCCAAACAGAATGTAAAAAATTTCCCAATAAACTTTTTATCGGCTCCCCAAACCAAAACCTTTCTAGCAAAAAAGAATATAAATGGTACAGGAAGCATATTTCCTAATATACAAATAATATAAAGTGGGACAATAGGAAGAGGAGACCCCCATAATGAACTTAATCCAACAGGGACAGCTCCTCTTAATTCTATTAATGGTACCATAGATATGAAAAATACTAATAAATATTTCTTTAACATTGTAAACTCTCCTATTCCTATATGTGTATTTGTCCTTTTATTTCCTCTGTTTCCTCCAGAGTTTTTGTTGCTTTCTTTATTGCTATTTTATAATCAATATAATCCTCAATCAATATGCGGACAACAGCAATTGCTGGTACAGACAAAAACATGCCCAAGATTCCAAAATAAGCTCCACCTACCATAATAGCAAATATAACTAGTAACGGACTTATTTTTAAAGATTGCCCAATAATTTTAGGATTAATAATATGAGCATCTATTTGTTGTAAAATGATAACAACAATCAGCATCCAAATTGCTTGTGAAAGTCCTCCTGTTATCAATGTTATAACACCAGCAATTACCGTAGCTACGATAGCTCCAATACATGGTATCATATTGGATAATCCAATTAAAAATCCTAACAATGGTGCATATCGAATTCCCATAATAGTCATTGCTATCGTAACCAAAATCCCTACAATAATAGCATCTAAAAATTGACTGGCTATAAATTTAAAGAATATCTCATTGGAATTATTAAAATACTTGCCTAAATTTTTATAAGTTTTTTCTTTAAATATGGCTTCTGCTAATCTCTTAAGTGAATTTAATATCTGTGTTCTTTCTGCCAAAATATATACTGATACAATAAATGCAACTAACAAACTAAAAATACCTGTTATCGCATCAATTGCACTAATAACATAAGCTAATATCTTATCCAACTGAAAATACTGCTTGATATCAATACTTTGAATACTTCCTATTGCATTATTCACCATATCACTTTTCAAAATGTCATCTTCTGGCAAATTATTGTAATTGTCAATTGCTATTTCATAATAGTTTTGAATATTATTAATTAAATCTACCACACTTTCAAACACAACTGGCAATATAAAATTAATCAATATCATCAATAAAATTATAATTACTAGATAGACCGTTAAAATACTTAATGACCTAGATTTTTTTGCCACCAATTGTAAGTTGGATTTCTTATATACTGCTTCTATTTTTCTACATGGCATATATAATAAGTAACTAATAAAAATACCAGCAAAAAACGGAGTTATGATATTACAAAACTTTTGAATGGTACCCATCACATCACCGAAATTGTCTAATGCCTTATATACTGCTATAATTGCTACTCCTAAAATAAACCAGTATAGCCATTTCTTTCCATGATTCCTAATTTCATTCATTTTTTCTTATTCTCCTTTTTTCTTTATATCAACCTTTTCCCAAAACACACCTAACCTATTTCAATTCCAACTGGACAATGGTCGCTTCCCATGATTTCTGGATAGATAGTAGCTTCTTTTATTTTGTGTTTCATGTCATCAGATACAATAAAATAGTCAATTCTCCACCCTACATTTTTTTCTCTAGCTCGTCCCATGTAAGACCACCAACTATATGCGTTTTCTTTGTCTGGATATAAATAGCGAAAACTATCTGTAAATCCTGCTTCTAATAATTGCGTCATTTTTTCTCTTTCTTCGTCTGTAAAACCAGCATTGCCTCGATTGGATTTAGGATTTCTTAAATCTATTTCTTTATGTGCTACATTTAAGTCTCCACACATAATAACCGGCTTTGCTTCTTTTAATTTTAATAGGTATTTTCTAATTTCATCTTCCCATATTTGTCGATAATCTAATCTTTCTAAGCCTCTTTTTGCATTTGGCGTATAATTATTGACTAGGTAGAAATCCTCAAATTCTAGAGTAAGAATTCTTCCTTCTTTATCGTGTTCTTCTATTCCTATTCCACAAGTTACTGCTATCGGCTTCTTTTTGGTAAAAATAGCTGTTCCTGAATAGCCTTTTCGTTCTGCACTATTCCAATAACTTTTGTAGCCATCAAATTCTAGTTCTATTTGGTCTGGCTGACATTTTGTTTCTTGGATACAAAGTATATCTGCTTTTATATCCTTGAAAAATTCGATAAATCCTTTGTTTACACAGGCACGTATTCCATTTACATTCCATGAAATTAATTTCATAACTTTCTCCTATTCTATTTTTTATCTTCTAATTTTCTTTTTTGCACCATATAAGTTATTTTACTAACAAAAGGGCTAGGTAACAATTTAGCACCTAATTTTGCAAATTTTACATCGATTCCTGGAACAATATAAAATCTTCCTTGCTCCATCTTTCGAATGGCATATTGAGCAATTTTCATGCTATTGGCTTCTCTTATCTTAAATTTCACATTCGCCACTTTGTTGAAATTGGTACTGACTGGACCTGGACATAAGATACTAATTTGTACTTTCGATTTTTCTTTTTTTAATTCTTCTCTTATACTCTCAGATATTCTTACAATATACGCTTTTGTGGCATAATAAGTTGACATCAAAGGTCCTGGCATAAAACCAGCTATGGAAGCCACATTTAATATTTTCCCCTTTCCTTTTTTCTTCATATCTATCAAATATAATTTCATTAAAACATGGTAAGCCACTATATTGGTGTCAATCATATTAATTTCTTTTTCTAATGCTGTCTTGGTAAAATCTCCACAATCTCCAAATCCAGCATTATTAATTAAGATATCCACATCTTGTACTTTTTGATAGAGTTGTTTACAGTTTTCTATGATAGATAAATCCATCGCGATGGTCCCAATCGTAATTCCTTCTTTTGCTTTTAACTCCTCTGCTAATTGTTCTAATCCTTGCTTGTTTCTAGCCACTAATATCAAATCATAACCTTTGCTCGCAAGTACTCTTGCTATATCTCTTCCAATTCCTGAAGACGCCCCTGTTACTAATGCTTTCAATTACATCTACTCCTATCTTCATATGTTCTTCTATTTCTTGATGTGATTTTCTAAACTTTTACCTCTTAAATTTGTTTAATACTTTTCCTACTGTGTGAACAATTTGAGTGGAATAATTATTGGCAACACTCTTACCCAAAGCCTTTCCTCCTACTGTTAAAGAGGCTACTAATGCACTTAATAAAAATTGCAAGTCAAATTGTAAGCCAAACTGTTCTGCTATTTTCATTGCTATTAATGCACTGATAGCACCACTTAATACCCCACAAATATCTCCAATTACATCCGCACAAATATTGGCTACCTTGGGTGCATTTCTAATTAATTTAATGGAATCTTTTGACCCCTTTACTTTTTTGGTTGCTTTAGCATGAAATTCATGTTCATTGGCAACTGTCACAGCTACTCCTATAATATCAAAAAATATACCTATTCCTATGACCAATATTAAAATTAATATAGCTGACAACAAATTCAAATGTGACACTCCGTTAGCCGATATATATGAAAATATCATAGATAATACAAAAGTCATAATAAATACTTGAATAAACCATTTGATATCTGAATGTTGTTTTTTATTTTTTTGCTTTTCTTGCTTGTTACTCATCTTGTTTCATCTTCTCCTTTATTTCTGAAAGAACTTTCCTATAATATAACAAAGTGATAGGTTTTCCCATCACTTTGTGTACTTTTCGATTGTTAGATGGTAAAAGCCTAAGTAAATTTTACAGTTTAGGTCTAGTTGAATTTCTCTATTTTCCGCTTAGCATTACTGCTAGAGCCGTTTCCGTTTAAGGAAAATATCTACTTATTATCTTCGTAGACACCAGATCGCCACTTAAATCTGTACCTTAATCCCTAGACTTCCTTAGCTATTTTTCATAGCAAACATTCTAGAAGTTTTCCTTAACATACATTTGCATCTTTACTAGTCTTTTTTGCAAAAGCAATTTCATAATCTAAAAACAGAACTAATTTGGCCAAAATAAATTCCATTCTTGTTAAGATAATCCCAATACCTTCACTCAAGACAGGCTACTCTATGTATTTTGTGTCTTGGCACGCAACATAGGTTTCACTTAAATCGCTTGATTTAAGCCTCCGCGAAATGAGGGAATCTTATGTATGCCATTACATAATACCCTAATCTCTTTACTCCCTGAATACACACAAAACTGGCATTTCGCGCACAAACAAGAAACTTCAACGATGTGCCCTTTAGTGGATTTTTAGCCCCACCCTCGTAAAGTTTGTATGACTAGAATAATGCACCATCGGTATATATTATACAGTTTTTGGTTAAATATTCCAAATTTACTTTGCGTTTATTTTTCTCTTAATTGAGTTGATAATCAATCTTAATTCGTAATTTTATCTTAACTCTTACTTTTTCTCGTTTTATCTCTCTTTTTCTTATTTTTTGATTCAATTGAACTTCTTATATATGTTTCTTAATTTCTACATATATTTCCTCATGTATATCTTCAATTGTTCTAATGGTATTATCTTTCACACAACAAATCTCGCACCAATGGTAATCCTTTGCCACATCACATGCTGCATGATAAGCATCTATCAAATGATTTTTATCGCTTTCATGAATATCCTTTTCTGTATTATGGGTAAACTTATTTTCTCTATCTTTGATTAGTTCTAATGATTTTTCTACTGGCATATTTAAGAAAAATACTTTTGTTGGAACAGGTAATCCATATAAATGGAATTCAAAATCCCATAACCAATCTAAAAATTTCTTTCTTTCCACTTTATCTGAAATCTTCCCTGCTTGATGTACCATATTGGCAGTTGTATATCGGTCTGCTAATAGGATTCCTCCCTTTTCATAGTATTGTTTATAACCGGTTTGGAAAGTAACGTATCTATCTGCTGCATAAAAAGTAGAAGCAATATAGGGACTTATTTCTTTGGCATTTTTCCCAAACTCCCCTGATAGATACATCTTAACTAAAGATGAACTTGGACTGTCATAGTTTGGAAAGCTTACGACCTTATATTCTATTCCTTCTTTTGTTAGTCTTTCTTCTAATTTCTTAAACTGCGTTTGTTTTCCGCTTCCATCTGTTCCGTCAATTACAAATAATTTCCCCATGATAAACTCCCCTTATTTATTTTCTTCGTTCTCTTTTATTTCTAAATTCATATTAATATAAATCTCATAAAATTTCAAGTTTTTTCAAATTTAGTTTTGTTTTTTGTGGATAAGCTCCTTCAAAAAAACCGAGATTAAAAAATGATTAGACTTTTTGTTCTATTTGTTATATATTATATTCAGAGGTGTTACGATGAAAAATTTATTTAAAAATCATGCTGCCAACGAAAATAATCCAAAATGGAAAAATATCATAGCTAGAAAGTCTCCCCTATATCATAGAGATAATGATATTCGAAGCAATTTTGAGAGAGATTATACTAGAATTATTCACTCTAATAGTTATCGAAGACTAAAACATAAAACTCAAGTATTCTTTTCTCCTGAAAACGACCACATTTGTACAAGAATTGAACATATCACTCATGTGGAATCTATTAGCTATTCAATTGCTAATTACTTAGGTCTTAACACAGAATTGACTAAGGCTATAGCTGTTAGTCATGATTTAGGTCATAGCCCTTTTGGACATGTTGGTGAGAAAATTTTATCTGACTTTTCTAAAAGCGATTTAGGCGTTCCTTTTTGGCATGAAAAAAATGGTTTGGATTTGGTTGATTCTATTGAGTTACTAGAAGATAGTGAAAAATGCAAACAAAACTTAAATCTTACTTATGCTGTACGAGATGGTATTATTTCTCATTGTGGTGAAATTGATGAAAATGGTATTAAACCAAGAAATGAATTTATTGATTTGTCTGATTATACAAAACCTAATCAGTTTGCTCCTTATACTTGGGAGACTTGTGTTATTAAAATTTCTGATAAAATTTCTTATATCGGTCGTGATATTGAAGATGCTATTACTCTTGGCATTTTAGATGACCATTTAGATGAACTTTATCAGTTGTTGAATTATAATAGAAAAGATAAAAAGTTAAATAATTCTAATATTATTCATTATTTAGTTTCTGATTTATGTGAAAATTCTTCCCCTGATAATGGCTTGTGTTTTTCTAATGAGGCTTATGATTTAATTAATAAAATTAAGGCATTTAATTATAAAAATATTTACTTTTCTGATAGAATAAAACCTTCTAATCGCTATTTTGAGATTGTTTTGACTGAAATTTATCATACTTTGAAATCATGTTTCAATGGTAAAAATGCTTTTGATTCTGTTCAATCTCTACGTAAATTTTATCCTAAGTTGTATGATGGCTTTTTAAATTTTTTGTGTTGCTTTTATGATTTTTCTGATAGGGATTCTTCTCGTTTTAAGAATTCTGTTCTTTTCGATGCTTCTAGTAAGTGTGATTTTTGCCAGGCTATTTTGTTTTTTATTTCTGGTATGACTGATAATTACGCTATAGAGATTTATAATGAGATTATTGGGTTTTGATGTGCTCGCGTGATAATTTTTCTGATTATTTATTTTTTACTATCGTAAATATCATAAAATCTGTTTAATATGATTAATCTTACAATTTTGCACAATATACACCTCTAGCACATCCAATCGGATAGGTATATTTTGAACGCCATTGTGATACAAATAATATTTAATTGCATGTATCATATGTCTTTGTTTTTGTTTATTGACAGCATCAGCTGGATTTCCATACTTAAAATTAGAACGTGTTTTCACTTCAAAAAAAACAAGTTCATTTTTAATACAATCCTTTGCAATAATATCAACCTCGCCCTGTCGGCAAAGGAAATTCCTCTCTATAATTTTGTAATTATTTTCTTCTAAATACTTACATGCCAGATTTTCTCCCCATCTTCCTATTTCTTGTCTAAAATACATACATACCCTCCTGCTACTTTTTTGATATATCCATCCAACTCTAACATAAGCAATATATTGTTAATATCAGCAACACCTTTATTTGAGCTTTGACAAATTTCATTTAACGAAATTGGACATTCTGTGATTAATTGATAAATTTGATGATACTCCTTATTTTTACATATCTTTCTTCTTTTTTGTACTTTCATTTCCTTTTCTTTTGGTGGTATTTTATAAGATAAAAACGAAAATTCCTTTATAATGTCTTCTGTACAAGTTACTATTTTGGCACCCTCTTGAATCAATCGATTTGTGCCTACTCCATGTTTATCATCAATCTCATGTGGTAGTGCAAACACTTTTCTTTTCTGCTGTTTTGCTAATCTAGCTGTAACACTAGTCCCGCTTCTATAAGCAGATTCAACAATTAAAACTCCCAAAGCCAATCCACTCACAATTCGATTTCTCTCTAAAAAATTCTCTGATTTTGCTTCTTCCTCTGGTGGATACTCTGTTATAACTAGTCCATCATTTTCAATAATTTGTTGATATAGTTGTATATTTTCCATTGGAAAAATATGCTGAAATCCATTCCCTAAAACCGCTATTGTTTTTCCTTTTTCCTGCAAAGTTGTTTGATGAGCAATTGTATCAATTCCAATTGCCATACCACTTGCAATCGTAATTCCTTGATAAACCAACTCTTTTGAAAATTGTTGTGCTAATTTTATGCCATTTGAAGAACAGGCTCTTGAACCTATAATAGAAATAATATTGGTATTCAACAATTCTGTATTACCTTCTAAATACAATTGTTTTGGGGGATTTTTAATACGTCTTAATTGCTTTGGATATTTATCATCTTCTATATGTATAATTTTTAAACTAATCACCTCTTTGTTATAAGCTATATTTTTAATATTTCTTCTTAATCATTGTACCAGTATTTTCTATCTAAACTCCTATATTGAATTGCTTCTGCTAAATGTTTTTCTTGTATTTTTTCACATGCCTCTAAATCTGCAATTGTTCTAGCCACTTTTAAAATCTTATGATAAGCTCGTGCACTTAATCCTAGCCTATCAAATGCCATCTCTAAAATTTGTTTACTTTTAACATCTAGTTTGCAAAATTGGTCTATTAATTTAGAGGTTAATTCTGCATTGGAAAACACATGATATTCTTGGTATCTTTCTAACTGTATCTTTCTTGCTTGATTAACTCGTTTCTTGATTTCTCGAGAGGTTTCTGTCTTACCTTTTTGTTCTAATTCATTATATTTAATATGATTTACCTCAATATGAATATCAATTCTGTCCAAAAGGGGACCACTAATTCGATTCCTGTATTTTTTAATTTGCTCTGGCTTACAAGAACATTTCTTTTCTTTGCTTCCATGATAGCCACATTGACAAGGATTCATACTAGCAATTAACATGAATTCACAAGGGTAAGTAACGGTCATATTTAATCGACTAATACTTACCTTTCTATCCTCTAATGGCAAACGCAAGCTCTCTAAAGCATTTCGATTAAATTCTGGCAGTTCATCTAAAAATAATACGCCTAAATGAGCTAAGCTAATCTCTCCGTGGTTTTGGATTTCTTCCTCCTCCCACTAAAGAAACTGGTGTAACAGTATGATGTGGGTTTCGAAAAGGTCTGTTTATAATCAAAGGGTCTTTTGAATCCGTTAATCCCAATATACTATAGATTTTCGTAACCTCAAGCGCTTCCTCTAATTTCATATCTGGTAAAATAGTGGGTAATCTTCTAGCTAACATGGTTTTTCCAGAACCAGGTGCCCCTATTAATAGACAATTGTGTCCACCAGCTGCTGCCACTTCTAATGCCCTTTTTACGCTCTCTTGTCCTTTTACTTCGGAAAAGTCCAACTCATAATTTATTTCTGGATTTAAAATCACATGTGTATTTTTTTCTAGCAAAATTCTTCTTTTACCATTTAAATAAGCTATGACTTCTTTTAATGTATTGACTGGCAATATTTCTATATTTTCTAGTATAGCCGCTTCTTGTTCATTTTGTTTTGGCAAAATAATTCTTCTAATTCCTAACTTTCTTGCCTCAATACAAATTGGTAAGATTCCTTTTGTCTTTTCTATCTTTCCATTTAAAGATAATTCTCCTATAAATATAGTTTCTTCTAATATTTTTTCTAAGTTTGGATTTCTTATATGTTTATTAGCAATTAAAATTCCAACTGCTATCGGCAAGTCAAACATAGACCCTTCTTTTCTAGTATTAGCAGGTGATAAATTAACAACAATTTTTCTGCTCAAAAATTCAATATTAGAATTTCTAATAGCTGTTTTTACTCTTTCTCTTGATTCCTTTACACTAGTATCTGGCAAACCTACAATTTGAAAATCTGGCATTCCATTTGATATATCTACCTGAATGGCTACTAAATATCCGTCTAATCCTTGCAGTGCCATACTTTTAGTAATTGCTAACATAGCTTCCTTTCTACTTATATAGCTTAAATATCTGAGGCCAATAAGGGATAAAATTGGGGATTATTGAATATTTCATCTAATATGTTTTTAATCAATTATTCATTTAATAAAATATATTTTAATTATGGGGATTGGTAATTCTTTTGGAAAGAATTGAAATTATACTTTTAATTTCAGATTGAAATAATCTTGACCTCAGATATTTAAACTATATAAGATTTTTAAATTTTATTAGTTGGATTTTGCCTAAATGGCTCTTTGATTATAATTGATAACCTTTTAAATTTACTTGAATTAATTCATTTGATTCTTAACTAATTTTAATTATAAATGGTTTTCCATTTTTTGTCAATACTTTTTTGGTAATTTTTGTAATTCGTGTCGTTTACTGTTACAATTCACTGTTATTATTTTTATATGTGATATTTATGCAAACTTTGAATTGCAAGCGTTTGCCGGTTACTGTTTGTTCTTTGTTGTTTCAGATGATTAGCGGATTATTTTTTACAACATTGTATTTATTAAAATTAAGCTGTTGTCGAAATCTTTGATTTCGTGCCAACAGCTATATTATTACATTATTTTATTTAGTTCCATAGTTATATCTGGATTATAAACATATTTGGTATCAATTTTTTCATATACATCTCCGACTTTTGCATTTTGTGGTAAATCAATTTCACTAATAAAAAAAGGTCCGCCATCTCCATGTTCTGATATGCAAACAGAATTATTATCCATAATCCAAGCTAGCTCGTTTCCCATTCTACTTTTATTGTCTAAAAATATTTTCTTTTTTTCATATATATCGTATTGATCTAGTTCATTATTCGTTTCCTTTCTGTTTTGCTTTTCACTTATTGTATTGTTCAATGCACTTTTTAATTCTTCCATAATTTATCTATAAAACTGTTTTCATTTCTTTTATTATCAAATAAATTTAAATCCAATATTTTTCCTCCTTACTCTACCAATTTGCTTTTTCCTGTTGCATAATCAATAACTATTCCATCTTGAACATTATACACGTATACATTAAAATGTAGTTTTCCGTTATCTTCAATAGAATATGCTTCTATAACATCTATTCCACCTAGTTTCCATGCAATTAGATGACATCTGTGATATAGATATCCTCCAGGAACAATACTTGTATCATACTTTTGCTGTTTAAAACCGGATAGTGTAATTGAAGAATAATCATCTTTTTCTTCATATATTTCACCCATATATTTAATACCATAACACTAGAATTTTTTCAATATTTGTGAGGATTGATTTGACTATAAATTAGAATATTTGAGAAAATAATTTTTTGAGTTAAAACTTTTAATATTTTGAAAATAAATTTTTCATTATTTGAATTATACAACTTGTATATTTTTATATCATGTTTTTTGCGGATTTTCAATAGTTTTGATGAATTTTTTATTTCACTGTACTTTTTTTAGATTTTCTTGATTTAATTGAAAAAAAATAGAGCCACTCTCTACGAACATAGCTCCGCAAAAGTTTTAAACTTTTTCTAACAATATATAGTATATGTTAACAATATAATTGTCAATGATTTTTCATATTTCACTATATTTCTATCTTTCTTTTAAATATCTCTTTAAAAGAAATGTTAAGAAATAGGGGAAAGTGTAAAATTTGCCGTTAAATCCTATATTTCTATTACATAATTTTATTCCATATTTGATATCTTTGTATAAATTGTTATTGATCAAATTATTAAGTGAAATTGTCGCATTATCGTTTGCTTTTACTTCAATAGGAATTAAGAGAATGTAAAATAGGGTGTGTAAAATAGGCGACAAATTTTGCACACCCTAAAAA
>CAOKPI010000042.1 GCA_948470605.1 uncultured Clostridium sp. | reverse complement strand
TTAAAGGACAAGGGGTGTAAACAGATTAATTTTAGAATTAGTTTACACTACCATTCAAAAAAAGAGGGATACCAATTATATGATACCTCATCAGCCTATGGAAATGAAAAGTGGTTAGGTTTGGCATTAAAATTATCTTTAAGGAAAAGAGAAGATTATTTTATTATAACCAAAGTTAGTAATACAGAACAAAGAGAGGGAAATATAAAGAAAGCTTTTGAAAGACAATTAGAAAGATTAGGTGTAGATTATATAGATTTATATTTGATGCATTGGCCACAAACAGATACTTTTGTAGAAACCTGGAAGCAAATGGAGGAAATCTATTGAGAAGGAAAAGTTAAAATGATAGGTGTTAGTAACTTTCATGAACATCATTTAGAAAAATTATTGAAAAATGCAACAGTTGCACCAGCTTTTAATGAAATAGAATTGCACCCATTATTATCACAAGAGCCGTTAGTAAAATATTGCCAATCTAAAGGAATTAGAATTATATCTTATTCTCCTTTTGCAAGAATGGATAAAAAATTGATAGAACATCCAGTATTAGTGGAAATAGCCAATAAATATAGTAAAAAGGTAACACAGATTATATTAAAATGGAATGTTCAATTAGGCTATATTCCAATTCCAAAAACATCTAATAAACAACGCTTAAAAGAAAATATTGACATTTTTGATTTTGAATTAACGCAAGACGATATGAAGAAAATTAATTCTATTAATGAAAATTATAGGGTAAGATATGATCCCGACAATTGTGATTTTTCAAAATTATAAAAGTAGATAAGAATATGAGAATCCGAATGACAAAAAAGATTCAAATAAGAAAGAAGAATGTTCAGATATTGTACTGTGTTTTCAACTATTTAAAAATTAATAAATTTATAAAATTAATAGAGGAGAAAAAATTATGCAAAAATATGATTACCTAATTGTAGGGTCAGGATTATTCGGTTCTATCTTTGCCTATGAAGCAAACAAAAAAGGAAAAAAATGTCTTGTCATAGACAAGCGTTCTCATGTGGGAGGAAACATCTACACAGAAAATGTAGAAGGCATCCAAATGCACAAATATGGAGCTCATATATTTCATACCAGTAACAAAGAGGTTTGGGGATATATTAATCAATTTGCAGAATTTAATCGTTATACCAATTCGCCAGTAGCAAGATACAAAGACGAATTATATAATATGCCATTTAACATGAATACCTTCAATAAGTTATGGGGAGTAATCACACCAGCTGAGGCAAAAGCTAAAATTGAGGAAGAAAAGAAAGAATCAGGTATAACTGAACCAAAGAATTTAGAAGAACAAGCCATTAGTTTAGTTGGAAAAACCATTTATGAAAAATTAGTAAAAGGCTATACAGAAAAGCAATGGGGACAAAAAGCAACAGAACTTCCAAGTTTTATCATCAAAAGATTGCCTGTTAGATTTATTTATGATAATAATTATTTTAGAGACATTTATCAAGGAATTCCGATTGGAGGCTATACGAAAATCATAAAAAAAATGTTGGAAGGAATTGAAATAAAATTGAATTGTGATTTCTTTGAATATAGACAAGAATTAGAAACGGTGGCAGAAAAGATAGTGTTTACAGGACCAATTGACGAATTTTACGATTATCAATTTGGGGAGTTAGAATATAGAAGTTTACGATTTGAAACAGAAATCTTAGATGAGGAAAATTATCAAGGAAATGCAGTTGTCAATTATACTGAATATGAAGTACCTTATACTAGAATCATCGAGCATAAACATTTTGAGTATGGGGAAAGCAATCCTAAGACGGTTGTTACAAGAGAGTATCCAGATTCATGGACAAAAGAAAAAGAACCATATTATCCGATTAATAATGATAAAAATAATAATTTATATCAAAAATATAAAAAATTAGCCGATAAAGATACCAAAGTGATATTTGGTGGAAGATTAGGGCAATATCAATATTATGACATGGACAAGGTAATTTTAGAAGCATTGAATTGTGTGAAACAAGAGTTATAAATTACGAAAAGAAAAATTAAACAAAACAGTTGAAAAACATAGATGAATATGTTAGAATAAAAACATAATTTATCTATGTTTTTTAGATAAACTTTATTCTAAAATGTAATTTAAAATCATGAAATTTTATATCAAAACTTATTTTTATTTCAATAACTTTTTAATAACAAAGAAATATAATAATAAATAGATATAAATAATTGGAACAAAGAAAGGAGGAAACAAACATGACAGTAGACGAGCTTTGGAAAAATTTACAACCATATATGAAAAAAGTGGACAACTTAGAAACTGAAATGCACGAAGTAAAAGGTACAGTAACCAATCTAGAAAATTCAATGCATAAGCTAGAAAGCGAAATGCACGAAGTAAAAGGCACAGTAGCCAACTTACAAAGTGAAATGCATGAAGTAAAAGGCACAGTAACCAACTTAGAAAGCGAAATGCACATAGTAAAAGACGTCAACATGACAACCATGTTAAAAAGACAAGAAGAAATTAGAGACGAACTAAAACAAGAAATAAGAGAAATGGGAGAAAAAATAACTAGTAGAATAGACCAATACATACAAAAACATGAGGTAGAGCACAAAAGAATCGAATATCAAATTGCAGACTTAGAATGGAAAAATAGAATTGCAAATTAAATAGACAATAATATTAAAATAAATAAAAAACATAGATAAATTGTATAAAAAGGAGAAAAATGAAAATAAATACACTAAGAGCCATTATTATGATATTATTATTAGGGACTTTTTATATCATATTTGGATTTTCCAATCAAAATGGAGAAGAATCTGGAAATTTAAGTAGAAAAATAGCAAAAATTACTTTACCAATATTACCAATAGAAAATAGTCAACAAAACTTAAAGAGAGCCGAAGCTGTTATTCGAAAAATAGCTCATTTTTCGATATATACACTAGTAGGTTTTTTACTCATGTCTTTTGTTAGTACCTATCATTTAAAAGAAAAAAAGAGAATCCTAATAAGTCTTTTTATAGGTATTTTATATGCCATTTCAGATGAAATGCATCAAAAATTTGTACCAGGAAGAAGTTGTAAAATAACAGATGTAATGTTAGATACTATGGGAGTCTTGTTAGGAATTTTAGTGCTTTTAACGATATTAGAAATACATAAAAAAATAAAAACAAAAATAAATCGTCAAAATATTGCAAAAAGTTCAATTTAAGGATATACTATAGAAAGAAAAATAAACGAATGAAAAATAATAGAAAGGGAAACAATAGACATATGGAAGAAATGGATTTAAAAGAATTATTTAATATGTTTTGGAGTAAGAAAATTCAAATTATATTAATTATTTTAATATTTGGCATAATTGGATTTATTTATACCATAGAATTTATCACACCAATGTATGATGCATCAACAACATTAGTTTTAGTATCATCAGCAGATGAAACATTAACTACCAATACCATGATAACAGCAACAGATGTGTCATTAAATTCTAAGTTAGTAGCTACTTACAGTGAATTAATAAAAAGTAAAAATGTGTTAAGAGAAGTTATCTCAAACTTAAATATAGATTTAGAGGAGGAGATTCTAAAAAATTATATAACGGTTAGTGCCGTAGAAGATACAGAGCTAATTGAGATAACAGTAAGGAATGAAGAACCAAGTAATGCAGCTGTAATAGCGAATGAAATTGCAGAAGTTTTTACGGATAAGGTAAAGGAAATTTATAACATCAATAATGTTCAAATAGTAGATAAAGCAGAAATATCCTCTGAACCAGCTAATATAAATCATGCCAAAGATGTTATCATGTTTGCTAGTATCGGATTAGTGATAGCCATAATTTATGTAATAGTAGCCAATATGTTAGATACTACGATAAAAACAGCAGAAGATGTTGAAACAGCATATAGTATACCAGTTTTAGTATCCATACCAATGATAAAACATTTAGGAAACGAAAGGAAGTAGAAGATAATGAAAAAAGAGGTTGTAGCACATAAAGATCCGAAATCTCCTATTTCGGAAGTTTTTAGAACATTAAGAACCAATATACAATTTATAAGCACTGATAAAAAAACAAAGACTTTATTAATAACATCTACTCTTCCTGGAGAGGGAAAAAGCTGGATAGCTTCTAATCTAGCAGTTACTTTTGCACAAGCAGGAAAAAAAGTAGTATTGATTGATGCGGATATGAGAAAAGGAAGACAATATGTGATTTTTGGTACACCTTCAAAACCAGGTTTATCAAATTACTTGTCACAAGTAGGGATAGAAGAAACCAAAAGCAAGTCAAAAGGAATTATAACATGTCTTCAAAAAACAGAAATAAAAAATCTATATGTAATGCCAGCAGGTAGCATACCACCTAATCCTTCTGAATTATTAGTTTCTCAAAAGATAACAAAACTATTAGAGAAGTTAAAGAAGGTATGTGACATTATTATTATAGATGGTACTCCTTGTGAATTGGTAACAGATGCTGTTGTTTTATCTAGAATAGTAGATTCTACCATTATTGTGACTGCTCACAAGATTACTAAAAAAGATGCACTAGAAAGAGTTATTAAAAATATACAAAATGTTGGTGGAAAAATAACAGGGGTAGTAATTAATAAAATGCCAATATCTGGAAAGAAATATGAAGAAAAATATTATTATTATGGAGATAAGACAGAAAAAGAGGAGGAGAACTTAAAAACAATTGCGAGAGAGATACCAAAAAAACAGAAAGAGAACTTGACTACAACGAGTAATATAGAGACATACAATACAACAAAACCTAAAACCACAGAAGATATTTTAAAACAAATGAATGAATATTTAGATAAAGACAAGTTCAAAAAGGGAGAAGAAAATGATTGACTTTCACACACATATATTACCCAATATAGATGATGGAGCCAGGAATATTGACGAAACCATTCATTTAATACAAGAAGCACAAAAAGCTGGATTTGAAGCTATTATATCAACCTCTCATTATATGGAGGGATATTATGAGACAAATGTACCAGAACGTGAAATGTGGGTTAATGTGATATATCAAAAAGTGCAAGAAGAAAATCTTAATATGAAATTATATTTAGGAAATGAAATTTATTTGTCAGAAGATATTATTTCATTATTAGAAGAAGGAAAAGCCTCTACTATTAATGACACAAGTTATGTACTTTTTGAGATGCCATTGAATATAGAGCCTTTAAATTTATATCATGTTGTACATGATATGCTACAATATAAGCTAGTTCCTATACTAGCACATCCAGAAAGATATACTTTTGTACAAGAGGAGCCAGAATTAATTTATGATTTAATCGAGCAAGGGGTACTCATGCAAGCTAATTATGGTAGTATTATTGGGTATTATGGACCAAAAGCACAAATCATAGTAAAAAAATTCTTGGAAAATAATATGGTGCATTTTTTAGGAAGTGATGTACATAGACCGAATACGATTTATCCTAGAATGCCACAAATATTAAACAAATTAATGCAAATTATTAGCAAAGAAAAACTAGAACAATTAACCACTACTAATCCTAAATTGGTATTACAAAATAAAAGAATAGAATGGGAGAAACCGAATAAAATAGAATTAACACTAAAAGAAAAAATAATGATGAAATGGAAAAAATCATAGGCACATCTTAAAATTTGCTAATGAAAGGAAGTAAAAGCATGAGAAAATATTTTGGGACAGATGGGATTAGAAGAATAGCTAATACAGAGTTAACACCAGAATTAGTATATAAAGTAGCAAAAGCAGGAGCGTATGTATTAGCCAAACATACTGACCATACACCAACCATTTTAATAGGAAGAGATACCCGTATATCAGGAACCCTTATTGAAAGTGCAATGGTGGCAGGCTTTTTAAGTTATGGAGCAAATGTCAAATTATTAGGAGTCATGCCAACACCAGCAGTGGCTTATTTAACCAGAAAATTAAATGCAGATGCGAGTGTCGTTATTTCTGCATCCCACAATACTTACGAATTTAATGGAATCAAATATTTTAGTAATAAAGGAATGAAAATTTCAGACGAATTAGAAGAAGAAATAGAAGAAATTATGGATTCTGGGAAGCTAGAAGAACTAACTGCTGTGAACGAGAAAATTGGTGTTTCCGAATATGCCTTAGATTTAATGGAAGAGTACATATATTTTTTTAGAAAATGTTTTGATGATGTGATGGAAAACAATAAAAGAGAAGATTTTATCGTTGGAATTGATACAGCAAATGGAGCTACTTCTGTTGTAGCAGAAAAGATATTTAAAGCTTTAGGAATAAAATATAAAATGATGAACAATCAACCAAATGGAATTAATATTAATCAAAACTGTGGTTCTACCCATTTAGAAGGACTTAAAAAAATAGTGCTAGAAGAAAAATTAAGTTTGGGAATTGCTTATGATGGAGATGGTGATAGATGTTTAGCCATTGATGAAAAAGGAAATGAAATAGATGGAGATAAATTGTTAGCTATTATTTCTAATAATATGAAAGAAAAAGGGCAATTAAACAAAGATACTATAGTTGCTACTGTTATGAGCAATCTGGGACTTAATAAATATGCGAAAGAAAATAAATTACAATTATTACAAACTAATGTGGGTGACCGTTATGTTTTGGAAGAAATGCTAAAAGAAGGGTTTAATTTAGGAGGAGAACAATCAGGTCATATCATTTTATTAGATTATAATCCAACAGGAGATGGTATATTAACTTCTTTAATGTTAATCAAAGCAATTTTAGAAACAAAGAAAAATGCCTCTGAATTAGGAGATATGGTAAAGATATATCCGCAAATATTGATTAATGCAAAAGTTAATAGCGATAAAAAATATGATTATGATAAAGATATAGCCATAAAACAAGCGATTGAACAATTAGAAAAGGAATTTGCAGGAAATGGTAGAGTTCTGATTAGACCATCCGGAACAGAACCATTGGTAAGAGTTATGATAGAGGGGGAAAATCAAGAGTACATAACGAAAAAAGCACAAGAATTAGTAGATTTAATAGAAGAAAAATTAAAATAAATATCAACATTATTACAACAAAGTTTATTATATTTTTGAAATGACAATTCGGGGGGACCAACAAATTATAGACTGTTACAAAATTTCTTAAAAATTTTGTATACAGTGTATTATGCAGTTGGGAGTCACAAAAAAATATAATAAACTTTTATTTTTTATATTTGCTTAGCTATTCGTCATAAATCTTAAATCAATAGAATATGATATATAGATGAGATTAGAGATTTGGACAAGGAGAAAAATATGTTTAATGTTACCGTACTAAAAATGAAGGATATCAAAAAGTATTTCATAGGAATGTTAGCAACTATTGTAGTAGTTATCATAGCAAGCAAATGTCTTCCACGACCTACCAAAGAAGGAAAAATGGTGCAAAAGGTATTGGCAGAAAATAGCATGTTAGAATGTTTAGGACAAACCATTACCACAATGTCTAGTACCCAAGAGCAAAACGGAGAAATGCCAGAAAAAGAGGAAGAAATCGAAGAAGAAAATCTATTGCAAGGAATTTTAAAAACGCAGATTAGTTCCATACAAGGAATAGAAAATATAGAAGACAAAGAAAAAGAGAAACAAAAGCAAGAAAATACGAAAGAAGAGCCACAAGAAAAGAAGCAAGAAGAAAATAACCCCAAAACAGAGTTAGCACAAACAGGGCTTGCTACGCAAGTAATCACCAGTAATCCAATAAAAGAAAGTTACAATGTTCAATATGGCAAAGTAAAAATAAAAAATGAAACAGATTACACCTTAACAGAGGATATGTTGGCACCCAATATTACGATTGAAAATAAAAATATTGTATTATTCCATACACATAGTTGCGAAAGCTATACTTCTAGTGATAGTTTTCCCTATACACCAACAGGAACATTTCGAACCATTGATTTAAATTTTTCAGTAACCAGAGTAGGAACAGAATTAGAAAATCAATTAAAACAATATAATCATAATGTTATACATAATACATCATATCATGATTATCCAGCTTATAATGGTTCATATACCCGTTCGCTAGCAACAGTAGAAAATATTCTAAAAACAACACCATCTGATATTGTGATGGATGTGCATAGAGATGCCATAGGTAGCAAAAGTGATTATGCACCAATTGTAAAAATAGGAGAAAATGATATAGCAGCACAAATCATGTTTGTGATTCGGAACCAATAATGGAGGTTTATGGCATCCTAATTGGAATCAAAATTTAAAATTTGCTATCAAAATACAAGAAAAAGCAGAAGAGATGTATCCAGGATTATGTAAGCCGATTACCCTAACAAAATCAAGATATAATCAGCATACAGCAAAATATGCCAATATTATTGAGGTAGGAGCAACAGGTAATACGATGGAGCAATGTCTAACCAGTATGAAATACCTAGCAAAGGTAATGGATGAAGTAATGAAATAAGCAGACAACACCTTTTCTTATCATACAAATTTGGAGAAATATTTACATAATTCAATTAATTTTACATAAAAGGTTGAAATAATTTCCAAAATAAGGTATAATATAGAATAGGTGATAAATATGGAAAAAAATATGAAGAGAAACGAAAGCATAGAAATAAAAAGAATACTAGACATTTTAAAAAGTAAAAAGATATTCATTGTATTGATTTTAATACTATTTATTTTAATGGGATATGTCTATACCTATCATTATGTTGTACCTAAATATAAGTCAACATCTACTTTATTATTAATTCCCAGTGATACTTATGAAAATAAAGAATTAACCAATATAGAATTATTAATCAATTCAGAGTTAATCCGTACCTATAGTAGCATAGCACAAAATTCTAAAATACTAAAACAAACCATCCATAATTTAGAATTGAATATGACAGAAAAACAATTATTAAAACAAATGAAAGTAAATATTATAGATGATTCTTATATTATCGAAATATCAATAGAAGATACAGATGCTAAAAAATCAATGGATATCACCAATGAATTATCAGATGTATTTCTAAAGGAAATAAAAAATATATATAATTTAAATAATATTGGAGTAGTAGACCAAGCACAATTTCCAATGCAACCATATAATGTACATCATACCAAAGATATCATTCTATTTTTAATGGCAGGCGTAATGGCTTCATTTGCCTATATTATGATAATTTATATATTTGACAATACGATAAAAAAAGAAGAAGATATAGAAAATTATATTCATATTAAAAGTTTAGGAAATATTCCTGTACATAATGATAAAAATCAAGAGATTATTGATAAAAGAAATGCTAAAACATATATTACAGAATGTATCAATAATATTAGAACTAATATTTTATATATGAATTCAGCAAAAAATGCTAAGACGGTATTAGTGACAAGTTGTACACCGCAAGAAGGAAAAAGTTGGGTTTCTGCTAATATAGCAACATCTTTTGCAAAAACCAATAAAAAGGTTTTATTGATTGATGCTGACATGAGAAAAGGAAGAGCACATAGAATATTTAAAGTAAGTAATAAAAAGGGTCTTTCTAACTATTTGAATCATATCACAGGTAATGTAAGAAAAGATATAAGATTAGGAATAAATTATATCCAAGAGACTAAAATACCAAACTTACATATTTTGACTAATGGAACTGTACCACCAAACCCATCTGAACTATTAGGTTCAAAAAATATGAAAGAATTAATTGCTATCTTAAAAAATGTTTATGATATTATTATTGTAGATGCACCACCTTGTAGATTAGTAACCGATAGTATTGTATTATCAACGATTATGGATTCTACTATTTTAGTAGTTAATTCAGAAATTACAAAGATTAATGAATTGAATGAAGTAAAAAAATCAATTAAGACAGTTGGAGGAGAAATTATTGGTGCTGTCTTAAATAAAAAGAAAGTAGCTGGTAAAATCTATAGTAAAGGCTATTCTTATGAATATGGAGGACAAGTAGAATTAGAGGAGACAGAGTCAGAGAAAGTGGTTTCTGTTGCTAGAGTGCTAGGAAGAGCTATTTTGAAATTAGAAAAAACAAATTATAAAAGTTTAAGACAACAGAAAAGTAAATTGATAGAAAACAAAGAAGAACAAAATAGAAAATTAACTGAGGAATCTATGGAACAACAATATATGAAGAAATTTATGAAGAGACAAAATTACTATTTAGCAAAAATAGCCAATACAGTAGTGAATTTAAAGGATACTAAGCAAGAAATCAAAAGTATGATTAAACAAGAAGTTTCTAATATAGATTATACACAACAAATGCTTCAAATTAATGATATGTTAATAAATCTTAAAGATAGTTATTTAGAATTATCAAATAAAATTAACAATACGCAGATAGAAAATGAGGACATAGATAAGGAAGAGAATAGAAATATCATAGATTTTGAGCATATAAAAACGAAAAGAGTTAAAAAGAGTCTAGTGTAAAAATGATAAAAACAAACTTATGGGAAAAAGTAAGTTTGTTTTTTGTTGTTTTTAGGGAAAATGGCAAAAAAATGAAAAGAGAGCTTGAATTCTTTTCTATGTTTCTATATAATAGGTTAAGAAATATTGAAAAGAAAAGAGGAATGATATTATGGCAGAAATAAAATTAAATTTAAACAATAGTGACATCGCACAAAAAAGTATTTTAGAATACAAGGAGCAAGTTGAAAATATCCATAAAGACTTGCATAGAAGAGCCAATCATGAAAATGACTTTGTAGGATGGTTGGAATTACCAACCAATTATGATAAGAAAGAATTTGCTAGAATCAAAAAAGCAGCCAAAAAGATAAAAAAAGAATCTGACATTTTAGTTGTCATTGGAATAGGAGGCTCTTATTTAGGGGCAAGAGCAGTTATAGAAAGTTTAACAAGTTCTTTTTATAATATGCTTTCAGACAAACAAAGAAAATATCCTCAAATTTTATATGTAGGAAATAATTTGAGTCCGAATTATATCAATGAATTGATTGATTATATTGGAAACAAAGATTTTTCTGTTAATGTGATTTCAAAATCAGGAACCACAACAGAACCGGCAGTTGCTTTTCGTATTTTTAGAGAAATCTTGGAAAATAAATATGGAATTGATGAAGCAAGAAGTAGAATTTATGCGACAACAGATAAAGAAAAAGGAGCCTTAAAAACGTTAGCAGATAATGAAGGTTATGAGCAATTTGTAGTACCTGATAATATAGGTGGTAGATATTCTGTATTAACAGCTGTTGGCTTGCTTCCTATTGCTGTTGCTGGAATTGATATTGATAAATTAATGGAAGGAGCACGTATTGGTCAAGAGAGATATAATGATTCCAATTTAAAATATAATGAATGTTATCAATATGCTGTGGCTAGAAATATTTTATATAAAGCACGAAAAAATATTGAAATATTAGTAAACTATGAGCCAAAAATGCATTATTTTACAGAATGGTGGAAGCAACTATTTGGAGAAAGTGAAGGAAAAGATAAAAAAGGAATCTTCCCAGCAGGAGTTGACTTTACAACAGATTTACATTCTATGGGACAATACATACAAGAAGGAAAAAGGAATCTATTTGAAACCGTAATAGCCATTGAAAATCCAAATACAGATATTAAAATTCATCCAGATGATGACAATTTAGATGGCTTAAATTACTTAGCAGGAAAAGGACTAGACTATGTGAATAAAAAAGCAATGGAAGGTACCATAAAAGCACATGTTACAGGAAATGTTCCTAATATGTTAATAAAAATGGAACAATTAGACGAAAAAAATATAGGAGAATTAATTTATTTCTTTGAGAAAGCATGTGCGATGTCAGGTATGTTATTAGGTGTCAATCCATTCAATCAACCAGGAGTAGAAGAATACAAAAAAAATATGTTCAAATTGTTAAAAAAACCAGGATATTAAGTTAGCCGTTCGAACGGAGTGAGTTACGGATAACTTACGCAATCGAGCGAAGGGAGATTGTGAACAGAAAGAGAAGCCGTTCGAACGGAGTGAGTTACGGATAACTTACGCAATCGAGCGAAGGGAGATTGTGAACAGAAAGAGAAGCCGTTCGAACGGAGTGAGTTACGGATAACTTACGCAATCGAGCGAAGGGAGATTGTGAACAGAAAGAGAAGCCGTTCGAACGGAGTGAGTTACGGATAACTTACGCAATCGAGCGAAGGGAGATTGTGAACAAAAAGAAGGGAAGAAAAATGATTTACCAAGAAAAATTCAAAATAGGATTAAAAGATGTATGGAAAGGAAAACAAGTAAGCAATAAAGCCATACTGGAATACTTAGAAGATGTAGCATCCTATCATTCAGATTCTGTTGGATATGGCATAAATACTTCTGATACAACCCATTTAACATGGTTATTATTAGACTGGAAGGTAAAAGTAATAAAAAGACCAGAATATGGACAAACTTTAGATATACACACATGGTCAAGATATATCATCAAATGTTATGCCTATCGAGATTTTGAAATATATGATGAAAATCATAATCTTTGTGTCATAGCATCTTCCAAATGGTTATTAATCAATAATCAGACCAAAAAAATTGCTAAGATTGAAGAAACAATGGCTAAAAAATATAAATCAGAAATAGAAAAATCAGTTTTTCCAGAAAAAGAAATTGAAAAAATAAAAGCACCGACTAATTACAAAAGTAGTATAATATATCAAACAAAAAGAAAAGATATAGATGTAATTGGGCACATGCATAATTTATATTATCTAGATTTAGCCTATGAAGCTTTGCCAGAAGAAATCTATAACCACAGACCTTTTGATGAAATACGAATTATGTATAAAAAGGAAATAAAACTGGGTGACACTGTTGTTTGTAAATATGCTTATGAAGACAATAGGCATATGGTAGTCATGCAAAGTGAGAATGAAAAGATATTACATGCTATCATTACGTTGAAATGATTTTGGGTGATTTTGGGGACGGAGGAAAAAATCATGATGGATAAAAAAACAAAAACTTGTGCAGATATCTCGCATTTGTGCTTGTGACAAGTTTTTTCCTGTCCTAAAGTCTGCACATATCATGATTTTTTCCTCCGTTCCTAAAGGCATTACTTATCTGTAAGCTCGCTTAATGCTCGCACAGCTAAGGGCATCCCAAAAATCATCTGAGAAATCGTAAAAAGTTAACAAAAAATGTTGAATTTTGTAAATTGGTTGTGGTATAATAAAAGACGGTTTTAATAAAAAGAGGATTATCGAGACCTCAAGAAAGGAAGGAAAATCAAAATGAAAAAGAATTTAAGAAAAACAAAAATTGTTGGAACAATAGGACCAGCTAGTGAATACAAATTAAAGGAGTTATTTGAAGCAGGATTAAATGTGACAAGAATTAATTATTCACATGGTAGTTGGGATGAACAATCAGAAAAAACAGAAGAGGTTATTAGACTAAGAAAAGAACTTGATATACCAATTTCCTTATTATTAGATATGCAAGGACCAGAAATCAGAACAGGTATGTTAGTAACAGGAAAAAATGAAAAAATCAAATTAGAAGATGGACAAAAATTCACATTAGTAAATGAAGATATTGTAGGAGATAAAGACAAAGTATCTGTATCTTACAAAGAATTATACAAAGATGTAAAACCAGGAAGTAAGGTTTTAATTGATGATGGAGCCATCGAATTAGTAATTGACGAAATTGTAGATAAAGACATTGTATGTACTGTCGTACATGGAAATGGATTAGGCAGTAGAAAAACGATTAACTTACCAGGAACAGCAGTACGTCTACCAGCTTTAAAACAAAAAGATATTGATGATTTAAAAACTGCTTGTGAACATGATTATGATTATGTTGCTATGTCATTTGCCAGAAACAAAGATGACATTGACCAAGTAAGAAAAGTATTAGATGAAAATGGTGGAAAAGATATTAAAATCATTACAAAAGTAGAAAATGTGGAAGGGCTAGAACATATGGAAGAAATCGTTGAAAATGCAGATGTTCAAATGATTGCTCGTGGTGATATGGCTACTGAAACAGATTTTACAGAACCACCAGTTATGCAAAAAAGATTTATCAAATTATCAAATAAAGCAAGTAAACCAGCTATCACAGCAACACAAATGCTAGAATCTATGACATTTAATCCATTACCAACTAGAGCAGAAGCAAGTGACGTAGCCAATGCAATTTATGACAGAACAAGTGCAGTTATGTTATCAGGAGAATGTGCTATGGGAAAATACCCAGTAGAATGTGTTGAAACGATGGTAAAAATAGCTAATAGAGTGGAAAGAGATATTGATTATTGGAAGAGATTTAAGAGTAAAGAAGTTGCAATGGAAACACTTGAAAGCAAAATTTCTTATGCAACAGCTGTTATGGCAATGAACATAAATGCAGATGCGATTGTATGTTATACAAATACAGGAGATTCAGCAAGAAGATTTGCAGGAATGGGAGTAGGATGCCCAATTTTAGCTATCACAGATAATAGAAGAACTTATAATCAATTAGCGATTGTATGGAATGTAACACCAATCTTTGTAGAAAAGAAAGATGTTATTAATGACATCGTAGAAGAAGGAATAGAAAAATTAAAACAAAAAGGAATTTTGGAAAAAGATGATATGGTTGTTATTTCTGGAGGAGCTAAATTGTTAGCTTCTACACAAGATAGTAAAATTATTGGCGGGATTGCAAAAATATAGTGAATAAAATAAGGATTTCCCTCATGATGAGGGATTTTCTTTGCTATATTATAGGAAAGTTCTCCGAACTTCCATAATATAAAGCATTTCACAGAAAATTGCTCTGCAATTTTGAGCTAAGCTAACAACGGGCGTGGCATGAAAACGAATCTAAAAGGTCAAAAAATTTTAATCATGCCACTGTTGTTTTAAATGATTATCGCATATGTTATTATTTAGTGTTTTATTGCTCTTTGTTTAAAAATTTTAATAGCTTAACTGATAAATTAGATTTATTACTTTACTAGTATATAAAAATATACAAAAATTATTTTGTTCACTTGTATTATTGTAAATAATGTAGTATAGTAGTTAAAGATAGAAATGAGATAAGTAGTTTTGTGTTGCCACTTTAACTAACATAGTT
>CAOKPI010000041.1 GCA_948470605.1 uncultured Clostridium sp. | reverse complement strand
TTAAAGGACAAGGGGTGTAAACAGATTAATTTTAGAATTAGTTTACACTACCAAAAATAAAAAAGGGGGATTTAACATGAATTATGACTATGTTAATTATGCTACTTCAAATTATGCCAGAGGATTAGATACTTCTAGCGCCATTGCTAGTTCTAATGCTTCTGATGTAGTTTTGGCAGCATTAGCAGGATTTATCGGTTCTATTCTATTGGTAGCAAGTGTAATCCTAATCATTCAAATTATTGGAATGTGGAAGGTTTTTGTAAAAGCTGGTGAAAAAGGCTGGAAAGCAATTATACCTTTCTATAATATAGCAATCTTGTATAAAATTTCTGGAATGTCTCCATATCTTGTATTTATATACATTGCTTTATTTATACCAATTATTAATATTTTCGCTTCCATTGCTTTAGCGATTGTAACACTATACCAAAAAGTTAATTTAATGAAAGCTTTCAAAGCTTCAACTGGATTGACTGTTTCTATGCTTATGGTTCCTTTCATTACTTATTCAATTCTTGGTTTCGGAAAATCTGAATACTTTGGATTTGATGAGAACAAAAATACAACTGTTGAAGCAGAATAAAAACAAAAATTAAGGTATCCTTTTAAATGTGATACCTTATCTTAATTTTGGTATTTTATAACTGATGTAAAAATTCTACTACCTCGTCAATACTTTCTTTTGGTGTGGATGCCCCAGCCATAATTCCTGCCTTTTCAATTGGAGCCTTTATTTCTAGTTCTTGTACCGTTTCTATTAAAATCGTATTCTTACAATTCTTTTTCGCCACCTCATACAATTTCTTCGTATTTGAGCTATTTTTTCCTCCAATAATAATCATTGTATCAACTTTTTTAGAAAGTTCCTCTATTTCTTTTTGCCTCAATTCAGTCGTTCGACATATGGTGTTTTTCACAACAAAATCAACATCTTTTTTTATCAATGGTTGTAATTTCTCTTTTATTTTATAAAATCTTTCCAAACTAAAAGTAGTTTGCGAAATTAAAAGCAATTTCTTTTTCTTTGACTTTTCAAATTCCTCTATCGCTTTTGAGATTTCATCTTCTTTCTCAAAAATAGAATAATCTTTTCCACAGTGACTTAATGTTCCAATATTCTCTGGGTGACTTTTGGCTCCTAACAAAAAGATAAAATAATCATTTTGACTAAACTCTTCTGCTATATTTTGTACTTTTAAAACATTGGGACAAGTATAATCTTGTATTTTAATCTTCATTTCTTTTGCTATATCATAAATTTCCTTTGGAATTCCATGTGCTCGAATTAGTACTGTTCCTTCTGCTTCTTCCAAAGTTTCAACACATTTTATGCCTAATCCTTGCAATTTCTCTATTACTTGCCTATTATGCACAATCTCGCCTAAACAATAAATTGGTTCTTCTTTTGCTTTTTCTATTTCTTGCGTTGCTCCTTCCACTGCCCTTTTAACACCATAGCAAAACCCTGCAGTTTTACCAACAATTATCTCCATTTCTCTATTTCCTCTCTATCCTAATATAAATGGCGGTTTTGTGCCTGTTGCAAACTCGCACCTTCAAATTTTTAAACTTTTAACATTGTTTTGATTTCTTTTTTTAATTCTTGTACCATATCTTCTTGTTTGATTTTTCTTATAATTTGACCTTTTTTAAATAATAGACCTTCTCCCTTTCCACCAGCAATTCCAATATCTGCTTCTTGTGCTTCTCCTGGTCCGATTGACAGCACATCCCATAACAGCTACTGTAATATCAGCTTCGATGGTTTGTAAAAATGTTTCTATTTCTTTGGCTATTGGTATTAAGTCAATTTGTGTTCTCCCACAAGTGGGACAAGAAATCAACGTTGGCGATTTATGATACAAGTTACAGTCTTTTAAAATTTCTTTGGCTACCATAATTTCTTTAATAGGGTCATCTGAAAGAGAAACTCGAATGGTATCTCCTATGCTTTGTCTTAATAAGATTCCTAACCCAATGCTTGATTTGATAGTTCCACTAAATTTCGTTCCAGATTCTGTAATTCCTAGATGAATTGGACATGCAAATTCTTTAGCTGCTTCTTGATAGGCTTCGATACATAAATCCAAATTGGATGCTTTTAAAGAAATGGCATAATCATAGAAATCTAATTTTTCTAAGATTTCTACATGTTTTTTTGCACTTTCGATCATTGCTTTTGCCGTTGGCTTGCCGTCTCGATTTAGCAGTTCTTTTTCTAAAGACCCTGCATTGACTCCAATTCGAATTGGTATGTGTTTCTTTTGACAAGCGTTAACAACTGTTTTGACTTTTTCCTCTGACCCAATATTGCCTGGATTGATACGAATTTTGTCAGCTCCTGACTCAATTGCTTCTAAGGCAATTTGATAGTCAAAGTGAATGTCCGCAACAATTGGTATATGTATTTGCTTTTTTATTTCTCGAATGGCTCCGCGCATCTTCTTTGTCTAGACAAGCCACTCGGATGATTTCACATCCTACCTTCTCTAGTGCTAAGATTTGTTTTACGGTTGCTTCTACCTCTTTTGTTTTGGTATTACACATGGATTGTATGACAACTTTATCTTGCCCTCCAATGGCTACATTTCCTACCATTATTTTTCGTGTTTCTGTTCGTTTCATGGTACGTTTCCCTTCTTTAAGATTATTAGCTCACAATTTTAAAAAATACCGAAAATAAAATGATAAAAATTAAAAAATGTGAATGGAAAATAATTGAATTAGAACTTTTTGGTTCATTTTATGGAAATTGTTCATGCTTGACATGAAAGGGTGCCATAAAATGAATTTAAAAGTTCTATGAAAATTAGCTTGACCGAGCATTTTTTAATTTTTATACTTTTATTTTTTGTCCATTAAAAAGTATTACAGTTTATTAATTCATCTTAACTGTTCCCACAATATCATTAATATCCTCGATATTATATTTTTTCATATAATTTTCAATACCTGTAACCGTATCCACACTCGTATAAGGATTGATAAAATTACCAGCACCAATTGAAATAGCACTAGCACCAGCCAGCATAAATTCAATGGCATCGTCACCATTTACAATTCCTCCCATCCCTAGTACAGGAATTTTGACAGCTTGTGCCACTTGGTAAACCATACGAACTGCTACTGGTCGAATCGCTGGACCAGAAAGTCCACCTGTATTATTGGCTAAAACAGGTTTTCTGTTATGAATATCTATTTTCATTCCTAGCAAAGTATTAATCAAAGACACGCCATCTGCCCCTGCATCTTCTACTGCTTTCGCAATTGACGCAATATCTGTTACATTTGGTGTTAATTTTACAATTAAGGGTTTATCTAGTACCTTTCTTACTTCTGAAGTGACTTGTTTTACCCCCTCATACGTGTTACCAAATGCCATACAACCATCTTTTACATTAGGGCAAGATAAATTTAATTCGACTCCATCAATGTCTAATGTGTTTAAAACCTTGCCTAATTCGACATATTCTTCTACACTGCTTCCACAAGCATTGACAATGATAGCTGTATCAAATTTTCTAAGAAATGGCAAATCATTTTGTGCAAAATATTCAACTCCCGGATTTTGTAATCCGATACTATTTAACATTCCACTTGGTGTTTCATAAACTCTGGATGGCTTGTTTCCGCTTCTTGGTTTTAAAGATGTCCCTTTGGTAATAATGCCACCTAGTTTGCTTAAGTCAAAAAAATTGCTGAATTCTCTCCCATAACCAAATGTGCCAGATGCTACGGTTACTGGATTTTTCATTTTAATTCCTGCTAAATTAACTTGTGTATTCATTTTTTCCTCCTTATATGATTGGATTTCCCTTTTGATGGATTTCTTTTATTTGCTTTTCTATGGATATTTTACTTATGTGATTAAATTTCTACATCTTTGGCATTAAACACAGGACCAGCTTTACAAACATGCCAATACTCAGGAGCATCTTTTGGACTTTTCGCTGTTTTAACAGCACATCCCAAACACACACCTAAACCACATGCCATTTTTTCCTCCAAAGAAATTTGACAAGGAATTTCTTTTTCTATCGCTAATTTTTGTACTGCCTTTAACATTGGTAAAGGTCCACAAGCATAGATGGCATCTATTTTTCCCTCTTCTATATCTTTTTCCAAATAGTTAATAGCAAAACCCTCTTTAGCATAACTACCATCATCCGTTGTTAAAACAAGTTCATTAGATACCTTCGCAAATTCCTCTTCCAATACTACAAAATCCTTGCTTCTAAAACCTAAATAAGTAGTTACCTTTTTATTGTCTACTTTCGCACATTTTGCTAATTCATATAATGGAAACACACCGATTCCACCACCTATAATGGCTATCTTTTCATAGTTATCATACTTAAAAGTGCCATAACCAATTGGTCCAACTATATCAATGGTTTTTCCTTCTTCTCTTTTGGCTAAAAGTTCTGTTCCTTTCCCTTTTACTTGAAAAATAAATTCTAATATCCCGTTTTCTCTATCTAGGTTATAAATACTAATTGGTCTCCTTAAAAAAGGGTCTAATTGGTCGGTGACCCTTATTTCTATAAAGTTTCCTGGCTTTGCCTCTTTTACTATACTTGGTGCTTTTACACTAAATTTGAATATGTCTGACTTTAATTGTTCTTTTTTGACTAATTCTGCCATTACTAATTCTGACATGTTTTTTCCTCCTTTACTACTAATTCTTTATATCCTGTTTTTTCATCCATTTCTCTCGTAAAAACAATATTGTCCAGTTCTAATAAAATTAATTCTACTGTCGTATTGATGATACATCCTTTTTTCAAATGACCTCCATACGTTTTTAAATTGCTTGGTTAAGTTCGTCTCTCATTCTTAGGGCTTCCGCTCTGGTTGCTTTGGCATATTGTTCTTCGCTATATTGGTTTTTCCATCTGTCTGATTGGTAAGCACACATTAAGCTTCTAGAGGCATTGACAATACCTCCTAAACCGTTGTTATCAAATCCTAATGCGATGTCACTAGCTTTTCCTCCTTGTGCTCCATATCCTGGTATTAGGAAATAGGTGTGTGGCGCTGTTGTTCTAATTTGTTCTAATTGTTCTGGATAAGTTGCTCCTACTACTGCTGCGATACTACTATATCCGTTTTCTCCTCTTAGTTCTTCGCCCCATTTCTCTACTAGTTCGGCTACTTGCGTGTATACTTCTTTTCCATTTTCTAATTTTAAGTCTTGTAATTCTCCTGAGGATGGATTTGAGGTTTTTACTAAAACGAAGATTCCTTTATCGTATTTTTTACAATCTTCTATGAACGGTTTGACACAGTCAGTTCCCATATAAGGGTTGACAGTGACAAAGTCTACATCGTAAATGGCTTCTTCTGTTTGGCCAATTGGTGTTTTCCCTAAAAAGGCATTGGAATAACCGTGTAGCCGTTGAACCAATATCCCCTCTTTTGACATCTGCTATGACTACCATTCCTTTTTTCTTTGCATATTGACATGTTTCTTGAAAGGCTTTCATTCCTGGAATTCCGAACATTTCGTAAAACGCAATTTGTGGTTTCATAGCTGGTATGATATCATAAATCTCGTCAATTAGTGCTTTATTATATTCTATAATTGCTTTTGCTGCTCCTTCTAAATCTCCGAGAGTATTTACTGGTTACACATTTTGGTAACATTTCATATCTTGGGTCTAGTCCTATTACGGTTGGATTGTTTGTTTCTTTGATTTTTTTGATTAATTTATCCATTGCATTCATCGTTATCTTTCTCCTTTTTCTTTTATGATTGGTTGTGGCAAGTTTGGTTCTGTTCCAAAATCGCCATTTTGGAATATTGGTGTTTTCCCTCTTGCTCGTACATTAAATATTTTCTTCCCATTGTTTTTCTTTAAATCCCACTAAAACAACTTTGTCATTTATGAATAGCGGTCTTTTGATTAACATTCCATTCGTAGATAGTAATTCTATTTTTTGGGTATCAGACATATTTGGTAATTTTTCTTTTAAGTTTAATTCTTTATATTTTAATCCGCTTGTATTAAAGAACTTTTTGATTTCTAATCCACTTTGTTTTATCCACTTTTCTAGTTCTTCTTTGGATAGGGGTTCCTCTACTATATGTCGTTCTTGGAATTTTATCTGATTCCTTTCTAGCCACTTTTTTGCGTTTTGACAAGTGGAACATTTAGGATACCATAGGAATAAATTTTTCATTTTACATTTTCTCCTTGCTATCTATATTTAGGTTTTTAACAAGGGTTCTACCTATAAACCTTATTTAACCGTTCATCTTTATATACGATATTTCCATTTACTAAGGTATATTTTACTCTACCTTTTAATTCTTTTCCAATAAAAGGACTGTTTTTGGCTTTTGACACAATCATTTCTTTGGTATAGGTATAGGTTTCATTTGGGTCAAAAATGGTAATATCTGCTACTTTTCCTTCTTCAATGATACCTCTATCAATGTTTAACAATTGAGCAGGTTGATAAGAGGTAAGTCTTACTAAATCTAAGTACGTTAAATCTCCTGTATCGATTAAATTCATAATTTCTGCTGATAAAGCAGTTTCAAATCCAATGATTCCATTTGGTGCTGTTGCTAGCCCCTTATTTTTCTCATCTTCTGCATGTGGTGCATGGTCTGTAATAATAGCATCAATGGTTCCCTCTTTTAACCCTTCGATAATCGCTAGTCTATCTTTTTCTTCTCTTAGCGGTGGATTCATTTTGGCATTGACCCCAGATTTTAAAACCTCATCAATGGTAAAGGTAAAGTAATGAGGACAAGTCTCACAAGAAATTTTTACCCCTCTTTTTTTGGCATCTCTTACCATATTTTTGGTTGTCTTTGTACTGATGTGGCAGATATGTGCTCTTACTTCATTGGTTTCTGCTATTACGATTTCTCTTGCTGCCATAATTTCTTCTGCTTCTGGCAATACCCCATCAACGCCTAATTGGTCTGCTACTTTTCCACTGTTGATGGCACCTGCTGCCACTGTTTTTTCTTCACAGTGAGAAGCGACAAAAGTTCCTAGCTTGTCTGCTTCGATAATGGCTTCTCTCATCATCTTACTATTCACAACTGGCATACCATCATCGGAAAAGGCGATGGCTCCCGCTTTTTTTAATGTTTCAAAATCGACTAATTCTTCTCCCTTTTCCCCTTTGGATACAGAGGCATAAGGAAGAACATTGCATAGGTTCACTCTTTTGGCTTCTTCTATGATTTTTTGCAAAACAATAGCGCTATCTGGTGTTGGTTTTGTATTTGGCATTGGACAAATTGTAGTAAATCCACCACTAACGGCGCTTTTGCTACCTGTTTCGATTGTTTCTTTATGCTCAAATCCGGGTTCTCTTAAGTGACAGTGCATATCAATCATTCCAGGTATAATATTCAAATTGGTACAGTCAATTATTTTGTCTGCTTGTTCTTCTATTTCATTGGCTATTTGAACAATTTTGTCATCTTCGATTAGTATGTCTTTTTTTTCAAATGTGTTGGTTTTGTAGTCAATTAGTGTTCCGTTTTTTAATAATGTTTTCATTTAATCATGCTCCTTTCTTTTATCTGATTAGAGGTTCATTATTTTTAACCTATACTTTTAAAATTTTATTTTCATTATCTTACCATATAAAGACAAAAAAGTCTACCAATTTGAATTTATATTTTATATTATTTTTTCAATATTTCCTATATTATACAAAGGTATATTAATCAGCCAATCTTCTTTTCTATAATCAGACATGGATGTTCTAACATTTACTTTTGTATTATATTTTTCTACAAAAGTTTTCAAACTTTTAGCTTGTAAGTTTTCTTCTGATTTAACTTCTATGGGAACTACATTGATTCCTAATTGTACTAGAAAATCCAGTTCTGCTGTAGCTCTTTCTGCACTCCAATAAAATACTGGTATGTCTTTATTAGATTTTAATTCAGTTAACACAAATTGTTCTGTAAAAGAACCTTTAAATTCTGTAAATATTTCATTTCCCTCTAGTAG
Organism: uncultured Clostridium sp.; assembly: GCA_948470605.1. Classification (GTDB taxonomy): domain Bacteria; phylum Bacillota; class Clostridia; order TANB77; family CAG-508; genus CAG-269. The sequence continues at coordinate 7,168 of CAOKPI010000041.1, read as the reverse complement.
AATTTTTGCATCTATTCTGGTCATAGCTCCTAAAAGTCCAACATCAAGAATATATAGTTTAAATGCACTTGTATCCTGATAAGCTATTAGTGGAATATTAGGCTTGTTTATCCTATCAATTTTATAGATTAATCCACAATCTACTAACCATGTTAAAGCTAGTTCATATTCTTTTGCTCTCGCTCCTTCTTTTATTAGACCATATATAAACTTTTTATTTTCTTTTGCCAATTGTGCTGGGATACTATTCCATAACATTTTCAATCTAGGAACAATTTCAGTTGGTGCATGTTTAGAAAAATCCTCTTCATATGCTTGTAATAATTTTAGTTGAATTTTTCTAACTTGTTTATAATCTTTTGTTTCTATATACTTATTTACTGCTGAAGGCATACCACCTATAAAGTAATATTCTCTTAAGTATGAAATAAATTTGTCTTTAAAAACATTTATTAAATCCCAATTATTTTCCTCTACTATTTCTACTAACTTTTCCTCTCCGAATGGCAAGTAAAAATTCTTGAAAATTTAATGGATATAAATGCATAAAATCAACTTTTCCAACTGGAAATGAAGTTCCTTCATGTAAGGCAACTCCTAAAAGTGAACCAGCTGCTATAATATGGTATTGATTTGCATTTTCACAAAAATATTTAAGTGATGTTAATGCTTTTGGTACTTCTTGAACCTCATCAAAAATGATTAATGTATTTTTTGCGTCAATATCAATATTACTTTCTAGTTTTAACCCTTGTATAATTCTATCTATATTAAAATCATCTTCAAATAATCTTGCCATTCTGTCATTTCCATCAAAATTTATATAAGCAACATTTTTATAATTGTTTTTTCCAAACTCTTTCATAATCCATGTTTTCCCAACTTGTCTAGCTCCTTTTATGATTAAAGGTTTTCTATCTGCTGTTTCTTTCCATTCTTCTAATTCTTTTATTTTTTCACGGTACATATTCCTTACCTCCTCACGCTATTATATTCATATTATATCACAATCATTACAAAAAATCAAAGGACTTTTAAATTTTTTTTACACTTTTTCAAATGAGTTTTTTTGACATTTACGCATTTTTCCAAATGATTTTTTTCAACATTTTTTCGTATGATTTTGTGAAGAAAACATTGACACTTTGGTTAATTCCAAGACTAAATTCTAGTTTTAAACAAAAAGTAGAATTTACTTTTAAATTTAAACACATTGGCACTTTATTTTACATAATTATTGCAATATGTCCCCTATATATGTTATAATATTAAATAAGTAAAGGTATTAAAAAATATAATTTCATCAAGGAGGTCATGACTATGACAACAAAACATTTTTTTATTTTACTATTGGTAACAGTGTTACTAATCGGCTGCGGTAATGAAGAGCGGCAGTTCTCAAAGAAAGAGATTGCAAAGGTTTCTACCACAAATGCTCCTTCTAAACCGCCCACAGCAGCGATGTTTGGAGACAGAGATGAAAGGATAGATCTACATTTCTATCCATCTATCCAGGAGTCTGAGGAAAAGCGTTCCGAGTATTTTTTTGAAGACCCTTCTAATGAGGAGATTGAAATTCGGCAGGGTGTGCGGATTTTTTCAGATGACGATTTAAAAATAAAAGAGATTACTGGCATTTTAGATGCCTATTCAGAATCTCTCAAACCAAAGAAATCGACTGATTATATAACTGTCAACCTTTTAAGGAGAGACAATTATATTTCCACTATTTGCCTAAAAATGCACAATGGAAAAACTTGGTATGCTTCTATTTATACCAATTCTCCCTTCTGCCAAAAGTAAAATCTCTGAAAAATATCACTGAAAAATTTTGGGGGCTCTCAGCTAATATAAGCTAGGAGCTCCCCATTTTTTGTTGTTTCTTTGAAATTCCACTTGGATAATGTTCTCTAAAAAAATGAAATTTAAATACTATTTTTTATTGACAAATTCCCGTTTTTTCAATACAATAATTTTCAGAATAAAATTAAGGAGGAACGATTATGTCTGATATTATGTCATACCTATTTGAAACAAAAGCCGTAAAATTTTGTGAAGAAAACAAGCCATTCTTTTTAACATCTGGCACCATTTCACCATACTTTGTAAACACCCATTTTCTTTATGGGAATGAAAAAGAAGCCACTGAATTTTTATCTTATATCGATACTTTATTAGCTGACAGAATCAATTTACCAAAAAAAGTATTTGATAAAGTATTGGTACAATATGAGAATAATGAAATCTTTAAATACACGATTGACACCATGATAAAAGCCATCACAGAAAACGTAAACATCGATGAAATTGATTACATTTCTGGTGGAGAAAGAAGAGATTGGTATTTCTCTAATATGATTGCTTATTTATTAAAAAAACCGCATCTTACTCTATTTAAGGATATGGAAGCATTTGTTAGTCCTTACGATTTTTCTTCTACTGAAAAAATAACAGATATCGAAGGAAAAACGGTACTAAATGCCTCTGACTTAGTGACTGCTGCCTCTAATTATGTTCGTTCTTGGATTCCAGCAGTTAAGAATCTAAATGGAAAATTATTATGGACTTGTTATGTAGTAGATAGAAAACAAGGTGGAACTGAAGTCCTTGAAAAAGAAGGAATTAAAACCATCCCTCTAGCTTTAGTTGATAATACTCTTTTCGAAAAAGCTTTTGAATTGGGAATTATCAAACAAGGACAATTAGAAATGTTAAAAGGATTTTATCATGACCCATATGAAACGATGAGAAATTTTTTAATCCAACATCCTGAATTTATAGAAAATGCTTTGCATTCTTCTGATGAAAGAACACAGAAAAGAGTTAAAATTTTAACAGAAAATAATTTATATCATTTATAAACAAAAGTGTGACAAGAGGGGCGCCCCTTTTTGTCACATTTGTTATTTTCTAAAAAGGTTATTCTATTTTTTATGAAGCAACAATTCGTGGGGACCGACGAACTACAGTCTGTTAGAATTTACAGACTGTGTGATGTTGGGAGTTGCTAATAAAAAATAGAATAACCTTTTTTGATTATCTAACTGTGACAAAAAGGGACACCCCTCTTGTCACATTTTTGCTTTATCAATAATTTGATTGCATTTAACTACTGTCACATGGTCTGGTATATCAGTTAATACTGTGGCATTTGCTCCCACCTTCACGTAATTCCCTATCTTAATAGGTCCTAACACCTTGCTACCAGCTCCTATCATAACATGATTTCCAAGGTCTGGGTGTCGTTTATTTTTATCTTTTCCCGTTCCGCCTAAGGTGCTATTATGATAAATGGTACAATCATTTCCAATCGTTGCTGTTTCACCTATCACGATTCCCATCCCATGGTCAATGAATAATCTTCTTCCTATTTTAGCTCCTGGATGGATTTCGATTCCTGTAAAAAATCTTCCTATTTGCGAAACAAGTCTCGCAAAAAAAAGTAATTTGTGATGATATAAAAAATGGGCTAATCGATGAAATACCAAAATGTGAAAACCTGGATATAGAAGAATGACTTCTAATAAATTCCTACATGCTGGGTCTTGCTTTTTTATATTTTTTGCATCTTCTTGTAATTCTTTTAAAAATAACATACTTATCACCTTATTATAGGATATGTATGTTATTTCGATTCAGTTATATGGTCAAAGCAACTTATCTAAATTCATTATAAACAAGCAACTAAAAAATGTTACATTATAGTTAGCTTTCTTCCTCTAATACTTCAGTTACATTTTCAATCGTAGTCATGTTTCTTAATAATTCATTCTTTTTAAATCCCCTTTTGTTGTAATGTCCAACAATATGTATGATTTCTCCCTCTTCTTGTAATTCTTCTTTTTTCGCTCTTTTCATTTGCTTGATTTCTACTTGATAAAGACTTAAACATTCTTCGATTTCAGCTAAAACTTTTTTTACATTTTTATGAATCACAATATCTAATTCCAATATATTAAAATGGTCTAATTTGTCTGATATTTTATAAGAATATGATAATATGATGTACACAATCAAGGTGGTTAGAATGCCACCTAAATAAAAGCCTGCTCCAATACTTAAACCAATACAAGTAACAGATAACAATCCCGCTGCGGTTGTTAATCCTTTTACATTAAAACCATCTCTTAGAATGGTTCCTGCACCAATAAATCCAATGCCTGATAGTAATTGTGCTGGAATTCTAGATGGGTCAATATTATAAGCTTTTGACATATATTCGCCGCATAGCACGATTAAAACTGAACTAATTCCCACTAATGCATGTGTTCTAAATCCCGCTGGTTTACTCCAAGAAGAACGTTCTAGCCCAATAATTCCTGCTAATACAAAACCTAAAATTAATTTAATAATGGATTGAAACCAAAATGAATTCAATATTTCTCCTATAACTTGCATATTTTTCTCCCTCCTTTTATAATAATTTTTCTAATTCTTTAATCTTATCACGCAACTCTGCCGCCTTCTCAAACTCCATACTAGCAGCAAATTGCAACATTTGGTCTGTCAACCCCTCAATCACATCTTGAATATTTTCATTTTTCTCCAATTTGTATTCTACACTAATATCTTCCACTGTTGTCATAGCAATATTTTCACGCACAGATTTCTGAATTGTTTTTGGGGTAATGCCATGTTCTTGATTGTATTGTTCTTGTATGCCTCTTCTTCTATTCGTTTCGGAAATTGCCTTTTCCATACTTTCCGTTAATTCATCGGCATACATGATGACAGTTCCATCTGTATTTCTGGCAGCACGACCAATGGTTTGGATTAATGACCTTTCCGAACGCAAAAATCCTTCTTTGTCAGCATCTAAGATAGCCACTAAGGAAACCTCTGGTATGTCTAAACCTTCTCTTAATAGATTGATTCCTACTAGTACATCAAATTCTCCCAGACGAAGATTACGAATGATTTCCATTCTTTCTAAGGCTTTGGTTTCTGAATGCATATAGGTTACTTTGACTTCTAAGCTTTTTAAGTATTCGGTTAAATCTTCTGCCATTTTTTTGGTTAGAGTTGTCACTAAAACTCTTTCTTTTCTTTCTACTCGAATTCGTATTTGTTCTAATAAATCATCAATTTGATTGGTTACTGGCTTTACCTCTATTTTGGGGTCTAACAATCCAGTCGGTCTGATAATTTGCTCTACCACATTGTCTTGACTATGTTCTTTTTCATAATCAGCAGGTGTTGCGCTGACAAATATAACTTGGTTTAATCTTTGCTCAAATTCTTCAAATTTTAATGGTCTATTGTCAAAAGCAGATGGTAGTCGGAATCCATAATTGACGAGAGCTTCTTTCCTTGACTTATCTCCATTATACATGGCTCTAACCTGTGGAATGGTGGCATGGGACTCATCTACTAATAATAAAAAGTCATCTGGAAAGTAATCAAATAAGGTATAAGGTGGGCTCCCTTCTTCTCTTCCACTGATATGTCTGGAATAATTTTCAATTCCAGAACAAAAGCCAGTTTCTTTCATCATTTCCATGTCGAAATTGGTTCTTTCTTCTATTCTTTGGGCTTCAATTAGCTTGTTTTGTGATTTGAAATATTGCACTCTCTCCTCCATCTCTTTCTCTATGGTGAGAATGGCTCTTTCCATTTTGTCCTTTGTTGTAACATAGTGTGAAGCAGGCGAAATTAAAATGTGTTTTCTGATTCCAATTGGCTTTCCTGTGAGTGGATTAATCTCTGTGATTTTTTCAATTTCATCTCCCCAAAACTCTACACGAACCGCTGATTCGGATTGGTCAGAAGGGTAAATCTCTACAATGTCCCCTTTGGCTCGAAAAGTTCCTCTTTTAAAATCAATTTCATTTCTTGTGTATTGCATGGTTATTAGCTTTTTTAATACTTCATCTCGAGACTTATTCATTCCTGCTCGTAACGATAACATCATCTCTTGGTAATCTACTGGGTCTCCTAATCCATAGATACACGAAACAGAAGCTACTATGATAACCTCTTTTGTTTCAAATAAAGACAAAGTAGCTGAATGACGCAATTTATCGATTTCATCATTGATAGATGAGTCTTTTTCGATGTACGTATCTGATGATGGTATATAGCTTTCTGGCTGGTAATAATCATAATAAGAGACAAAATACTCAACGTTATTTTCTGGGAAAAACTCTTTGAATTCAGAATATAATTGCCCAGCTAATGTTTTGTTATGTGCTAATACGAGTGTTGGTTTTTGGACTTTTTGTATAATATTAGCCATTGTGAAAGTTTTACCAGAACCCGTAACCCCTAGAAGCGTCTGGAATTTCTTGCCTTCTTGTATTCCTTTGCTAAGGTAATCTATGGCATTAGGTTGGTCTCCTGTAGGTTTATATTCAGAATGTATTTTAAACATATCTTAGCTCCTTTCTATTGAAACAAAATGCAAAGCATTTTGCATACTGAATTCTTTCTCATTTTCTTTTGCTAATTCAATCAATTCTTTCTCATCTTTTATAATCTTAATCAATTCTTCTTTCGTTGGCAAGTAGGTTAAATATTTTGAAGCATAAACATTTTTTATATCATCACCTAAGGTCATTTCAACAACAGCATCATCTTTATCAGCACATAACAATATTCCTATTGGTTCATTTTCACCCTCTATCATTTGTGTTTTTTTATAATAATTCACATACATTTGCATTTGTCCAATATCTTGATGTGTTAATTTTCCAATTTTTAAATCTATTATTACAAAGCATTTTGCAAGACGATTATAGAATATTAAATCTGGATAATAATATTCAGAGCCAATCTTAATTCTTTGTTGACTAGCTACATATGAAAATCCTCTTCCTAGTTCTAACAAGAATTCAGTTAAATGGGATAATAAGGCTTTTTCTAAATCTGTTTCTAAATAGTTTTTGTTTTCCTTTAGTCCAGCAAATTCAAAGATATAAGGGGTTTTCAATAATTCCTCTGGTTGCTTTTCAATTAGACCTTTTGTTGATTCTACCATAATCTTATTTTTATCTGGAGATATTAAATATCTATCATATAATTTTGTATTTATTTGTCTATTTAATTCCCTATATCCCCAATTAGATTTAATTGATTCAATTTCGTAAAATTCTCTCTCTTCTTTTCTATTTATCTTTATTAGTTCTTGAAAATGTGACCAACTTAATTCGGTCGGCACTGCCGACCAAAT
>CAOKPI010000040.1 GCA_948470605.1 uncultured Clostridium sp. | reverse complement strand
ATAATCAATAAAACCTTTGATTTTCTAAGAAAAAATTTTTTATTCGTTATCACTGTTTGCAACTGAGAATAGTTGCAAATAATAAAAAGGAGTGTTATAATAATATGAGTAAAATAGAAAAGGAAATAGAAAGACTAAAATCAAGACCAAAAGATTTTACATATGATGAAGCAAAAAGAGTTTTAAATAAATTTGGATTTATTGAAAATAATAAAGGTAAGACATCTGGTTCAAGAGTAAAATTTGTTGATAAAAATAATAGAATAATTGAACTACATAAACCACACCCCAAAAATGTACTAAAGGCTTATCAAATTAATTTAATCATAAGTAAATTAGAAGGAATGGAGGGATTTTAAGTGGATAATATAATGAGATATAAAGGATATTGGGCAGAAATTAAATATAGTGATGAAGATGAATGCTTTTGTGGATATATTGAAGGATTAAAAGAAGATATTATTTCTTTTGAGGGAGAGACTGTAAAAGACTTGAAGAGAGATTTTAAAAATGCGATAGAAGACTATTTAAAAACATGCAAAGAACTTAACAAAGAACCCGAAAAACAATGTAAAGGTTCATTAAATATTAGACTAGGAGTAGAGCTTCATAATAAAGTAAAAATGAAATCAATCGAAAAAAATATTTCTATTAATGAATTAATTAAAAATGCAGTTAGTGCCTATTTAAAAATGAATTAAAATAAGCTTGCTAAGCACAAAATAAAATGCCATTTGCATAAATTTAACAAAACCAGTAAATACTATTGAAAAGTAAAAAAGGAGAGTTAGATTTATGAATAAATTAATTGTAACAATGCTTGCCATTGTTGTAGTAATAGGAGCTATACTTACAGCAGTAATGGTATTTACACCAAAGTATAGTCAAGATGTTGAAAAAATACAAACTAAAATTGGAGAAGAAGAAATCTTAGATGAGTGTACAGAGGAATACGAAGAAATGGAATATGAAAATACAGTAAAAGCTAATACGCAAGAAGAAAAAACATCACCAAATTGCTCTCTAACAACAAAAACTTATTATCCAAAATGTGGACATACAAAAAATGAATACACGAATTTGCCACAAGATTTTGTAAATCTATCAAAAGAGGAGATAGAAGAAAAGTATCAAGATTATGAGATACAGGATTTTGCTACCAATGCAATTGTTATATACCAAGAAAAACAAGGAGATTGTGGAGAACATTATAGAGTAAAGGATAAAAATGGAATGGTAACAATTTATCAAGTTTTAGAAGATGGCATAGAACAGGAACTGGAAACGACAGGGATAACAACAGAGTATTTACCTGATACAGATAAAATTAATATGAAAAATGGAATTCAAGTGAATGGAAAACAAGAGTTGAATCAACTGATTGAAGATTTTGAGTAAAAATCATCTTCTCCTCCAGAAAGGCTATATTGAAAAAGGTTTAATTCCAGTGTTAGTATAAAAAATGTGGTTACTGTTCAGACTTATGATTTATTTTCTTATGTAAAAGTTTAATATATTATTTTTTCATACCTTGGTGTCACAACCCTCTGATATTTAAATTATATAAAATTATTTTAACCAATAATTTTATATAATTTAAATGATGTAGGTTGTTCCAATTCGCACTCGCTTAGCTCGTTTTGCTGTCCACTGTTAAAGCTTTGCTTGTTACAGTGGCAGTATGCAGTAGCTGGTCGCTTACGCGGTATTTCAAAAATAATATATTAAACTTTCACTATAAAAAGGAATATTAATAACGCTGAACAGTAACAAAAATGTGACATAAAAATGTGACATTTTTTTTGGGAATACTAGACAAAATTTTTTTAGTGTGATATAAATAAAAATAACATAATATAGGGCTGGATTTTGGAAGGTTTATAGGTAAGGTTCTAAATGAAAAAACCTAAATATATCATATTAAATGGGGAGAAGAAGATGAGAGGAACACAAAAACAAGAAAAAGGTATCACATTAATTGCATTAGTACTAACCATTATCATATTAATAATATTGGCAGCAGTAAGCATAGCAACTTTAACAGGAGATAATGGAATTTTGACTAAAGCACAAGAAGCAAGAGAGGCAACAAAAAAAGCAGAAATCGAAGAACAACTAAGGCTAGCAGGGCTAAGTGCCAAAATAAAAAAAGAAGGGGGAGACATTACCATAGAGGAATATCTACAAGAATTGAGAGAAGAGAAAGTCGATTTTGTAGAAGGAGACACAGAAAAATATGGTGATTTATATGAAATATACAAAAAGGTAATCATAGTGGAAGGAAAATATATCTATGGATTAAATGAAAAAGATGGTGATGTCATATTTGAGGAAAAAGGGACAGAAAATAAAATAAAACCAACTGTAAAATCGATAGAAATAATAGAAAAGAAAGAAACTACTATCAAAGTAAAAGTAACAACACTAAGGAATGTTGGCGGAAAATTAAGATATTACATTAAAGAAGAAAATGTAGAAGAATATGACTTTATAGAGGAACAAGAAGGAGAAGAATATACTTTTAAGAATTTAGACCAAAACAAAACTTACAGTAAAATCAAAGTAGAAGCCATAGCTCCAAATGGAGAAACAGCCTACCTAGAAAAAGAGATAAGCAATGTACCAAGCTTAGCAGAAGAAGGAGCGGTAACATTAAGCTATCGTGCCAATGGACAAGCAATAGGAGCAGATACATGGACAAAAGGACCAGTTACGGTAACGGTAAAAGTGAATTCCAATATCAATATGCAAGGCTATACCTTGCAAACAGCTCAAAGTACAGGAATAGAAAGAACAGGAGAAATAGACTGGAAAGAAACAGCAAACCAAATCTTTACCACAAAAGGGACTATCTATGCTAGACTAATCGATAAAACCAATGGTTCGAAAGGAAAAGAGTACACAAAAGCAATTGATAAGATTGATACCACAGTACCAACCATTGACATGGAGGCAACCCAAAAAAGTGTAACGGTAACAACTAATAGCATTACCATAACAGCCAGTGCAACCGATGCAGAAAGTGGAATCGCAAAGTACAGTTTTAGTAGAGATGATGGAGCAAATTGGATACCAACAGAAGGTCAAACAGAAGCCCATTATACATTTCAGAATTTAGAACAAAATAAACCATATCGTTTAAAAATAAAAGTAACAGATTATGTGGGAAATGAAGCAATATCAGGAAGGATAACAGAAACAACGGGAACCGTTCCAAATTTACAAGAAGGAGATTTTGATTTTGCTATGGAGGCAGAAGCATGGGGACAAGAAGGATGGACGAACAAAGATGTAACAGTTACTGCTACACCTAAGATAGATATAACAGGATACCGTCTGCAATCTAGTAAAGATGGGAAAAACTGGGATGATGATACTAGCAGTCAAACTTTTAAGGAAAATGGAACCTTTTACGTAAGATTATGGGATGGAACAAATTGGGGGGCTAGTGCAACTGCTAATGTAGATAAGATTGATAAGCAACCGCCACAGTTAGAGATTACTATTTCTTATGAAGATGTTGAGTTGTATGAGTTTGATAAACTTGCTCGTGGACTTAAATCAGGTGTTAATTTTTTTGCTAGTATGAGTTTGGCTCACAATTTAGGTGATTATTTCTGGGGTGATGATGTTGTGGGTGGACCTTTCCCTATGGCTTATTATCAGCGTACTAAGACTTTGTCACCAGAGGATATTTCTGCTCACTATTCCAATGCTAAGTTGAGTACTAAATCTTGGGAAAAAAGAATTTGGAAAGTATACCATAATCCTATTGATAATCCAGATAATACAGGAGAGGAAAGTGGTGTTCGGTCTAAACAACCTAAAGTGGGACATACCAGAACAATATCGAGAAAATTTAAGACACGAGGGATATTTACAAGGTCAATGGACTTTCGTGGGTGAGGCTGTGAATGGTTATACTGATTTTCCTATGACTCTGTATTGTTGGGATAGAGCTGGAAATGAGTCTGAAAAAATTAATCTAGCAACAGCTTCAGCTTTTACAGTAAAAGAATTAAAAAGTGCAGATTCTTCTGTAAAAGAGAGATTAGGTTTTGGAGATATTGTTGTAGGGCGAAGTTCTTTGACAAGGAAACATCGTTCCTACGAATTAAATAAAATTTATTATCTTAGTGGCACGAAAGGAGAAATGGGAGATGTTTCAAAATTGCCTGTTGCTGCTCCTGGTTACTATCGTTGTAAAGAAACCTATAATTTACCAGATGGGACAGTGCCTGGTACTGGAAAAGATATAACAGAGGTTTGTGATTATATTGGAGAACATTATATTGTTGAGTAGAAAATGTAAGGATGATAAAAATTAATAAAAAGGGAGTAAAGAATAAAAATATGAAAATAAATAAGAAAAACCTAATACTACTATTAATAGTAGTATTAGTGATAATCATTATGATATTTTTTGTAGTAATGAACAGAAAAGGGAAAGATACAAACGAAAATGTAGTAGAAAATAATGACACCAATTTTACGGACCAAGAAGGAGAAACACAATTTTATGAAGAATTAGAAGATGGAACAAAAGTGAATACAAGTGAAAAATTAAAAGAAACTAAAATATTAAATGGTTTAGAGATTAAAAATATACAATTAACCAATAAAAATAATCAAAGTATGCTATTAGCAGAAATAGAAAATAAGACTGGAAAAGAAACACAAGAAATATTAATAAATGTGATTTTTTCAGATAAGGAAGGAAACCAAATAGGAAAAATAGGAGGAATGATAGCACCATTAAAAGATGGTGAAAAGACAAAACTAAGCAGTAGTTCTATGAAGGACTACTCCAATGCCTACAATTTTGAAATAAAAATAAAAGAATGAGGACATAGGACATGGGGACGTTAGGACATGGGGACGTAGATAATGTCCCAACCAATCGGTTTGGGACATTATCTACGTCCCCATGTCCTATTTTTTCTTTTTTTCTTTTTTATCAACGGTAACTTCTTTATTTAAATCCTGTTTGTCAATAAATCCTTTTTGATACAAATCCCTCACGTACATAATCAAAGAGAAAATAGTCGCTACCAAAGCCAAACTATATAATCCTAAATCAACATTTCGCCAAATATCATTTAGATTAAATTGTTTTAGTAAAAGAGAAATGACAATAGCGATGTAGAATAGGACGGTTGCAAGCTTACCATACCATCTACTATAAACAACGACATCTTTTCCATAAAGGAAAGAAGCACCACAAATCATAATAAACTCTTTTAAAAATACAATTAGTAAAATCCAAACAGGAATGATGTTGGTAAACACAAGAGAAGCTAGGGTAGCTATTTGTGTTAGTTTATCAGCTAGAGGGTCCATCAATTTTCCAAAATTGGAAATTAAATTAAATTTTCTAGCAATACAACCATCTGCTATATCTGTTATACCAGATATGGTAAAAAATACGAAAGCTGAGGTATAATTACCGATAAAAATGAAAACTACAATAACTGGTATTAATAAAAGTCTTATAACAGTTAAAATATTTGGTATATGTTTTAGCATAATTTTCTCCTATTTTATTTTGAATTCTAGTTTATCACTTTTTAAGTTGACAACTACGGTTTCTCCATCTGAAAGTTGACTACGCAAAATCATTTCCGAAAGTTCATCATCAACATATCTTTGGATAGCTCTTCTTAGAGGTCTTGCACCAAATTTTACATCGGTACCCTTTTCTAAAATGAAATTTTTTGCTGATTTATTGATTTCAATTTGAATATCTTTTTCTTTTAAAGCATTTATGGTATTTTTTAACATTAAATCAACAATTTGCATTAATTGTTCTTTCGTTAAACTGTCAAATGCTACAATTTCATCAACTCTATTTAGAAATTCAGGACGAAATACATCCTTTAGACTATCCATAATTTTATTTTTGCTAATGGTTTGCCCACCAAAACCGATAGAATTATTATTTAAGTTAGAACCTGCGTTGGAAGTCATTATGATTATGGTATTAGCAAAACTTACAGAGTTTCCTTGACTATCGGTTAATTTTCCATCATCTAATACCTGAAGTAAGATGTTAAATACGTCAGGATGTGCTTTTTCAATCTCATCTAATAAAATAATGGAATAAGGTTTTCTTTTGACTTTATCTGTTAATTGACCAGCATCATCATAGCCAACATATCCAGGAGGTGCACCAATTAATTTAGAGGTAGAATGACCCTCCATGTATTCTGACATATCAATTCGAATAATGGAATCTTCGCTTCCAAACATTTCATAAGCAAGAGATTTAGCAAGTTCTGTTTTTCCGACACCAGTTGGACCAACAAAAATGAAAGAAGGTGGTCTTTTCGTGCTTTGTAAGCCAGCTCGATTTCTTCGAATTGCTCTTGCTACACTACTAACAGCTTCTTCTTGCCCAATGATTCTTTTATGAAGATTGGTTTCTAAGTTTAATAGTTTTTGTGTTTCTGCTTCTGTTATTTTTTTCACTGGTATTTTTGTCCAGCTTTCAATGACATTAGCAATATCTTGAATGGTAATTTGCTTTAATTTCATTTTACTATTTAATTTATCAATTTCTTCAATTAATTGACATTCACGGGTTTTTAAGTCAGCAGCTTTTTGATAATCCTCTGTTGAATCAGCAGCAATGACTTCTTCTTTTTCAGCTTGCACATGAGAAAGTTCTTGTTTTAACATTTCTAATTTATATAAGTCTTTGTTTTCTAAGTTAATTCTAGAACAAGCTTCATCTAAAATATCAATTGCTTTATCTGGTAAAAATCGGTCATGAATATATTTTTCAGACATGATAACAGCTTGGCGAATCACGTCAGAAGATATTTTTACTTTGTGATATTCTTCATAATATTTTTTGATGCCTTCCAAAATACCAATAGAATCATCAATATTTGGTTCTTCTACTAATACTTGTTGAAATCTTCTTTCTAAGGCAGAGTCTTTTTCAATGTATTTTCTGTATTCTTTCAAAGTAGTGGTACCAATTAATTGAATTTCTCCATTTGATAAGGCTGGTTTTAAAATATTAGCAGCATTCATAGAATGTTCGCCATCACCAGCACCGATGATGTTGTGAATTTCATCAATGACTAAAATGATATTTCCGTATTCTTTACATTCATCGATAATTCCCTTCATTCTAGACTCAAATTGTCCTCTAAATTGAGTTCCAGCAATAACGGCTGTCATATCTAATAAATAAACTTCTTTGTTTAAAAGTTTGGCAGGTACATTTTGATTGGCAATCTTAATGGCTAAACCTTGTGCGATTGCTGTTTTACCAACACCTGGTTCACCAATTAAACAAGGATTGTTTTTAGAACGCCTATTTAATATTTGAACAATTCTTTGAATTTCTTTATCTCTACCAATTATTAAGTCAAGTTCATTGTTTTTTGCTTTATTTGTCAAGTTTGTTCCATAAGTATCTAAAAACTTTTTCTTTTTATTTTGTTTCGTGTTTTTCTTTTTTTCTACTTTTACTTTTTTTCTAGCACCAATTGGTTCTCCTTGTTCTTCTTTCTCTTTAGGATTTTGTCCACTAAACATATTGGAGAAAATAGAACCAAGTGGAATAGCAGCACCTGCTATTTTAGGAGCATTTTCATCTCCATTTGGGTCTGTGTTTTCAAAAGTGATAGCTCCTTCTATACTTTCAATATCTTCTAGATTGATGTTTTCTGCTAAGTCTTTAAAAATACTTTCAAATTGTTTTGTCATATCAGATAAATTTACTTTGTCTTTGGATAAAATGTCATTTTGCTTGGCTAAAACTTCATTTGGATTGATTCCTTTTTTCTTAGCACAGTCATAACAATAGCCTTCCATGGATTCTTTTCCGTTTTCTATTTTTTTATAAAAAAGAATAGCTGGGTTTTGATTACATTCTGAACATAACATACTTTTTTAATTCCTCATTTCTATTTAATTTCAATATACCATATCATACCTCAAAAATGCGAAATAGTCAACAAAAATTTAGCTTAAGTTTCGTTTTTTTTTGTAGGAGCATATCCCAGAAAAACTGAAACTTAATACAAAATTACTCTGTCAATCATATTCTCTATAACTTAATACAAAATTACTCTTGGCAAAAAAAAATAAAAATGCTATAATAAGAATAAAGAGATTGAAGAGGAGCTAACATGAAAGTAGTTTTACCAAATAAAAAGGTGTTTAATAAGAAGCAAATAGCCATTTATATAACAATTATCATAATATGCATTATTTCTGTTATCCTTGCTTTTTGTGTTCAGTTTTATGCTAGAATTGATGTAGGAAGAATGTTAGGTTTTAAAGAAGAAAGTAAATTAGGCAAAAAGACAGAAGAAGAAACCGAAATGCTAAAAACCGAGTTTGACCAAATTTTTACCAATCGAATTGAGCAAGAGGAGGCAGACAGCAAAAAGAAGGAAGAGGATAAGCCACTTGTTTATACAAAAGTAGAAGGAAAAAGTAATAAATTAAACAGTTATGATGTAGATGTTCATATTCCTTATATTAATATGGATAATGAAATAATAAATAGGTACAACAAAGAAATCGAAGATTTTGTTTATAAAACAAGTAGTGTGCTAGAGAGTGAAAATAGAAATATAATTTATACAGTAGAATATGTAGCTAATGTGCAAAATGGTATTTTATCCGTGATGATTCGTTCTAATTTAAAAGAGGGAGCAAGTGCACAAAGAGTGATTATTCAGACGTATAATTATGATTTAAGAAATAACAAAGAGATTTCACTAGAGGAAATAGCAAGAATCGAAAATGTAAATCAGTCGGAATTACAAGATAAAATAAAAAAGGGAATTACCATTGAGCAAAAGAAAGTAGAAGATTTAAAGAATTTGGGTTATAATATTTATAGCCGAGATGCTACAAGTGACACCTACAAAGTAGAGAACTCAAGAGAATTTTATTTAACACATGATACATTATATATTATCTATGCCTATGGGAATGAAACATTTACTAGCGAAATGGATTTAATTGTGATATAAATTTTATGAAAAAGTAAAAGAGAAGCGGTTGGCTTCTCTTTTTGAAAATAAAAGGGGATGTTTTTTATTTCAATCAGTATTACATTTACTGACTATGCTTGTATTTTACTAATCAATTTTGTCCATTGTGTGAACGAAAAGTGAAAAATCAACAAATGTTATGGTTGCTCCCCTAATGTAATGGTTAATTCTTTTTCTTGTCCATTACGATTTACTTTAATTTTCATTTCCTCACCAATTTGATGAGAATTTTTTATTTCATTCAATTTATCCATAGAAGTAACCTTTTGTCCATCTGCTTCTATAATGACATCGCCAATTTTAATACCTGCTTTTTCGCCAGCAGAGAAATCATCAACTGATTTTACATAGATTCCAACTACCAATTTATTGGCTTTTGCAGTTTGTTCATCTAAATCCATACCAGAAATTCCAATATAAGGTCTTTTTACTTTACTATATTGAATTAATTGAGAGGTAATATCAGTAGTTGCATTAATTGGAATAGCAAATCCCATACCTTCAATCCCAGTTCCAGAAAGCTTTAAGGTATTAATCCCAACAACTTTTCCTTCACTATTTACCAAAGCACCTCCACTATTACCAGAGTTAATAGCAGCATCTGTTTGCATTAAAGTAAATTTCTTTCCATCTGAATCAGTAACTTCTCTATTAACAGCACTAATTACACCACAAGTGATACTACTTTGCATACCTAATGGATTACCCACAGCCATCGCAAATTCGCCTACTTTAATATTGTCAGAATCAGCAAATTCTGCTTTGGACAGACCGCTTTTTTCAATTTTAATAACAGCTAAGTCGGTTTGCTCATCGGTTCCGATAATTTTTGCCTCGTATTTTGTTTCATCATTAAACAAAGTAACTGTCAATTTGGTAGCTTCTGAAACCTCGTAATAAGATTCAGATGAAGAGGTAGCTACAATATGATTATTGGTTAGAATATAACCATCATCACTTATAATAATGCCAGAGCCACTAGCAGTTGCGGTACTCGTTTGAGATTGTCTTCCAAACATAGAGATAAGAGAATTTACATTATATTCTACTTCAATTCCTACGATAGATGGCAAAATTTTATTGGCAGCATAGATGGCAGTATCAGAATAATTAGAAAGTGAGGTTTGACTGACATATCCTGAGTTTTGAGGAGTATGGTTTCCATTTGTTATAGAAATGCCTTCCTTTATTAATTTTGTGCGAATAGAGGGAACTCCAAAACAAGCACCTAATACAACAGCACATCCAATCATCCCACTAAGAAAAGGTAATAAAAAACCTCTTCTAAAGCCAACTCTTGATTTTGTGGTTGTTTCATTTTTATAAATAGTTTTGTATGTATTAGGATTTTGTACTGTCTTAAAGTTTTGAATTTTTTCTTCTTGGTTTTGATTTTCTTCCATTTAATATCCTTCCTTTCCAAGGTTATAATTTATTTTAAGATAAATACTATTACTATCATAACCTATTATACCCATATCATACAAGAGTTTTGTGAAATTTGTGTGAAAAAAAGTTGCCTTTGTATTGAAAATATGAAAATAAAAATATATAATGTAGAAAATAGAAGAGAAAAGGATGATTCAATATGTGTATAAAAAACATAAAAAATAATACAAAGGGTGTAACCTTAATTGCTTTATCTATTACGATTGTGGTTATGATAATTTTAGCAGGAATTGGAATTTATGGTAGCACAGATATAATAAAAAAGGCAAAACTGGAAGAAATGAAGACAAATATGTTACTCATTGAAGCAAAGGCTAGAGAATATGTTGAATCTGCAACTTTTAAAATGGGGATTAATCCAGATGAACAAAAGAAACAAAATGTTAGGAATGCAGTTTATGTGGAGGAAGCTAAATTACAAAAAGCAACAGATACTAATATACCATCTAGTTTTGGAATAGCAGATACCACTACTTGTTATTGGCTAACAACAGATGCACAAACAAGTTGGGGATTAAGCAAAATGCAATTAGAAAAAGATGAAAAATTTTTAATTCAATTTGATGAAACGAATATAACAGTTGAAATCTATAATACAAAGGGGTATAACGGAAACTATTCATTAACAGCCATTGATGCCATGAAAGAATAGTGTAATTAGTAAGGAAGAGATTAAGAATGAAGGAAAAGGAACTAGAAAGATTAACAAAATTAAAAGAAATAGAAAAAGATTTATATGAAAAAGGATTTCAAAAAATAGCGGGAATTGATGAAGCAGGTAGAGGTCCTTTAGCAGGACCAGTTGTAGTAGCAGGAGTTATCATGCCACAAGATTCTATGATAGAAGGAGTAAACGACTCCAAAAAAGTTTCAGAAAAAAAGAGAGAAAAATTATATGATTTGATTTTAGAACAAGCCATTAGTTATTCGGTTGCTATCATAGGACAGGATGTCATTGATGAAATCAATATTTTAAATGCAACAAAACAGGGAGTTACCAAAGTTGTGGAAGGACTAGAGGTAAAGCCAAATTTAATTCTAGTGGATGCTTTAACTCATATTGATACAAAAGGAATACCCTATGACTCTATCGTAAAAGGAGATGCTAAATGTTATAACATAGCAGCAGCTTCGATTATAGCAAAAGTAACAAGGGATAGAATTATGAGACAATGGGATGAAGATTATCCACAATATGGTTTTGCACAACATAAAGGTTATGGTACAGCAAAACATATAGAAGCGATTAAAGAATATGGGTTATGTCCTATCCATAGAAGAAGCTTTACGAAAAATTTTGTAGAGAAATAAACCAAATGAATAGGGGAAATAAGAGTGAACTTTTTGGAAATCATAGAGAAAAAGAGAGATAAGAAAGAATTATCAAAAGAAGAAATTGAGTATTTTGTGAATGCCTATACACAAGACAAAATAACAGATTATCAAGTAGCAGCTTTCGTTATGGCAATTTATCTAAATGGAATGACACACCAAGAAACAACAGACTTGACATTAGCAATGGCTCATTCAGGAGAAATATTAGATTTATCCACACTAGGAGAGGTGATTGTGGATAAACATTCCACAGGAGGGGTAGGAGACAAAGTTTCTCTTATCCTTTTACCATTAGTTAGTTCCTTAGGAGTACCAGTGGCTAAGATGTCAGGTAGAGGATTGGGGTTTACAGGTGGAACAGTGGATAAATTGGAAGCCATTCCAGGTTATCAAACCTCCATTGAAATGGAACAATTTGTGAAAAATGTGCAAGAAATTGGAATTAGCATGATTTCGCAAACATTGAATTTGGCACCTGCTGATAAAAAGTTGTATGCACTTAGGGATAGCATTTCTTGTGTGGAAAGTATTCCACTAATAGCGTCTAGTATTATGAGCAAGAAAATTGCAAGTGGTGCCCAAAAAATAGTGCTAGATGTAACAGTGGGAAAAGGTGCCTTTATGAAAAATATACAAGATGCCAGAAACTTAGCTAACACTATGATTCAAATAGGAAAATTAGCAAATAGAGAAACGGTTTGTGTCTTAACCAATATGAATGAACCATTAGGATATGCGGTTGGAAATTCATTGGAAGTGATAGAAGCGGTTAAATTTTTACAAGGAGATATGCCAGAAGACTTAAAGCAAGTTGTATTAGAGTTAGGTGCTTATATGCTTCAGTTATCTGGTAAAGGAAAAGGATTAGAGGAAAATAAAAAAAGATTGTTGGAGAATATTACGAACGGAAAGGCTTATCTTAAATTCATGGAATTGGTGAAAAGACAAGGGGGAGATACTACCTATCTAGAAAATCTAGAAAAATTACCAAAAGCAAAATATAGAGAGCTGATTTATAGTGAAACAAATGGATTTGTACAAGAAATTGATAGCAGAGAGATTGGAAAATTGGCGGGATTTTTAGGGGCAGGAAGAGAGAAAAAAGAACAAGATATAGATGCAACAGTGGGAATTGTCTTGGCGAAAAAAGTAGGATATAAGGTAAAACAAAAGGATGTGTTAGCTTATGTCCATGCTAATGATGTGCAAAAGTTACAAAAAGCGAAGGAGAAATTAAAGGATATTATTAAGATTTCGCAGGATAATGTTTTAAAAGAAAATACAATATGGGAAGTTATGAAAGGATAAAATATGATAATGTGTATCATTTACAATTAAGTAAGTAAAGCAAAATTTAATAACTGTGAATTGCAGAAAATTCTGGAATTTGTTTTGAAATAATTGAATTTTTGACAAGATGTGTTATAATAGTAGGTAGTGTATAGAATGTGAAGAAAGGATTGAGTCAAATGAAAAAGAAGGAACCAAAAGAGAAAGCACCAAAAAGACAATATGATAAAGGACAGATATTTGTAAAAATTATGGCAGGAGTATTGGCACTTTTGATGGTAGCAGGAACAGGGGTTACTCTTGTGTATGCATTAATGGGCTGAGTTTGAAAAATAACAAATAATTTTTACAAAAGAACTAAAAAAGGAGAAATAAATGGTAATCAATTTAGGAATGAATTGGGAAAATTTTTATAAAGACAATATCATGTCTTATATTAAATCATTACAAGAAAACCCATTAGAATTAATTACATTAATCATAGACTTAGCGATTGTAATATTTTTATTATATTGCTTTTTTAAAGTGTTAAGAGGCTCTAGAGCGTGGCAATTAATAAAAGGAATCGCACTTTTTATTATCGCAACTTGGGTCAGTGGGCTTTTAAATTTAAAAATTTTAAACTGGATTTTAACAGGTATTATGAATTTAGGAGTTATTGCTATTATTGTTATTTTCCAGCCGGAATTAAGAAGAGGATTAGAGCAATTAGGAACCAATAAATTGACTAAGTTTTTTGGAATTGATAAAGATGTGTCAACCAAAACGAAAGAGGACATCTATAAAGTAGTAATTGCAGCAACAGAGCTTTCCAAAGCAAAAACAGGAGCATTAATTGTATTAGAAAGAGATATTGCAATCCAAGATATTATAGCAACAGGAATTCCAATGAATGCAGAAGTTTCGCCACAATTATTGGTTAATATATTTGAACCAAAAACTCCTCTACATGATGGAGCCGTTATTATAGCAGGAAATAAAATTGCAGCAGCAGCATGTGTATTACCATTGGCAGATGACAAAGATATTGCAAAAGAATTAGGAACTAGACATAGAGCAGCCATTGGAATATCGAAACAATCAGATAGTATTGTGGTAGTAGTATCAGAAGAAACAGGCAAGATGTCAGTAGCAAAAGATGGGACTTTAATTGCTGATGTGAGAGAAGATGTCTTAAAGAAAATTTTAATTAATAATATTGTGACAAAAAGATTCACCGTTGAGAAAAAAGAGAGAAAAAGTAGGTTAAAAAAAATAAAAGAAGAAAAGAAACAAGAGGAAAATTAAATGGCAAGTTTGGAACAAGTACAAACTTGCCATTCCTATATTAGGAGAAAGATATGAGAAATATAAAATTAGTAATTGAATATGATGGCAAAGAATTTCATGGCTGGCAGAAACAACCCAATAAACTGAACATACAAGGGACCATAGAAAAAGCCATTCAACAAATAACAGGAGAGGAAATTGAATTAATGGCATCTGGAAGAACAGATAGTGGGGTACACGCATTAGGTCAAGTAGCCAATTTTAAAACAAATTCGAATATTCCCAGTGAAAAATTTGCAATAGCCATTAATAGTAATTTAAAAAAATCAATTTTAGTGAAATCAGCAGAGGAAGTGGATGAAAGGTTTCATAGTAGATTATCTTGTAAAAGAAAAACATATCGTTATATTATTAACAATTCAAAAATTGGGACAGCCATTTATCGAAATTTAGAAACACATATTGGGATAAAATTAAATGTTGATAAAATGAAAGAAGCGATTCATTTTTTGGAAGGGGAACATGATTTTAAAGCTTTTAAAGCAAGTGGAACTAGTTCCAAAAGTAGTGTAAGAACCATTTACAAAGCAGAAATCATAGAAAAAGAAAATGATAGGATATGGATTGAATTAACAGGAAATGGATTTTTATATAACATGGTAAGAATTATCGCAGGAACTTTGGTGGAAGTCGGATTGGGCAATATAGAGCCAGAGGAGATTGCTACTATTATAAAAGGAAAAGATAGAGCAAAGGCAGGGAAGACATTACCACCCCAAGGATTATATTTAGTAAAAGTAGAGTATGAAGCATAGAAAATGGCAAGGTTTAACAAATCATAGTAATCATGCATAAAATATAGTAAAAATGAAAAGGAGAGGAATTATGAATATTTTACTTATATTTTTTGCATTACCAATTGCCGTTATTATCATTTCAATTGCTTTGCAAAAAATCTTGAAAAACCCTGTATTGGTTGCTGCTATTATATTTGCAATTTTTCTAATTGTTACATTTATAGTAAATAACTTAAACTTTTTAATTGCCGCTATCGTATATGCTATTATAAGTTATATTACAGCATTTCTTACTTGTGTCATAACGAGATTTTTAAATAGATGTGAAAGAGAAAATTCATGTTGTTGTAGAAGAGAAGATAGATGTTCTTGTCATAATAATTGTAATAATGATAATAATGTGATAACCATTAGGAGTATTCAAGATGATACATCTAATAATTGTGGCTGTGCACAAGAAAATAATGGCCGTAGCTATCAAGTAACTAGTTCGAATGGAACAAGTACAAGAGTTAATATAGTTTCAAATTCAAATAATAATACCAATAATTGCGGATGTAGACGTAGATAGAACATAGTAGGACATGGGTACGTAGATGATGTCCAAACCATTAGGTTTGGGACATCATCTACGTCCCCATGTCCTACTATTGAAAAAAA
>CAOKPI010000039.1 GCA_948470605.1 uncultured Clostridium sp. | reverse complement strand
TATTAACACAAGAGGGATATGATAACTTAGAAAAAGAATTAAATTATTTAAGAACAGAAAAAAGAGCAGAAATTGCTGATAGAATAAAAGTGGCTTTAGGATTTGGAGACTTATCAGAAAACTCAGAATATGATGAAGCAAAAACAGCACAAGCAGAAAATGAAGTAAAAATAGCAGAGTTAGAAAATAAAATAAGACATGCCAAAATAATTGATGAAAAAGATATTGATACAGAAACCATTCAAGTTGGAAATATTGTAAAAGTATTAGATATGGAATTTGATGAAAAAGTGGAATACACAATAGTAGGCTCAACAGAGGTTAATTTGGCAGAAAATAAAATTTCCAATGAATCACCTGTGGGAAGTGCTTTATTAGGAGCTAAGAAAAATCAAGTGGTAGAAGTGAATGCACCTGCTGGTATTATGAAATATAAAATTTTGTCCATAAAAAAATAAGTAAGTTATATAAAAAAACTGGTAATTTTCAAAACGAAGATTACCAGTTTTTTTGATTCAAATAATGTTATTATTAAACAATGCTAAATCGTTTTAAATACGAAATTATTTAAAAATTAAATTTTAATAGCAGAAGCTAAAGCTAATTCAATCATATGATTTAAACCAGTTTCTCTCTGTTCAGCTGTAGCAATATCTGTTATAAACTCAGAGTCTACAACAGTCATCAAACAACTTGCCTTTTTATGAAAGAAATGAGCATTATAAAGTAAAGCAAAAGCTTCCATTTCTCCTGCATAAAAATCTAAGTCTTTTGGCAAACGATTCACAAAAGTTTTTTTATTTGGCATGTAAGGGTCAAAAACATCTAAACAAAGGGTATTCTCACAGTATATATTAAAATTCTTATGGTTAGCTGTTTCTTGGATAATTTGATTCAGTTCTTGATTAGCTTCTATTAAATGACAGTTATCGTTATTAAAAGTTAAAGCATAATTTCCTTCGGAATAAACTTTATTAGATAATACAATGTCAAATAATTTTAGTTCTGGTTTATGGGCTCCACAAGAACCAATTCGAATAATATTTTCTACCTCATAAAACTTGTACAATTCATAACTATAAATTCCCATACTTGGCATACCCATTCCATGAGCCATAATCGTTAGCTCTTTTCCTTGATAAGTTCCAGTGTAGGCATACATTCCTCTTACTTGATTGACTAATCTAGCATTTTCTAAAAAATTTTCTGCGATATATTTAGCACGTAGAGGGTCACCTGGCATAATTACTGTTTTGGCAATATCACCTAATTTGGCTTCGTTATGTGGTGTTGACATAGAAATCCTCCTTTCAATATAGTATTGTTAACAGTATATCAATAAAACTAAGAAAAAGCAAAAGAAAAAAATTTGTGATTTCTACCAATTAATCTTTTTTTTTCATAGGAACTATGATAAAATAGCAAAAAAGAAGAAATAAGAAAGGAATGGCATGAAAATAAAAATAATAAAAATAACCATACGGCGTCTTGCTTGTTTTACTAGTAGTTTTATTATTGGTAATTGCTTATTACTTAATAATGGACATACAAACCAAAGTACCAAAAAAAGTAAAAGAAACTTGTCAATTAAAAACCGAACAATTTATGGGAAGAAATATATTTATCGTAACACCAAAAAATAGGGAAAAATCTGACCTCAAAATACTATATTTTCATGGTGGTTCATATGTGGCAGAAGCAACCAAACAACATTGGGAATTCGTTGAGCAAATCGTAAATGATACAGGAGCAACCATCATTTTCCCAGACTATCCATTAACACCCAAATACAACTATAAAGACGTATTCAAAATGGTAGTTCCCTTATATAAAGAAATCATAGACAGAATTGATACCAATCATTTTGTCTTAATGGGGGATTCAGCAGGAGCAGGATTAGGCTTAGCGTTAGAAGAAAGAGTAGGAGAAGACAATTTAACAATGCCAGCCAAAACCATTTTAATTTCACCTTGGTTAGACGTTAGACTAACCAATCCAGTTATCGAAGAGATAGAAGAAAAGGATAAACAACTAAACAAAGAAACTTTAAAATTAGCTGGGCTTGCCTATGCAGGAGAAGATGGCATCAACAATTATTTGGTCAATCCCATAGAAGGCGATTTATCCAAATTAAAAAATATAACCATATTAACAGGAACCTATGATATTTTAAATCCAGACGTTCATGTACTAAAAGAAAAAGCAGAAAAAGTGGGAGTCCCAATTGAAATCAAAGAATATGAGCAAGCCAGTCATATATGGATGATAGAAAAAAACAGTAGTCAAGAACTGATAAAACAAGGGTATCAGGAAATTTTAGATTGCTTAGCGAGTAGGGATGACCAGTTGAGGTAGTGAGTTTGGGACACACCCAATGAAAATGGCTACTTTGTACCTGTCCCAAAATGCCCACTAGAGAAAGGAATTAAAATGAAAGATAAAAAGAGTGATAAATTGTATTGGAGGAGACTGGATAATTCAGCAAAGATTTTTCCGATGTCTACAGGCAAGAGATATAGTACCGTATTTCGTTTGTCAGCTGTTCTGAAGGAAAACATAAATCCAAAGATACTGGAGGAAGCAGTGAAGCAAACTTTGGAGAAGTATAAGTCTTTTAAAGTGAGAATGAAGGCAGGTTTTTTTTGGTATTATTTAGAGCATAATACGAAGGAGCCTATTATTGAGGAGGAGCAAGATTATCCTTGTCAATATATGGATAGTAGGCGTAATAATAATTACTTGTTTAAGGTTACTTATTTTAAAAATAAAATCAATATTGACATTTTTCATTCTTTAACAGATGGAAATAGTGGGACAATTTTTTTTAAGGAAATTATTTATACGTATTTAGAATGGATGCACCCAGAGATACTAAATGAAGAAGAGAGAAGGATTAGAAAGATTGAGGATTATGATACAGAAGATAGCTACATGAAAAATTATGATAAAAAGGCGAAGTCAAATGCTTCTGGTAAAAAAGCATATGTATTAAAAGGGAAAAAAATAAAATTAGGAGCCATTAGTGCCATTCATCAAATAATTGATTTAGAGGCATTAAAGCAAGAAAGTAAAAAACAAGGAGCAACGATTACGCAGTATTTAACAGCTGTTTTAATGTATTGTATTTATGAGGAAAATTACAAAAAAGCAAAAGGAAGAAGACCGATTAAAATATGCATTCCTGTGAATTTGAAAAGATATTTTCCTTCTAAAACGATGTCAAATTTCTTTTCTTACATTACCGTAGAAGGCGAAATGAAAAAGAATGATTTAGATACGTTTGAAGAGATTTTAGATTTTGTAAAAAAAGATTTTAACAAAAGATTGACAGAAGAAGAGATTGTGAAAACCATGTCAACCAATGTAAAGATAGGGAATAATCCATTGATTCGACCAGTTCCTTTGCTAGTGAAAAAAGCATTGGTTCGATTAAGCTATATTGAAATTAGAAAATATACAACGACTACTTTTTCTAACATAGGAAGAATTGGTATTATAGGGAAATATAAGGATTATATTGATTACTTTTTAATGCTAATTGCACCAGAACCAGTGGAAAAAATAAAATGTTCTAGTTGTACATTTGAAAACAAGATGGTTTTTACCTTTACCTCGATTTTGCAAGATAACCATATGGAAAAAAGATTTTATGAATTTTTAAAAGAAAAAGGAATCAAAATAGAAATAGAAAGTAATGGTGTTTTAGATGATATATCCAGAGAAAATAAAAGCAAAGAAAAGTGATAAAATCATACAAATATTACTAAGCATATCCATAGGAATGGCTCTTATCTTAGTTGTTATTAATAAATTGACAACACCAAGTATTCCATGGGCGGCTTTCGTAAATGCAGGAATTTTGTATAGCTGGGTTGTGGTTATGTATTCGATTAAGAAAAATATTAATATAGCAGGACATGTGTTATTACAAACCATAGCGCTTTCGCTACTAACATTTTATATTGACTATAAATTGGGAAGGAAGGGGTGGTCTATCAATATAGCGATTCCCATTATGATTATGATTGCCAATGTGACAATGCTGGTCTTAACCATTGTTAGTTATAAGAAATATATTAAATATGCCATTTATCAATTAATGATTGTGTTTTTTAGTATGTTACCTGTTGTTTTTGTGACAGAACATATGGTGCAAGATAGGATTTTGAGTATAGTTGCAAGTGGGATTTCAGTTTTGAATTTTGTGCTTTGTTTGGTGTTGTGTGCTAGAGATGTAAAGGAAGAAATTGTTAGGAAATTTCATATGTAAGGAGAAAGTTGATGTCTAATCTAAGGGAAACAAGTCTTGTTATCAAAAAAGAAACCATATATGATAAAATTAGAAAAAGTCTTTTTATGCTTGTTTATGGAAAAGACTATCAAATGATGAAGCGATTGGACGATTTAATAAAATCCAATAGACTACAGTCAAGTAGTGAAATAATCATTCCTAAAGAAATAGGAAAAAATAAAAAAGGAGGTAAGAGTTATGAATAACGAAAAAATTAGAATTGCAATTTGTGGATATGGTAATCTTGGAAAAGGTGCCGAAAAAGCAGTTGCAAACAATGGAGACATGGAGCTTATAGCTATTTTTACTAGGAGGAATCCAGAAGAAATAGCAAAGTACACATCTACTAAGGTGGTATCCATGGAGGAGGCAATCAAATATGTAGATAAAGTGGATGTGTTACTTATGGCAGGAGGGTCGGCAACAGATTTACCAGAACAGGTGCCAACATTTGCAAAGTGGTTTTCGACAGTTGATAGCTTTGATACGCACAAAAAGATACCAGAGTATCTGGTATCTGTTGATGAGAAAGCAAAGGAAGGTGGAAATATTTCCATCATCTCCGTAGGATGGGATCCAGGAATGTTTTCTACAAACCGACTTTATATGGAATCGATTCTTTCTGGAACAAAAGCATATTCATTTTGGGGAGAAGGTGTCAGTCAGGGGCATTCTGATGCCATTCGTAGGATAAGCGGAGTAAAGGATGCAAGGCAGTACACCATTCCGATTGCAGAAGCAGTGGAAAGAGTTCGAAAAGGAGAGAATCCCGATTTATCAGATGGTGAGAAACATACGAGAGTATGCTATGTGGTGGCAGAGGAAGGAGCAGATCAGGAAAAGATTCGAAAAGAAATTGTTGAGATGCCGAATTATTTTGCACCCTATCATACAACCGTCCATTTCATCACAGAGGAGGAATTGAAGGCAAATTACAGTGGGTTACCACATGGTGGTTTTGTCGTATGCACAGGAGAGACCAGTGATGATATCAAGCAGGCGATGGAATTCAAGTTGAACCTTGATTCGAATCCAGAATTTACAGGAGCAGTTCTCGTAGCTTATGCGAGAGCAGCTTATAGGATGAAGAAGGAAGGACAGACTGGTGCGAAGACAGTGTTCGATGTTCCGCCGATACTATTACATCCTAGCTCAAGAGAAGAAGCTATCAAAGAGCTTCTTTAAGAGTTTGGCAAATGAATAAGGTACTAAAAAGGGACAACCACTGGTCGTCCTTTCTATATGACAACAAAATAGGTGGCATTGAAAAAAAGCCTATTTTGTGATATAAAATAAGAAATAAAAATAGAGTGAAAGAAAGAGGAACAATGAAAAATATAAAAGATTATCATTTAGAAGAATTAAAACAAGAGTTAAAAAAAATAGGAGAAAAGCCATTTCGAGCAGAGCAAATCTTCAAATGGTTATATGACGAAAAAGTACAAGCATTTGATGAAATGACAAATTTATCACTAGAACTAAGAGAAAAATTAAAAAACAATTACACGATATGTAATTTTAACATTTTAAAAAAGCAAGAATCTAAAGATGGAACCATCAAATACTTATTCGATGTATTAGATGGCAATGCCATTGAAACGGTTTTAATGAAATATCATCATGGAAATAGTATCTGTGTATCTTCTCAAATTGGCTGTAAAATGGGATGCAAATTTTGTGCTTCTACAGGGATTAATTTTGTCAGAAATTTAAGCAGTGGGGAAATTGTAGAACAAATCATACGAGTGGAGCAAGATACAGGTGAAAGAGTTTCTAATGTAGTGTTAATGGGCATAGGAGAACCATTGGACAACTATGAAAATGTAGTCAATGCCATCCGACTGATAAATCATCCAAAGGGGCTAAACATAGGAGCAAGACATATCAGTATTTCAACCAGTGGATTAGTTCCTAAAATATATCAATTAGCAGAAGAAAATATCCAATGCACTTTATCTATTTCCTTGCATGCAACAGATAACAAAAAAAGAAGCAGTATGATGCCAGTTAATAACACCTATCCAATCGAAGAATTATTGCAAGCTTGCAAAGATTACATAGCAAAGACCAATCGAAGAATTTCTTTTGAATATGCGTTAGCCAAAGACAATAATGATAATTTGGAAGATGCCAAACAACTTGTTAAATTGCTAAAAGGTATGTTATGCCATGTGAATTTGATACCAATTAATAAAATTGAAAATGGGAAATTTGATAAAAGTTCTAATGAAAATATTATGAAATTTAGGGATTATTTGAATGAACATGGAATAGTGGCTACTATTAGGAGAGAACTAGGTTCTGATATTGATGCAGCCTGTGGTCAACTAAGAAGAAAAAATTTGAGAGGATGATTTTGGGGATGCCCTTAACTGTGCGAGCATGAAGCGAGCTTACAGATAAGTAATACCTTTAGGTATGGAGGAAAAAATCATCTTGCTAAGTAAAATTTAATATGTTCGCTTGTTTTTTGAAGAAAAATATTATAAACTATAAAATGTAGGAAATAAGAATAAGCAGATGTGATTTGCCTTAATTATAGCAATAGTTGTAATTATTAGCAAACAAAAAAGGAGAAAACGTAATGCTAAAAGATATAAAAGAAATCTTACCATTTGCCAATAAAATAAAAGTATATGCCTTTGTAGGACCATCTGGTACAGGAAAAAGTTACAGAGCACAAATGGTAGCAGGAGAAAAAGATACCCATTTTATCATAGACGACGGATTACTAATCAAAGACAATGAAGTAGTAGCTGGTGAATCAGCCAAAAAAGCACCAACCAAAGTAGCTACTGTTAAGCATGCGCTTTTTTATGAAGAAGAAGAAAAAGCGGAAATCATCAAAGCATTAAAAAAATACAAGCCACAAAGTATCTTAATTTTGGGAACATCAGATGGAATGGTACAAAAAATTGCGGCTAATTTAGGTTTGCCAGAAATAGCAGAAACAACCTATATTACAGATGTAGCAACAGAAGCAGAAATGAAAACAGCAAGAAGAATTCGAGTAACAGAAGGAAAACACGTTATACCAGTACCAACCTTTGAAATCAAGAAAGACTTTTCAGGCTATTTATTAGACCCACTACAAATATTCAAATCCAAAGGAAGAGGAAAGCAACCATACATATCAGAAAAATCAATTATAAGACCAACTTTTAGTTATATGGGAAGATTTACGATTTCAGATTTAGTATTTCGACAAATCTTGGAATATCTAGCTATACAAGTGCCAGTCATCTATAAGATACTCAAAACCAGAGTAGAAAATTATGGAGAAGGTGTCAAAATTTACATGGAAGTCACTATGTTATATGGTTATAATGTGATGGAGGGGCTGAAGGATTTTAAACAAAAGGCAAAAAAAGAGATTGAAACATTAACCGCTATGAATATTGTCGCATTAGATGTAGTGGCAAAAAATATTTATGTGCCAAAGGAAGAAGATTAAAATAGTTTAGTAACAATGTTTTAATACATACAGTATGGAGATTAATACAAAAAGATTAGGAGGAGAAAAGATGTCTTTTATTGTGGCAATTGATGGACCAGCTGGTTCTGGTAAGGGAACGATTACAAAACAAGTAGGAGAAAGACTCGGGTTAATCAATATTGATACAGGAGCTATGTTTCGATGTGTTACCTTAAATATGCTTGAAAAAGGAATACAAGTTGAGGAAGAAAATAAAATAAAAGAGATGTTAGCTCAAATAGAAATGGATTTAAAAGAAAATGGAGAAATTTTTTTAAATGGAAAAGATGTCACAAAAAGAATCAGAGAAAATGACATCAATCATTTTATTTCGCCCATTTCTATGATACCAATGGTTAGACAAAAGTTATTAGACTTACAAAGAAAAATGGCAGAAGGAAGAAATGTCATTATGGAAGGCAGAGATATTGGAACCGTTGTATTTCCGAATGCGGATGTAAAAATTTATTTAGATGCTTCACCAGAAGAACGTGCCAGAAGAAGAGTGCAACAAAACCAAGAAAAAGGAATTCTAACCTCTTATGAAGAAGTTTTGAAAAGTATTAAGGATAGAGATGAAAAGGATAAAACAAGAGAAATTGCACCATTAAGGCAAGCAGAGGATGCCATTTATATAGATTCTACCAATATGACAGTGGAAGAAGTGACAGATGAAATAGTAAGAATAGTAAAAGTAAGGCAAGGTAAAGAACAATAGTGAATTGATTAACAATTTAAGATAAAAGCAAGAAAGAGATGATAAAAGTGAAAAAAATAATAAAATCAATGATTAAAAGTATAGCAAAAGGAGCCGTATATCTATGGTTTAAAATTTATTACAGATTAGAAATAAAAGGATTAGAGAATATTCCAAAAGAAGGCTCTGTCATATTTTGTGCCAATCACAGAAGTTATCTTGACCCACCATTAATGATAGTAACAGCCAAAAGAGACTTACATTTTTTGGCGAAAGAGGAATTAGCCCAAAATCTATTTTTGAGATTTTTTGAATGGACATTTGAGGTAATTCATGTAAAAAGAGATGAGAAAGATGTAGGTGCCATTAAAGAATCTCTAAAAACATTAAAGAACGGAAAATGCATTGCACTATTTCCAGAAGGTACAAGAAATGGACTAGAAAAGGGAGAAAAATTAAAAGATGGCGTGGCATTTTTTGCAGTAAGAAGTGGTGCCAAAGTAGTTCCATGTGGCATTCAAGGTGGAGCCAAAGAAAATAGAAAAGTTGTGATTGCTTATGGAAAGCCTTTAGATTTTAGTCAATATAAGGGAAATAAAGACAAAGAAGTTTTAGACAAGGTAACCAATGAAATTATGGAAAACATATTAGAATTGACAAAATAGCTTAAAAGTTATATAATAAAAGGGATTTAGGGACGTTCCTTAAAATCCCGAAAAAAGGGACTGAGGGACAGTCCTTAAAATTTGGACAAATTTTATAAAGAAATAAAAATGTGTTCCTAAAAGTACCAAAAGGAGCAAAAAGAAATGTCCCAATTGTTATGGAAAGAGGTAAAAAAATGAACAATCAAAAAATAAGAAATATTGCAATTATCGCACACGTAGACCATGGCAAAACAACGTTAGTAGATGCTATGTTAAAACAAAGTCATGTATTTAGAGAAAATGAACAAGTACAAGAAAGAGTAATGGATTCCAATGACCAAGAAAAAGAAAGAGGAATTACTATCCTTTCTAAAAATACATCTGTTATGCATGATGACATCAAAATCAATATTGTCGATACACCGGGACATGCTGATTTTGGAGGAGAGGTAGAAAGGGTATTAAAAACGGTAGATGGGGTTCTACTATTGGTAGATGCCTTTGAAGGGGCTATGCCTCAAACAAGAGAAGTGTTAAAGAAATCTTTAGCTTTAGGGTTAAAGCCTATTGTTGTTATCAATAAAATTGACAGACCAGGTGCACTACCTGAAAAAGTAGTAGACCAAGTCATTGAGTTATTTATTGAGTTAGAGGCTAGTGATGAGCAATTAGATTTTCCAGTTGTGTATGCATCTGCTAAAAATGGAATTGCTAAAAGGGATTTAAAGGATGAAACAGAAGATTTAAGTTGCCTATTTGAAACCATCATCAACACGATTCAAGCACCAGATTGTGATGAAGAAGGACCAGCTCAAATGTTAGTTTCTAATATTGATTACGACGATTATGTAGGAAGAATTGCTGTAGGAAGAATTGAAAGAGGAACCATTAAAAATGGCATGCCAGTTTCTATTTGCGGAAAAGAAGATAAAGTTACGCAAGGAAGAATCGCTAAAGTGTATACTCATGTTGGATTAAACAAAGTAGAAGTGGAAGAAGCAAAAGCAGGAGATATTATTGAACTAGCAGGTCTTGCTAATATTAGCATTGGAGATACCATTTGTGATTTTGAGCATCCAGAAAAAATCCCATTTGTAGATATTGATGAACCAACGGTTTCTATGACATTTAGTGTCAATAATGGGCCATTTGCTGGAAAAGAAGGGCAATTTATTACATCTAGACATATTAGAGATAGATTATTTAAAGAATTAGAGAGAAATGTATCTTTACGAGTAAAGGAAACGGAATCACCAGATTCTTTTGAAGTATCTGGTAGAGGAGAGCTTCATCTATCTGTTTTAATTGAAACCATGAGAAGAGAAGGTTTTGAACTAATGGTTTCTAGACCAAAGGTTATTTTCAAAGAAATCGAAGGTGTAAAATGTGAACCAATGGAACAATTGGTAGTGAATGTGCCAGATGATTGCGTGGGAAATGTGATTGAAAAATTAGGAAAAAGAAAAGCGGAAATGACCAATATGGAACCAGCAGAAGACGGTCATACCAAAATTGAATTTAAGATACCAGCAAGAGGATTGATTGGCTATCGAACCGAATTTTTGACAGATACCAAAGGAGAAGGCACGATGAACCATATCTTTGATTCTTATGAGCCATTTAAGGGAGAGATTCAAGCTAGAGTAAGAGGAACGATTATTGCTTTTGAAAATGGAAAATCAGTAACCTATGGATTGTACAATGCACAAGACAAAGGAGATTTGTTCATTGGCCCAGGTGTGGAAGTTTATGAGGGAATGATTGTGGGCTTAAATGCAAGAGGAGAAGATTTAGCGATTAATGTATGCAAAGAGAAACATTTGACCAATACGAGAGCTTCTGGTTCAGATGAGGCCCTTCGTTTGGTACCACCAATTCAAATGTCTTTGGAAAAGGCGATTGAGTTTATTCAAGATGATGAGTTGGTTGAGATTACACCTGAGAATATTAGATTGAGAAAGAAAATTTTGGATAGCAAGGAAAGAGAAAGAGCGAATAGACGTTAATGAAAAATTGCCAAGAGGAAAGTTCTTTTTGGCAGTTTTTAGAATCAAACAAAAAAGAGATGACTGAAACAAAATCAGCCACCTCTAGGATATTAATTGAATATAGTACCATACGTTATATTATTGTTTGGGCTTAAATACCCTACAACAATTTAGATTTATAACGATAATTGCATGTTTATCAGTATCGAATTTTCTAAGCTTTCTGCTCTTACCATTTTGGATAATAAGGTAATGTCTTGGATCCATGCTCTTGATTTCAGATAAATCAATAAAAAAATTGTCTGAATCGATCTGAAGATCTCGTTTGACTGTATTATCCTTTATCCAATTCCGCTCCCGAATAGATAAAGGAACCTCCTTCTGAATTGCATTAATAATGTCCATAGCTTTCATATTCAACATCCTTTCTATAAGTTTAATATATAATAGTATATAACATAATGTGAAAAATGTAAATAATTTTAAAAAATAAAATAAAGGAAATAAAAAATTATGAAAGAACAAGAATTAGAAAAAATCAAGCAAAAAGCATTAGAAGAACACATACCAATAATCATGGATGACACATTAGAAATAATGGGAGAATATTTAACAAAAAGCAAACCAAAAAAAATGCTAGAAATAGGAACAGCAGTAGGATACTCTGCAATATGTTTTACCAAATTTTTAGCAGAAAACGGATATATTGATACGATAGAAAGAGAACAAGAAAGAGTAAAAGAGGCAAAAGAAAATATTAAAAAAGTTGGAGTAGAAGACAAAATTCGTATCTATGAAGGGGATGCGGTCGAGATTCTACCAACTTTAAATGAAAAATATGATGCCATCTTTATAGATGCTGCCAAAGGGAAATATCCTTTTTTCTTAAAAGAGTCTCTAAGAATGATTCAACCAGATGGCATTATTTTTGCTGACAATATTTTATACAAAGGTTATGTTATGAGTGACTATAATAAACACAAACAACGTACAGCTGTTAGAAATTTAAGAGAATATATTAAAGAGGTTAGCGAAAATCCCAATCTTGAAACAAAAATTTTAGAGGTTGGTGATGGGCTAGCAGTCAGTAGGATAAAAAACTAAAAAGTTTTAGAAAAAACTAAACTTTTTAGTTTTTTCTTCTATGATAAGAAAAACACATTGAAAGAATCACAGAAAAAATACTTTTTGAAAAAATTTTTTCAAATTCTACAAATTTAGCAAAAAAATAGTGTATAATAGATAAAAAAGTGCCCATCCCAAAAAAAGGAGAAATATAGAATAATGAAAGAAGAGTTTAAATCAGGTTTTGTAACATTAATTGGAAGAACGAATGTAGGAAAGTCTACTTTATTGAATTTGTTGGTGGGAGAAAAAGTTGCTGCTATTGCGAATAAAGTGCAAACAACGAGAACAGCTATTAAGGGAATTGTGAATCGAGAGAACAGTCAGATTATTTTTACAGATACACCTGGTATTCACAAACCGAAAACGAAATTGAATGAAACAATGGTAGAGACTTCTTTTTCCAGTATACCAGATAGCGATATTGTCCTATTTTTGATAGAAGCGACGAGTAAAGAGATTGGTAGAGGCGATACGATTATTTTAGATAAAATAAAAGAGGCAAAAAGAAAGACAATTTTGATTATTAATAAAATTGATTTGATACAAAGAGATACGCTTTTAAGTTTAATTGATTTGTACCGAAAAGAATATGATTTTGAAGCTGTTATTCCTATTTCGGCTACCAACCAGAAATACAAAGAGGTTATTTTAGATGAAATTGAAAAGCACTTAAAACCTGGTCCAGCATATTATGATATAGAGGAGTATACAGACCAAACACTAAGACAATTAGCAGAAGAAACGATTCGAGAAAAAGCGTTAAAACTATTGCAAGATGAAGTTCCTCATGGCATTTATATAGAAGTAGAAAAAATGAAACAAAGAAAAAATAAACAAGGGGAAGAAATCTACGATATAGAAGCTACGATTTATTGTTTGAGAGAATCTCATAAAGGAATTATTATAGGAAAAAATGGAGAAATGTTAAAACGAATTGGAAGAGCTGCTAGAATCGATATGGAGGAAAACTTTGGTAGGAAGATAAATTTGAAAACTTGGGTAAAAGTAAAAATGGATTGGCAATCCAATGACTCAATTGTAACTAGATTCAAATTAAAATAATGGATTTCTATCAATAGATAAAAAATAAATGGTATAAAAAACCACAAAATTGCAAAAGATAAAATTAAAGGTAAAACTTTAAATGAAGGAAGTGAAGCTTATGATTAAGAAAATAGCATGGGAGACCTTTAAAAATACAGGAGATATTAATGCCTTTATGGAATTAAAACAAATTGAAGATATAGAAAAAGGAATAGAAGGAGACTCTTTAAAATCTGTAAAAGAAGGTTTGGAGGATGACCTTAGCACTTAGGAAGGAATCAGATTTGAAATGGCAAATGTAAAAATAAATGGAATTGTATTGTCAGAAAATAATATGGGAGATTTTGACAAAATGTTGACAGTATTAACGCCAAATGTTCGGCAAAATCTCATGTGTAGCCAAAGGAGCAAGAAGACCGAAAAGTGCTCTTTTGGCTGGAACACAGATGTTTTGCTTTGGCGAATATTTAGTGTATAAAGGTTCTCAAACTTATCATATCAATTCAGTAGAGCCAATTGAAGTGTTTTATAATCTAAGAATTGACTTAGATAAATTAAAATATGCTGTACATATTAATAAAATCGTGCAAGATGTAACACATGAAAATCAGAATTGTTACCAAATATTACAATTATTATTAAATACACTTTATATCATTTCTGAAACAGATAAAAATTTAGATATGGTATTAGGTGTGTTTAAATTGCGTTTATTGTGCATTTTAGGATTTACCCCACAAGTAATGAAATGCACCAATTGTCAAGAAAAAGAGAACTTGACTTATTTTAGCCTAAAAGATAATGGGTTAACATGTAAAATATGCGGAAAGCAAGATACCAGTACGATACAAATTAGTGAGAGTACGTTAAATGCTATCAAATATACTGTAACAGCTCCTCCTAAAAAATTATATTCTTTTGATTTAAAAGAGGGGGCTCTAGAGGAGTTCAAGTTAGTAAGTAAACTTTATTTTAATGAGAAGCTAGAAAAAGAATATAAGTTAGAGGATTTATTTTTGTAATAAGAGAAGCGCCCCAACTTGAAACTCGGCTACATATGGTTGACTTTTTATGTCAATGATGATACAATAATGAAAAATATGCAGCAATTGGAACTTAGGGAATTTCGAGTTTCAGAGAGTTAAGGAGGTAGACAATGGAAGCAAGATTCAAATTTGGGGACATGGTTCGGGTAAAAGGAACCAGGGAGGCACAATTCCTAAACGAAGAAATAGAGGGAACTGTGGTTGGTATTACCCAGCCAACTGGTTGGAATCCTTATTTTACCAATGATTTACACCTCTATCTTATCCAAGATAGTAGGGGAGCTCATTATAATCTGGTTGATGGGCGGTATTTAGAGCTATCAAATGCTCCTAAGTTTCAACCCAAAAGGTTGAGAAAAGGGTGCATGGTGTGCTTGAGTCCACATACCAGTAAGAAGAACCTCCTTCATAGAGGAAAACATTATTCTGTGAAGGAAGTCGATGAAAATATAGCTACCCTCATTCTCGGCGAGGGCAAAACGATGAGAGTCCATGTCGAGAACTTAAAGATAATCCGATAATTTCGGACTATTGGCTCTTCCCTTTGATTTGCAAAAGGGGGGAGCTTTTCATAATTTACCAAAAATGAAATTTCAAAATTAATAGTTTGACAAGGATAGAATTAATGTATATAATAAGACTATAAAAAGAAAGGAGAGATTTTAATGAAAATAAAAATAACAGGAAAGGAACTAAAGATAACAGAAGCAATTCATGATTATGTAGAAAGAAAATTAGACAGAATAGATAAGTATTTTGAAGAAGCAGAAGCAGACGTTACTTTAAAAACAGAAAAAAATGAGCAAATAGCAGAAATTTATGTAACAGCAAATGGGGAAAAATACAGAGCAGTAACAGAAGATAAAGACATGTACGCCTCTATTGATAAAGACATTGACATTTTAGAAGGACAAATCAGAAAAGCCAAAACAAAAAAAGAAAAAATGATGAAAGATTCTTCTATTAAAAACATGGAAACACAAACTGACCCAATTGCTGAAATAAGAGATGAAATTGTCAAAACATCTTATTATGAAATTAAACCAATGTTACCAGAAGATGCTGTTTTAAAATTAAAGGAAAAACCAAGTCACAATTTCTTAGTATTTATTAATATTGAAACAGGAAAAGTAAATGCTATCCATAAATTGAAAGATGGAAAAAATTATGGTCTAGTAGAACCAGAAGCATAAAATAATTTTCTACAATATAAAAAAAGGCAGGAAATCAAATCCTGCCTTTATGTATTTTAAAAATAAAATAAATAAAAACAAAATTTAATTTCCTACCAAAATGAAGATTAGTAACTAAAAATGAAACTATTTCATTTGTTGTTCAGCTTGTTGTATCATTTTTCTAACCATGTTACCACCGATTCTACCAGCATCTTTAGCTGAGATATCTCCATTATATCCGTCTTTTAAATTAACACCAACTTCACTAGCTACTTCATATTTGAACTTATCTAAAGCAGACATAGCTTCTGGAACTAATTTTTTGTTTGAATTTGTTGCCATCGTTTTTTCACCTCCTGTAATA